>NZ_LSJS01000215.1 GCF_001557325.1 Erythrobacter donghaensis
GGGATGGGCGAGCCAGTCGGTTGGCGGTGCGGCCACAGGGGCCAGCCGCTCGAGCGCGGCGGCTATCCGTTCGAGCGCCCCGCCGTCTTCCACCTCAGCCGACCAGCGCTTCGGCCGGCAGGGCGTAGAGCAGGTCTGCCCCGGCGGTGGCCGAGGATTCGAGTCCGGCCGCTTCGGGGACGATGCGATCCAGGAAGAAGCGCGCCGTGACGGGCTTGATCGCGGCCAGCTCGGGCGCCGCACCAGCGGCCACCGCTTGTACCTGCTTCATCAGCTGCCAACCCGCCACCGCGACGGCGGCCATGGTGCAGAAGGGAACGCTTCCGGCCAGCCGATCATCGAGGCTGGCCTCGTCCTGCATCCACAGCGCCACGCGAGCGCAGTCCCGGGCGAGGGCGCACAGCGTCGGCTCCTCGCTGGATTCGCGCGCGATGGTATCGAACAGAGCGAAAATCGCCTCGCCGCCCTCGAGCCCCAGCTTGCGGGTTACGAGATCGGCGGCCTGGATGCCGTTGGTGCCCTCATAGATCGGCGCGATGCGCGAATCGCGCCAGTGCTGGGCGGCACCGGTCTCCTCGACGAAGCCCATGCCGCCGTGGATCTGGATGCCGAGGCCGGAGACCTCGACGCCCACATCCGTGCCCCATGCCTTGAGCAAGGGCACAAGGATCTCCGAGCGGGTCTTTGCCGCCTCGTCGCCGAGATTGCCGCGATCGACCTGTCCGGCGCAGTAATAGAGCAGCGCGCGCACGCCTTCGGTGAGTGCCTTCATGCGCAGGATCATGCGGCGCACGTCGGGGTGCTCGATGATCGCCACGGGGGTCTTGTCGGGCGAACCGGCGCGCGCCGACTGGACCCGGTCGCGGGCATAGGCGAGCGCCTGTTGGGTCGCCCGCTCCGCGATCTGCGCGCCCTGGTTGCCGACATTAATCCGCGCGTTGTTCATCATCGTGAACATCGCCGCGAGCCCCTTGTTGGGCGCGCCGACCAGCTCGCCGATGCAGTCGCCATTGTCGCCGTAGCTCATCACGCAGGTCGGCGAGGCATTGATGCCGAGCTTGTGTTCGAGGCTGACGCAGCGCAGGTCGTTCTTCGGGCCGAGGCTGCCATCGGCGTTCACATGATACTTGGGCACCACAAAGAGGCTGATCCCGCGCGATCCTTCCGGCGCGCCGGGGAGGCGGGCCAGCACCAGATGGATGATGTTCGCGGCGAGGTCATGCTCGCCCCACGTAATATAAATCTTCTGGCCGGTGATCCGGTACTTGCCCGCGTGTTCGCCGGTCTCGATCGGTTCGGCAGTCGAGCGCAGCGCGCCGACATCGCTCCCCGCGGCAGGTTCGGTGAGATTCATCGTGCCCGACCACTCGCCGCTGACCAGCTTGGGCAGATACATCGCCTGCTGGGCGGGGGAGCCGTGGTGCTCCAAAGCCTCGATCGCACCGACGCTGAGCATCGGGAGCAGGGTGAAGGCCATGTTCGCCGCGCCGAGGTTTTCGAGGACGTTGCAGGCCAGCGTGAAGGGCAGGCCCTGACCGCCGTGGGCGGCGGGGGAGGCGATGGCGTTCCAGCCCTGCGCGACATAGGCGTGATAGGCGGCCTCGAAGCCCTCCGGCAGGCGCACCACGCCGTTTTCGAGCTTCGCGCCCTCGAGGTCGCCGATGCGGTTGAGCGGTGCGAACTCCCCGGCCGCGAACTGGCCGACGCCTTCCACGATGGCCTCGACAAGGTCGGGCTCGGCATGGGCGAAGCGTTCGCTCGTGGCCAGCTCGTCGATCCCGGCATTGACGCGGATGGCGAGCAGCTGGTCGGCGGTCGGCGGGGTGAAGGGGGTCACTTGGGGGGCGTCCTTGCGGGTCTGCGGGGGCTGCGCTCTTGGCAGGGCGGGCAAACGAATATAGCGCCGGGGCATGAGCGGCAAGAACGTTACGGAAGTGCGGCTGGCGGATGCCGAAGGGATCGCCGAGGCGGCGCGAATCCTCGAATCGGGCGGGCTGGTGGCGGTGCCGACCGAGACGGTCTACGGGCTTGCCGCGCGGGCCGACAGCGCCGAGGCGGTCGCGAAGATTTACACCGCCAAGGGCCGTCCGGATTTCAATCCGCTGATCGTGCATGTGCGCGGGGTGGAGCAGGCGCGGGAACTGGCGGAATTGCCGCATCAGGCCGATGTGATTGCCGATCTGGTCTGGCCCGCACCTCTGACGATGGTGGTGCCGCTGAGGCCCGGCGCAAATCTCGCGCCCGCCGTGACCGCGGGCCTGCCCACGGTTGCCCTGCGCAGCCCGAACCATCCGGTGATGCAAGCCTTGCTCGCGGCCTGCCCCTTCCCGCTCGCTGCACCGTCGGCCAATCGCAGTGGCTTCGTCAGCCCGACCAGCGCGGCACATGTGCTGGCAACGCTCGACGGGCGGATCGACCTCGTTCTTGACGATGGGCGACCCTGTGCGGAGGGCCTGGAGTCGACAATCGTCGCGATCCGGACCGATGGCAGCTGGGAGGAACTGCGCCCCGGTCCCATCAATCTGGATGCGCTGCACCAACACTATTGGGACGAGCCCTATCCACGGGCCGGAAGGGGCGAGCGGTCCAGAATCGAAGCACCGGGCCAGCTCGCCAGCCACTATGCGCCGGGCAAGCCCTTGCGTCTGAACGCCGAGTGGGCTGAGCCGGATGAATTCCTGATCGGCTTCGGCGCGGTCGAGGGCGACGTTACCCTGTCAGCCGGCGGCAATCTCGACGAGGCCGCGTCCCGCCTTTACGCGGCCCTGCACGAGGCCGCCCGCGCCCCGGAGCCGCGCATCGCGGTCGCCCCAGTGCCCGAGAAGGGCGTGGGCCGCGCGATCAACGATCGGCTGCGGCGCGCGGCGGCTTAGTCTTCCTCAGGCTCCACCGGGATCCCCGGCGCCAGCGCCTTCATCTCGGCGCGGATTGCCTGGGCGCGGTCGCAGGCCTCGTCATCGCCCTCGCCGCAGCGCTCCATCGCCCTAGTGTAGGCGCGGTCGAGCTCGCCCATGCGCTCCTCGCGCTGGCGGATTTCGCGGCCGCGCTTTTCGTCGGCTTCGGACTGGCTGGTGGTGGCGAGGTCGACGCCCTTGCTCACCACGCGCACCGGCGCTGTGACCACGCCGACCGCGGCCTTGGCGAGGCATCCTTGAAGGGCGAGCGCGGCAAACCCGAGGGCGAGGAATCGGAGCGGGGACATGACCCGCAAAGTCTCGCTCAGCGGTTACGATCTGGCAAATCCTATTGCGCGGGCTTCGCCGGGGCCGCGCAATAGGATTTGCCAGATCGTAACCGCTGAGCGAGACTTTGC
>NZ_LSJS01000023.1 GCF_001557325.1 Erythrobacter donghaensis
GGGGTGGGGTGCAGCTTTGCCTGGCTCAGCAACAATCCGGTGATCGACCGCGCGAGGAACGTGCTTGCCGCCGCTTTCCTCAAATCGGATGCGACGCACCTCGTCTTCATCGACGGCGACGTCGGCTTCGTGCCCGAGGAGCTGCTCGCGCTGGCGGCGCGCATGGCCGCGGATGATCGCCTCGCGGTGGTCGGCGCGCCCTATCCCAAGCGGAAGATCAACTGGAACCTGGTCGCCTCGGCCGCGGCCAAGGGGCTGGCCGAGGGCAACCCTGCCGCGCTCGAGAAATTCTCAGGCCTGTTCCCGCTCGAACCGCTCGAGCCGGCGGCGAGCTTCGCGCTCGACCAGCCGATCGAGCTTAAGCACACCGGCACCGGGCTGATGGTGATCCGCCGCGACGTGATCGAAAGCCTCGCCGCGCGCCACCCGGAACTGGCCTACAGCGCCGACGCGCTCGACCGCGAGAGCGGGCTGGTGGGCGAGACGCTCGCGGCGCTGTTCCACCCGATGATCGATCCCGACACCGGGCACATGCTGTCCGACGACTACGCCTTCTGCCACCGTGTGCGCGCCGCCGGTTTCCGCATCTGGCTCGCGCCGTGGATGCGCACCTCGCACACCGGCCCGGCGCGCTTTGCCGCCACGCTTTGCGACCTTGCTGCCCTCAACACCTGATCCTCCCACCACCAGCCACGGACACCCTCTCCCATGCGCTACCTCCCCCTCACCGATAACGACCGGCAGGCCATGCTGGCGAAAATCGGCGCTTCGACCATCGACGACCTGTTCGTCGATGTGCCCGAAGTCGCCCGTCTGGACGGCCCGATCCACGGGTTGCCGATGCACGCGAGCGAGATGGCGGTCGAACGCCACATGAAGGCGCTCGCCGCGAAGAACCTGGTGGCGGGCGAGGTGCCCTTCTTCCTCGGCGCGGGGGCCTATCGCCACCATGTGCCGGCGAGCGTCGACACCATCATCCAGCGCGGCGAGTTCCTGACCGCCTACACGCCCTACCAGCCGGAAATCGCGCAGGGCACGCTGCAGATGCTGTTCGAGTTCCAGACGCAGGTCGCACGCCTCTATGGCTGCGCGGTGGCGAACGCCTCGCTCTATGACGGCTCGACCGCGTGCTGGGAGGCCGTCGCGATGGCGACCCGCGTCACCAAGCGCAAGCGGGCGGTGCTCTCGGGCGCGCTGCATCCGCACTATGCGCAGGTGGTGAAGACCATGGCGCACTTCACCGGCGACGAGATCGCCGATGCGCTCCCGGCGATCACCGCCGAGCCCGACCTCGATGGTCTGATCGCCCGGATCGACGGGGACACCGCCTGCGTCGTGGTGCAATATCCCGACATCCTCGGCCGGATCGCCGATCTCACCCCGGTCGCCGAAGCCGCCCATGCCAAGGGCGCTCTGCTGGTGGTGGTGAACACCGAGCCGGTGGCGCTGGGCGCGATCAAGTCGCCCGGTGAAATGGGCGCGGATATCGTGGTGGGCGAGGGGCAGTCGCTCGGCGTCGGCCTGCAATTCGGCGGGCCCTACCTTGGCCTCTTCGCCGTGCGCGATCCCAAGCATGTGCGCCAGATGCCCGGCCGCTTGTGCGGCGAGACGACGGACGCCGAGGGCAAGCGCGGCTTCGTCCTCACCCTCTCGACTCGCGAACAGCACATTCGCCGCGAGAAGGCGACCAGCAACATCTGCACCAACTCGGGGCTGTGCGCGCTCGCCTTCACCGTCCACATGACGCTGCTGGGCGAGCGGGGCCTGCGCGAGCTCGCGGCGGAGAACCACCGCCTCGCCTGCCTTGCCGCCGATCGCCTCGCCAAGGTGCCGGGGGTCGCGGTGCTCAACAATGCCTTCTTCAACGAGTTCACCCTGATGCTCGGCGGCAAGCCCGCCCGCGAAATCATCCGCGACCTCGCCGACCGGGGCGTCCTTGGCGGGGTGTCGCTCGGAAGGCTCTATCCCGGGGTCGAGGCGCTCGAACATGCGCTGCTTGTCGCCGTGACCGAGACCACCACCGAGGAAGATATCGAACGGCTCGCCGAAGAGCTCGAAGCCAGCATCAAGGAGACCGTGTGATGAACGCCCCCAACACCTCCGGCTGGAAGCCCGAAATGACCCCGGCGGACGGGATGCATTCCGGCCCCGTCACCACCACCGGCAACCGCGGGCTGATGCTCGAGGAGCCGCTGCTGTTCGAGATCGGCCGCGCGGACGTGACCGGCGTCGACCTGCCCCAGGTGGATGCGAGCGCGCCCACGCGCCTCGGCGGGCTTGCCCGCAGTGAGCCCATCGGCCTCGTCGGCCTGACCGAGCCCGAGACGGTGCGCCACTACACGCGCCTCAGCCGCCAGAACTACGGGATCGACCTCGGCTTCTTCCCGCTGGGCTCGTGCACGATGAAGCACAACCCGCGCCTCAACGAGAAGATGGCGCGGCTGCCGGGGTTTGCGGACATCCACCCGCTCGCGCCCCAGAACGCGGTGCAGGGCGCGCTCGAGGTGATCCACCAGCTGGGCGGCTGGCTGTGCACCCTCACGGGCATGCCCGCCGTCGCGATGAGCCCCAAGGCGGGGGCGCATGGCGAACTGTGCGGCATCCTCGCGATCCGCGCCGCGCACGAGGCCCGCGGCGACGCGCGCGAGGTGGTGCTGGTGCCCGAGAGCGCCCACGGCACCAACCCCGCCACCGCCGCCTTCGCGGGCTACCGGGTGGAGGATATCCCCGCGACGCCGGAAGGCCGCGTCGATGTCGCCGCATTGAAGGCCCGCCTGGGGCCGGATGTTGCGGGTGTAATGATCACCAACCCCAACACCTGCGGTCTGTTCGAGAAGGACTTCCGCGAAATCGCCGATGCGGTCCATGCCGCGGGCGGCTATGTCTATTGCGACGGGGCGAACTTCAACGCCATCGTCGGCAAGGTGCGCCCGGGCGATCTCGGGGTCGATGCGATGCACATCAACCTCCACAAGACCTTCTCGACCCCGCACGGCGGCGGCGGGCCGGGCTCGGGGCCGGTGGTGCTGTCCGAAGCGCTCGCCCCCTACGCCCCGCTGCCCTTCATCCGGCAGGACGGCGAGGGGAGCTTCTACCTCGTCGAGGAAGAGAACCGCGAGGAGCGCGGGCCGAGCTTCGGGCGCATGACCGCCTTCCACGGCCAGATGGGCATGTTCACCCGCGCACTCACCTACATGCTCAGCCACGGCGCGGATGGCCTGAAGCAGGTCGCCGAGGATGCGGTGCTCAACGCGAACTACATCCTGCGCAGCATGGAGGACATCCTCCATGCGCCGTTCGGCGCCAGCGGCCCGTGCATGCACGAAGCCCTGTTCGGCGACAAGGACTTCACCAATGGCCTCTCGACGCTCGATGTGGCGAAGGGCCTGATCGACGAGGGCTATCACCCGATGACGGTGTATTTCCCGCTGGTGGTCCACGGCGCGATGCTGGTCGAGCCGACCGAGACCGAGAGCAAGGCCGCGATCGACCAGTTCATCGCGGCCTTCCGCGGTGTGGTCGAGCGCGCGCTGGCGGGGGACGAGGCGCTGAAGCAGGCGCCCTATTACTCGCCGCGGCGCAGGCTCGATGAAACCGGTGCGGCAAGGAAGCCGAAGCTCGCTTACGAGGGATGACGCCCTTCTCCCCCTCCCCTTGCGGGAGGGGGCCGGGGGGAGGGGGCTCCACGCCAGCGGCCACGCGGCGAGGCCTTCGGCCTCGTCCCCTCCCCCAACCCCCTCCCGCAAGGGGAGGGGGGAGTCAGCGAGCTGGCGGAACCTTGTCCGCCCCTTCTTCGTCAGGCTCGACCACCAGCCGGAACTGCTTGAGGTTCACGATCGCGACGTAGAAGCCGACCACCGCGAGCAGGCTCGATCCAAGTACCGCGAAGCCTGCGCCCTGCGCGCCCTTCCAGTCGATCGCCATCTCGAGCATCAGGAGCGCAAGGATCGTCGGGAACAGGCGGACGAGGAAGGCGACATGGGCCTTGCCCGCCGAGATCAGTAGGCTTTCGAGGCTCGCCCCGACCAGCTCGACCGCGCCCGCAATGCTGAGGATGATCATCGCCCAGTAGAAGCCGGTGAACTGCTCGCCCGCGATCAGCGCGAGGCCGGGGCGGCCGAACAGGATCGCGGTGACCACTGCCGTCACCCCGGCAATCGCGGCGATGTTCGCCATGCGCCGCGCGATCTCGACCGCGCCGCTCTTGGATTGCACCAGCTCGGGCAGGATCGCCTTGGAGATCGTCTGCGCCAGCGCGATCAGCGCCACGCCCAATTGGTTGGCGATGCGGAAGCCGCCCGCGAGATAGGCCCCACCGAAGGTGCCCACCAGCAGGATCATCACCTGCTTGCCCGCCACCGCAAGGCTGCTCGACAGGTTGGTCGAGACCACGAAGCGCCACACGCCCTTGTGACGCGCGGGGATCGCCTTGAGGCTGACCGAGGCAAGGCTCAGCGGCTGCACCCGCACCGCGACCGCCCACAGCGCCAACGCCGTGCCGATTTCGGAAGCGGCGAAGGCGAGGATGAAACCGGTCACGTCGGGCATCAGCCACCATGCGAGCCCCGCACCCACGGCGCGGATCACCGGCTGCACCGCCTCGGCCCAGGTCGCCCTGCCATACTCGTTGTGGAGCCGCAGCATGCCCGTGGGCGTGGTGCGGATCGTCGCGACCGAGATCACGCAATACCAGAAGGTCAGCCACAGCAATTGTGCCGGCACGTCGAGCCACAGCGGCGCGGTCAGCACCAGCACGGCGGCGGCAATGGTTCCGCCCGCGAAGGACAGCAGGTCGAGCGCCACGGCAAAGCCCGTCGCCTCGCGGGCGCGGGCGATGTCGACCCCGGGGTTCTCAGGGTCGGCGCCCCAGCGGACGATGAACTGCCAGGTCTGGAAGCTCGAAAAGCCGGTCACCGCCTGCCCCAGCGCGATGATCAGCGCGAAATGGCCGAAACCGTCGGTCCCCAGCGTGCGCGCGGCGATGGCGAGGTAGAGCAGGCTCAGCACGGCGTTGAACCCGCGCCCGCCGAGCAGCCAGCCCATGTTGGCGAAAACCTGCTTCATGGGCTCTAGCGCGCGAGGCTGGCGCGCGCGGCGGACAGGGGCAGGCTGGGCATGGGCGGGGCCTTAGCCGGAAAGCGCGCGATTAGCCAAGAGCGGATTGCGAAGGGTTCGCAGGCGTTGCGGGCGCGGGTCAGGCGGGGCAGCGCTTGAGGCGCAGCGGCACGGGCATGCCTACCCTGTCTTCGAACGGCAAGATCAGCCGTTCGTCAGCGCCCTGGCCCATGAGGGACAGGGTAATGGTCGTTTCCCATTGTTCGCCCTCGCCTTCCATCGCGAGGCCGATCAGCGCTTCGCCGTCCGGGCTTTCGGTAACGTGGGTGAGCGTGCCGTAACTCTCGATGAAGCCGATACCGTTCGGCGCGATTCTCAGCAGGAAGTCGGACTCCGGCGCGCAGGTGCCGGTCTCGCTATCCCACACGCCGAGGAAGCGCGCGGGGATGGTGGCAGCGGAAGGCGGGGCCGCGACCGCGGCGGAGCTGGCTGCGCCGCCCGGTGCCGCCGCATCCCGATCGCCCGCGGAGGCGGTCGTGGCCAGAGCGGAGCCGACAGCGAGCGCCGCTAGCCGCATGCGCGGCCTGCGCGCTCTTGCCGCCTGTGCCATAATCATGTTCCTTCTCTCGCTGCCGCAAGTCTGCCCACCCCGAGGGGCGCGCGAAACTTGCCAGCACAGACAGAAAGCCGATCACATGGGGGCTGTCTTTCGCGTTACCACGCGGCGACCCGCACCCGCCTCACCCCATGGTCGGGATGACGAAGGCGTTTGAGCCATCCCCCCCGCCGTCGGGCCAGCGCTGGGTGATCTTCTTGTTCTTGGTCCAGAACCGCAGCCCTTCCACGCCGTACTGGTCGATATCGCCGAAGCCCGAACGCTTCCACCCGCCGAAGGAGTGGTAGGCGACCGGAACCGGGATCGGCACATTGATCCCGACCATGCCGACGTTCACCCGCGCCGCGAATTCGCGCGCGGCGTGGCCGTTTCGGGTGAAGATCGCGACGCCGTTGCCATACTGGTGCTCGCTGGGGAGGCGCACCGCTTCCTCGAAATCATGCGCGCGCACGATCTGGAGCACGGGGCCGAAGATCTCCTCCTGATAGGAGCGCATCTGCGGCGTGACGCGGTCGATCAGCGTCGGGCCGACGAAGAAGCCCTTCTCGTGGCCTTGCAGCGTGAACCCGCGCCCGTCGACGACGATCTCGGCGCCCTCTTCCTCGGCGGTGGTGATCCACTGTTCGATCCGCGCCTTGTGTTCGGGCGTGACGACCGGGCCGTAATCGGCCTCGGGATCGTTGGAGACACCGATCCGCAGGCCCGCAATCGACTTGAGCAGCTTTTCCTTGAGCTTTTCGGCCGTCTCCTCGCCCACTGGCACCACCACGGGCAGCGCCATGCAGCGCTCCCCCGCCGAGCCGAAGGCCGCGCCGGTGAGATCGGTGACGACCTGGTCGAGGTCGGCATCGGGCAACACGATCCCGTGGTTCTTCGCCCCGCCGAAGGCCTGCACGCGCTTGTTGTTGGCCGAGCCGCGCGCGTAGATGTACTGCGCGATGTCGGAGCTCCCCACGAAGCTGATCGCGGCGATATCGGGGTGGTCGATGATGGCATCGACCATCTCCTTGTCGCCGTGGACGACCTGTAGAAGGCCTTCAGGAGCACCCGCTTCGAGGAACAGTTCGGCGAGCCGCACCGGCACACTAGGATCGCGTTCCGAGGGCTTTAGGATGAAGGCGTTGCCCGCCGCGCACGCCATCCCGAACATCCACATCGGGATCATCGCCGGGAAGTTGAACGGCGTGATCCCCGCGCCGATCCCGAGCGGCTGGCGCATCGAATAGACATCGATCCCGGGCCCCGCGCCATGCGTGTATTCGCCCTTCATGATCTGCGGCAGGCCGCAGGCATATTCGATCACCTCAAGCCCGCGCTGCACGTCGCCGCGCGCGTCGGGAACGGTCTTGCCGTGTTCGCTCGAAAGCATTTCGGCCAGCGACTGCATGTTCGCCTCGACCAACTCCTTGAAGGCGAACATCACCCGCGCGCGGCGCTGCGGGTTGGTGGCGGCCCAACCGGGCTGGACGCGCTTGGCGGTTTCTACCGCGCGGGCGAGCAGCGCGGCATCGCCGAGCGCAACCTCGGCCTGCACCTCGCCGGTCGAGGGGTTCCAGATGGCGTGCTTGCGGGTGGGGGCGGGGCTGTCGCCGACGATGAAGTGGTCGATCTGACGCATGTGGGGCTCTCCTGTCTCGCGCCCCCAATGCCCCCCGAGGGCGATGCTTGCAAGCCTCGCCGAACCCCTCAAAAGTGCTGGCACGCGATCGCGCGGCGGGGCAGTGTCGGGGCAGGACGAAACGAGCGGAGAGGTACGCGATGGGCAGGCTTCGGACAGGCATCGGCATCGCCGCAGCCACCCTGCTGGCGAGCGCCGCGCCCGCGCAGGAGAGCGCCGGGGCGAGTGCGCAAGGGACGCTGGTGGTCGCCGAGCCGCGCATCATCGCCGAAAGCCTCGAGACGGTCGCGACCGGCTACACCTTCACCGAGGGCCCGGCGTGGGACGGCACGCGGCTGATCTTCAGCGACATTCCGGGCGATGCGGTCCATGCTCACACCCCCGGAGAGACCGGCGCGAAGCTGCTCTACGCGCCCAGCATGAACGCCAACGGCCACACCTTCGACCTTGCAGGCCGCTTGCTCAATGCCGAGCACGGCAGCGGCGCGCTGACCCGCTGGACGCCCGAGGGCGGGCGGCAGGTGATCGTGGAGGCCTATCAGGGCAAGCGCCTCAACAGCCCCAATGACGTCGTGGTGCGCAGCGACGGGCTGATCCTGTTCACCGACCCGCCCTATGGCCTCGGCGAGCGCGCGGCCGAGCTGGCGTTTTCGGGCGTCTTCGCGCTCGACGAGGTGACAGGACGGATGATGCTGATCGACGCCGCGCATTCGCGCCCCAACGGCCTCGCGCTCTCGCCCGACGAGAAGGTGCTCTATGTCGGCGATACCGCGACGCAGACCGTGTGGGCCTATGACCTTGCGGCGGACGGCACCGCATCGGGCAAGCGGCTGGTGGTCGACGTCACCGACGAGAGCAAGCCGGGCCGGGTCGACGGGCTGCGGGTCGACCGCGAGGGGTTGGTCTATGTCACCTGCCCCGGCGGGATCTGCGTGGTCGATCCGGCGCGCCGCGAGGTGATCGAACGGCTCGCCACCCCCAAGCACGCGACCAACCTTGCCTGGGGCGGGCCCGAGCTGTCCGACCTCTACATTACCGCGCAATCCGATGTGTACCGGGTGAAGACCCGCGCGCGGGGCACCGGATCGTCGAGCCGCTAATCCGAAGGAATCAGCGTGATCGCGGTCTGCCGCCCGTCGATGAAGCGCACGCTCTCGCCGTCGAAGAAGGCGTCCTCCTCGGTGCGGAAGTCGACGCGCTGCCCGCCCCATTCGGGCACCGCTGCATAGGAGGTGAGCTCGATCGACCATGCGGTGTTCGGCCGGATCGGGCCGCTCCCGCGCGGGTCGGCCTGCTGGTTGTCCCAGAAGCCGATCGAAGGCCCCGCGCCGTGGCCGTGGTGGCCGATGGGGTGGGTGTAGATCGAGGGATCGAGCCCGGCCGCGATGGACTTCGCCCGCGCCTCGGCCAGCGCCTCGTTGCCCGAGCGGCCCGGCTTGAACGCGGCGCGCAGGAAATCCTGCACGCGGTTGGAGTTGGCGAGCCCCGCCCGCAGCCCCGCCGGGGCCTCGGTCTCGCCCGGCTTCAGCACATAGGCGAGGTGCTGGGTATCGGTGTTGAGCCTGAGGTAGGTGATGCCGAAATCGGTCCAGAGCAGGTCGCCAGGGCGGATCACCTCGTCGCCCTCGATCATCCCCTCGCGCCCCTGCCGCTGGATCGCGACCGAGGGGTGGAACCACGGCGCGAGCCCCAGTTGCATCAGCCGGTCGCGGTACCACCACTGGACCTGTTCGGCGGTGGTCACGCCGGGGGTGATGACCTTCCTCGAGAAGGCCTCGCCGATCACCGCATGGGCGATGCGGACCACGGTGGGGTAGAGCTCCATCTCGACAGGCGTGCGGGTTTCGAGCCAGCGGATCGCCAGCCCCTCGCCGCTGGTCACGCGCTCGTGGAGCGCGGGGGGCAGGGCGGACATGAAGCGGTCGTACTGGCTCAGCGTCATCCCGTCGGCGAACTGGGTGAGGTCGCTGGAGTTGATCGCGATCTTCTTCGGATCACGAGCGGCGATGAGGTCCGCGACCGCCTGCCACTGGTCGGGCTGCTTGTCCGGATCCCACGCCGGCGCAAACAGTCCACCGAGGCCATAGCGGCTAACGGTCAGGCGTTCGACCGGCTTGCCCTCGCCCGGATCGTGGAAGACGAGAATGGTCCGCCGCCGCGCGTGGAAATTCTCGGCATCGAGCATGGTGGCGACCACCGGCTCCTCGAAGTATTCGCGCGCGACCAGCAGCCACAGGTCGATCCCCTCGGCGCGCATGATCTGCGGGATCAGGGTGTCGAGTCGCTCGCGCAGGATACGGTTCTCGAGTGCGGCACGCGCGCGCGGGGCGAGGATGGGGGGAAGGGCCGGGGCGGCCTGCTCGGTTTCGGTGAGGCCGAGCGGGGTGTCGGCGAGCGCAGGAGACGCCGTGAGCGCCGCTGCCAGTGTAACAAGATGCCGTCCGTTCATGCCCGTCCCCTGTCGCCGCCGGAGAGTGGCGCGGGGCGGGCGCGGGATCAAGCTATTCGATGCCTTCGCTGCCGTCGTCGAACCCGATGCGCTCCGCCGCCGCGCCCGACATGATGAAGCCGATGGGGCGCTCGGTCTCCTCCTGCAGGTGGGCGATGAGGCTGGCGGTGCGCGCGAGGAGCGAGATGCCCTTGAGCGCGGCGAGCGGGAAGCCGGCGTCGAGCATAACCGCGGGGATCGCGCCGTTGACGTTGATCGGCAGCGCGCGGCCGATGGCCTCGGGCAGCACCGCCTCGATGGTGCGCAGCATCGCGATGTGCTTGCCTTCCATCCCGTGCTCGGCGGCGAGCGCCAGCAGCCGGTGCGCGCGCGGATCGCCGCCCGAGTGCTGGGGGTGCCCGAAGCCGGGGATCGCCTGCTTCTCGGCGCGCAGGGCCTTGATCGCCGCGATCGCGGTGGCGGCGGGGTCCGCGCCTTCTGCATCGGCAACGACCTTCGCGTAGAACCGCCCCGCGACCTCAGCGCTCCCCAGCACCACGCTGCCGCAACCCAGCAGCCCCGCTGCGACCGCGCCGTGGAAGGCCTCGGGCGCGGCGGCATAGGTCATGCGGGTGGCGACCACGGAGGGTACCAGGCCATGCTCGGCGATTGCGCAAAGCACCGCATCGGCCAGCGCCTTCTGGGGGGCGGACGGCATGGTGCCCGTCACCAGCAGCCAGAAATAGGAGGTGAAGTCGACATGACCGATCACCTCGGAACACAGGTCCATGCCCCGCACCGTGATGCTGGTCGCATCCGAAGTGCAGATCGAGGTCACCGCGTTGTCCTGCTTGCCGATGCGCATGGGTCCATGCCTTTTCGTTATTCGAAGTTGATTTCGGTATGCGAAGATTATAGGGTCACGCAAGCATCAAGGCAAGCAGATGGGATTTGTAGGATGACCGCTCGGCCCCTCGCAGGCGTCACTGTGCTCGAAATGGGCACCTTCATCACCGGCCCTGCCGCCGGGATGCTGCTCGCCGACATGGGCGCGGATGTCATCAAGGTGGAGCAGCCGGGGACGGGCGATCCCTTTCGCAGCTTCAAGGGCGAACTCTACTCGCCCCACTTCCAGACCTACAACCGCAACAAGCGTTCAATCACGATCGACCCCAAGAAGGAAAGCGATCTTTTGGTGCTCGACCGGCTGGTCGAGGAGGCGGACGTGTTCATCCAGAATTTCCGCCCGGGCGTGGCGGGGCGGCTGAAGGTCGATGCCGAGCGCTTGCAGGCCATCAACCCGCGCCTCGTCTACGCCTCGATCTCGGGTTTCGGCAGCGAGGGGCCTGAGCGCGATCGCCCCGCCTTCGACACCGTCGCCCAGGCCGCGAGCGGATTCCTGCGGCTGCTGGTCAATCCCGAGCACCCGCGCGTCGTCGGCCCGGCGATCGCCGATGCCATGACCGGGTTCTACACCGCGCTGGGCATCCTCGCCGCACTCAATGAACGCCACACCACCGGCAGGGGCCGCGTGGTCGAGACCTCGATGTTCGAGGCGATGTGCCACTTCAACCTCGACGATTTCACCCACCTGCTCTCCGCCGACCAGGTGATGGGGCCCTATTCCCGCCCCCACGTCAGTCAGAGCTACGTTTTCCAGTGCGCGGACGGCAAGTGGCTTGCGCTTCACATGTCCTCGCCGCCGAAGTTCTGGGAGAACCTCGCCACCGCCGTCGGCCGGCCCGACATGCTGAGCCTGCCCGCCTTCGAAAGCCGCGAGGCGCGGATCGCGCATTACGAGGATGTGGTCGCCTTCCTCGCGCCGATCTTTGCCGGGCAGCCGCGCGATCACTGGACCGCCGAGCTGACCCGTCTCGAAGTGCCCAACTCGCCAGTCTATGACACCACCGAAGTCCTCGCGACCGAGCAAGCCAAGGTGCTGGGCATCGAAGTCACCGACCCGAACGGCCCCAAGGGCGAGTTCCGCACGATCCGTTTCCCCCTGTCCTTCGACGGCGCGCGGATGGACTCGGTCACCGCGCCGCCCCTATTGGGGGCAGACGATGCGGCGATCCGCCGCTCCATCGAAAGGCCGGTGCATGGGATCCGCAGGGGCTGAAGCCGAAGACCGGGGGGCGGGGAAAGACCCCGAGTTCCTCTCGACGCTGGAACGCGGCCTGCGCGTCCTCAAGGCGTTCGACGAGGATCATCCCGAGATGACCCTCTCCGAGGTCGCCGCCAAGACCGGACTGCCCCCGGCGGTGGCGCGGCGCTGCCTGATCACGCTGGTGGAGCTCGGCTATGTCGGCCAGCACGAGCGCAAGTTCCTGCTGCGCCCGGCGGTGCTGACGATCGGTTCGGCCTTCCTCGCCTCGATGCAGATCGAGCAGGTGGTGCTGCCGCCCTTGCAGGCCCTGCGCGACCAGACCGGCGACAGCGCGAGCCTCGCCGTGCTGTCGGGCGCCGACATCCTCTACGTCGCCCATGTCTCGACCGACCGGCGGTTCCGCGTCGCGGCGGGGGTGGGGACGCGCTTCCCGTTCCATGCGACCTCGCTCGGCAAGGCGATCGCGGCGCACCTGCCCGAGGACGAGCGCGCGGCGCTGCTCGCCCGCGCGCCCTTCCAGCGCTTCACCGAGCGCACGGTCACCGACCACCCCGCGCTCGCCGACCGGCTCGCGCTGATCGCCGAGCGCGGCTACGATTCAGCGCTGGACGAGCTCGATTACGGGATCGTTTCGGTCGCAGTGCCGATTTTCGGACGCGATAAGCGGGTGATCGCGAGCATCAATTGCTCCACCTCCACCACCCGCATCTCGCAGGACGAGCTCGTCCGCACCCGCCTGCCCCTGCTGCGCCGCGCGGCGGGCGAGATCGAGGGATCGCTGAAGCGCTGGCCCGCGCTCGAGGCGAGCCTGCGGCCCTGAGGGGCGGGCAAAAGGTGACGTCCGCTCTGGCGGGCGCATAGAAAGACGCTGACATTCGCAGAGCGACCCCGTTGCTGCCATTTTCGATTGATGCTCATTACTCTAGCCAGAGCAAAGCTGGACGAGGTGGTCGGAGCAATGAACTCTAATCGCGAGGAACTCTGCACTGCCCCAGCCTTGCCGGCAGAAATGAGGGAAGACCATCAAGGATACTCGTGGGCGCGCAGTGTGATCGGCCAGTCCGGCGGGTCGGTCTATCGACTGCATGGCAAGCCCGGCGCTCCAGAGCTTTACTTGAAGCACGGTTCTGGCGCCGTGGCTGATGCGATCGTTGACGAGATGGTGAGACTACGCTGGCTGGCGAGTTACATTCCCGTCCCGACGGTGAGAAAATTCATCTATGCCAAAGAAGAGGCCTGGCTGCTCATGACGGCTTTGCCGGGCGAGACGGCTTATCAGGTATTGGAGGCAAGGCCGGCAGACAGGGTGGCGGTGGTCGATGCGCTGGCAGGCTTCCTTCGCCGGGTTCATGCGATCCCGGTCAGCGAATGTCCGTTCAACAACGATCACACCTACCGGCTCGGCGTCGCGCGGCGACGAATCGATAACGGACTGGTCGACGAGGACGATTTCGATGCGGAACGAGAAGGCTGGACAGCTCAGCAGGTGTGGCAATCACTGATGGAGCGGTTGCCCGTTACTCCCGACCCGGTGGTTACGCACGGAGACTTCTCGCTGGATAATCTGGTGATTGGCGACGGCGTTGTGACCGGCTGCATCGATGTCGGGCGAGCTGGAACAGGAAACCGCTATCAAGACCTCGCGATCCTTTGGAACTGCCTCGGAGAATTCGGGAGCACGTTGCAGGACAGGCTGCTGATGACTTACGGCGTGACCGAGGTGGACAAAAACAGCCTGCAATTTCACTTGATGCTGGACGAGTTGTTCTGACGGCGGCGGAAGGCTGCCACGAGACGTGACGCAAGCTGACCTTCAACTTCCCACCCGATCCCGGCTGACAGCCTTGCCCGAGGGCGGCCCTGAAATCCGCCTGCCGGCTTCCACGGCAAGTCCGGGGCGACGACTGGCTTGAACGCGGCCACGCGGCCCGGCCACCCTCGCGTCCCGTAGGCAAGCAGGTCGCCAAGCCGGGGGATCGGCTCCAGAGCCCCGAACGGCGCGTGTGCCTGTCGAATACCCGCCTATGGAACGACAATTACCCCGATACAGCCCGCACACAGCCGCAGGCCATTTCCCGTGCCGCGGCGCCCCGCGAAAATCCTACCCGGGCCAAACCCGATCCCTGCTTTGCCTGCCTCGCGCCAAGCTGGCGTTGCCGCAACGCAACATTGCACAAGTTTCGCATATCGAAGTTGACTTCGCATTGCGAATTTCATAACCAGCCGAACAGAGAGGGGTCGCCGATAAGAGCGGCGCGTTCGCGCGCAGACAGGGGAGAGACATATGAAGTTTTCGGGCCCGGGCCGCAGCGCCAAGGATCGCATCGGCCGCGCCGCTGCCAGCACCACCGCCATCGCTGTCGCCGCGATTGCCGCAACGCCGCTCGCTGCGCAGGACACCGCTGCCGAGCCGACCGCCGAAGCCGAGGGCGAAATCGTCGTCACCTCGCTGCGCCGTACCGAGACGCTGCAGGACACCCCCGCCGCGGTCACCGCCTTCGATTCGCAGGCGATCCAGAACGCCGGGATCGAACGCCCCGCCGACTTCATCGGTCTCACCCCCAACGTCACGCTGGTCGAGACCCAGAACGCGGGCAATGCCTTCGTCATCATCCGCGGGATCACCCAGAACCGCAATTCCGAGCCTTCGGTCGCCGTGATCGTCGACGGGGTGCAGCAGGTGAACCCCGCGCAGTTCAATCAGGATCTGTTCGATATCGAGCAGATCGAAGTGCTCAAGGGTCCGCAGGGCGGGCTCTATGGCCGCAACGCCATCGGCGGGGCGATCATCATCAACACCAAGAAGCCGACCGATGAATTCGCGGGCAACTTCACGGCGGGGATCGACAACGGCTTCGGCTATTTCCTGCGCGGCGGCGTCAGCGGCCCGCTGGCCGAGAACGTCAAGTTCCGCATCGCCGGGTCGTGGTACGACACCGACGGCTTCATCAACAACGCCTTCCTCGACGAGAAGGCCGATCCGGTCGAGGACTTCAGCTTGCGCGGCAACCTCCTGATCGAGGCGACCGACAGGCTGACCTTCGACCTGCGCGCCAGCCTCAACCAGCTGCGCACCCAGGGGCTCTATTACAACATCGTGGGTGACGTGAACACGATCGCCCCGGTGCTGGTCAACAACCCCGGGCAGAACGATCGCGACATCTACAACGTCGCGCTCAGGATCGAATATGCGGGCGACAACGCCGTGCTGACCTCGGTCTCGTCCTACGACACGCTCAAGGAAATCCTCACCGGCGACGCCTTCGACTTCCGGCCAATCCCCGACAGCTTCTTCTTCAACCTGTTCGAGCAGATCTTCGGGCCGGGCAACGGCTTCGATTTGAACCAGAGCCAGTATCTCAACGTCAAGGCGTTCAGCCAGGAAGTGCGCCTCGCCTCGCCCGAGGATGGCCGCAAGTTCAACTGGATGGTCGGCGGCTACCTGATCGACACCACCCGCTTCATCTCGACCGGCAACATGATCGACACCGGCAACGGCGTCTTCCCGGTGTTCCGCTCGCCTTCGACCAATCCGCTCAACCCGCAGTTCTCCTATCTGGCTGACGGGCAGGAGAACTTCGCCTGGGCGCTGTTCGCCAATGCGGGCTACGAGTTCTCGCCCGAATTCCGGGTCGATGCTTCCTTGCGCTATGACCGCGACCGCCGCCGCCAGACCACGCTGACGCCGCAGAACTTCCTGCCCAACGTCCCCGGCGTGCCGCAGGCGCAGAGCGGCGAGGTGCGCACCGTCTCCTTCGACGACTGGCAGCCCAAGATCACGCTCACCTGGGAGCCGACCCCCGACCTGACGCTCTACGGCGGCTATTCGCGCGGCTTCCGCTCGGGCGGGTTCAACCAGACCGGCGTGGGCGCGGAATCGGTCAATGCCGGGATCGTCGGCGTGGGCGACATCTTCCAGGCCGAAACCGCCGACACCTTCGAGATCGGCGCCAAGGCGCAGGTCGGCCCGGTGCGCCTCGGCGCGGCGGCCTACACCACCAAGTCGGAAAACTCCTACTTCTTCGTCTTCCTCGCCCAGTCCTCGACCCAGAATCTCGGCAACATCCCCGAGACCCGGATCAACGGCTTCGAGCTGGAAGCGACCGCCGAGATCGTCCCCAATCTCGATGTCAACGCCGCGCTCGGCTTCACCGACAGCGAGATCGAGGCCTTCCCCGATCCGAGCGTGATCGGCAACGAGGCGCCGCAGATCTCGCGCTACACGCTGAACCTCGGCGCGCAGTATGCCGGGCCGGTCAGCGACAGCGTCGATGCGCTGCTCAGGGTCGATTATCGCCGCACGGGGCGCACCTGGTGGGAGCCGTTCAACACCACCTCGCGCGATCCGGTCGACATCGTCGATGCCCGCGCCGGGTTCACGCTGGCGAACGGCGTCTCGGTCACGGCCTTCGCGCAGAACCTGTTCGACGAGATCTACAACGCCGAATTCTCCCCCGGCGGCTTCGTGTTCCGCGCCCGGCCGCGGCGCTACGGGGTCGAGGTGGGCTACAAGTTCTGACGAAAGGCGAGACGCATGACCAAGGTGCTGGTGCTCTACTATTCGAGCTATGGCCATATCGAGGCGATGGCCGCAGCGGTTGCCGAAGGCGCCGCAAGCGTCCCCGGCACCGAGGTCGTCGTGAAACGTGTCCCAGAGTTGGTGCCCGATGAGGTCGCCAAGGGTGCCGGGATGAAGACGGACCAGCAGGCTCCGATTGCGACCCCGGATGAACTGGCTGGTTATGACGCCATCATCTTCGGCACCCCCACCCGCTTCGGCAACATGGCCGCGCAGATGAGGAACTTCCTCGATCAGACCGGGGGGCTGTGGTTCCAGAACAAGCTGGTCGGCAAGGTCGGGAGCGTGTTCGTCTCGACCGCCAGCCAGCACGGCGGGCAGGAGACCACCATCACCTCGTTCCACACCACGCTGCTGCATCACGGCATGGTGATCGTCGGCCTGCCCTACACCTTTGCGGGCAACAGCGAGATGGGCGAGATCAGCGGCGGCACCCCCTATGGCGCGAGCACGCTGGCGGGCAATGACGGCAGCCGCATGCCGAGCGACAACGAGCTTGCCGGGGCGCGTTTCCAGGGGGCACACGTCGCGCGGATCGCGGCGAAGCTGGCCGCGTGAACAGACAGGGAGAGAGCACGATGACGAAGATCCTGGCGAACCGCCTCCACCACACCGCCTATGTCACCAAGGACCTCGAGGCGACCCGCGCGTTCTATGAGGACGTGCTCGGCTTCCCGCTGATGGCGACCTATTGCGAGAAGGACGAGCTGTTCGGCAAGGAGCGCACCTATTGCCACGTGTTCTTCGAACTCGCCGACGGCTCCGCGCTCGCCTTCTTCCAGTTCGCCGATCCAGAGGACCAGGCCGAATTCGGGCCCGACATCCCCTCGAGCCCCTTCATCCACATCGCGCTCCACGTCGATGCGGACGGGCAGGCCGAACTCGCCCGCCGCATCGCCGCCGCCGGGATCACCGAGCCGCAGACCTATGTGCTCGAGCACGGCTATTGCCGCTCGCTCTATGTCACCGATCCCAACGGCATGATCCTCGAATTCACCCATGACGACGAGCGCGCCGCGCCGCTCGATGCCGAGCGCCGTGCCTCGGCCCACGCCGAGCTCAAGCGCTGGCTGGCGGGCGATCACCACAACAACAACCCGTTCCGCGCCGAAGAAGCGGCCTGAGCGTTCGGGCGGGGGTGCGTCAGCGAAATGCCGACTGCGCGCACCCCTGATTCCGCCGGCGCATGGTATCGCGATGTCGCCGTGGAGGGCGGCGCGCTGCCGGTGTGCCTGGCCGGGGAGGAGGATCGTCCGGCGCTGATCCTGCTTCACGGCTGGACGCTCGATCACCGCATGTGGGCGCCGCAGATCGCAGGGCTGGCGGGCGAGCATTTCCTGGTGATGCCAGACCGGCGCGGCTGCGGGCGGGCCACGGCCCCGGCGGACCTCCTGCGCGAGGCCGAGGACGTGATCGTCATCGCCGACAGCCTCGGGCTCGATCGCTTCGCGCTGCTCGGCCTCTCGCGCGGGGCGACGGTCGCGCTCGACGTGGCGTGCAAGTTCGCCTCGAGGCTGACCGGGCTGATCGTGTCCGGCGCGCCGCTGCCCGCGCTGGTGCCGCGCGAGGAGGTGATCGACCTCGAGCATTTCCGGGCGCTGGCGGCGGCGGGCGAGCTTGCGCGTCTGCGCGGCGAGTGGTCGCGGCATCCCCTGATGCAGACCCGCTCGCCCGAGGCTGCCGCGCTGGTGGCGATGATCCTTGCCGATTATGACGGCCGCGATCTGCTCGCTCCCGCCAATGCACCGGACGTCCCGCGCGAGGCGCTGGCGATGCTGGCGATGCCCGTGCTGGCGCTGACCGGCGCGCACGACACCGCATGGCGCAAGGCCTGCGCCGAGGCACTCGGGCAGGTCGCCCCGCGCGCGATGCACGCGCTTGTGCCGCAGGCCGGGCACATCGCCAACGCCGACAACCCGGCCCGCTTCAACGCGCTGGTCGCCGCATTCCTGCGCAATCTTGCCGCCCCTCACACAAGGCCACACCCATGACCGAAAAGCGCTTCCTGACCACCCACGTCGGCAGCCTGCCGCGCCCCGAGGCGCTGCTCGATCTTGTGTTCGCGCGCGAGGGCGGGGAGGCTGTGTCCGAGGCCGATTTCGACGCTGCGGTCGAGGATGCCACGGCTTACGTCATCCGCCGCCAGATCGAGGCGGGCGTCGCCATCGTCAACGACGGCGAGCAGTCCAAGCCCTCCTACGCCACCTATATCAAGCACCGCCTGTCGGGCTTCGGCGGCGAGGCGGGGCAGTATGAATTCGCCGACCTCGAGGCCTTCCCCGGCGCCAAGGCGCAGGTGTTCGGCAAC
Organism: Erythrobacter donghaensis; assembly: GCF_001557325.1. GTDB lineage: Bacteria > Pseudomonadota > Alphaproteobacteria > Sphingomonadales > Sphingomonadaceae > Erythrobacter > Erythrobacter donghaensis_B. Next base: position 18,712 of record NZ_LSJS01000023.1, read on the forward strand.
AAGGGCCGCGCCAAGCGCTCCGCCCCGGCCTGTACCGCGCCCATCGAGGTGATCGACATGGAAGCCCCGCGGATCGACGCCGAGCGGCTCAAGCGCCTCGCGGGCGGCCACGCCACCTTCATGTCGGCGGCCTCACCCGGCGTCACCGCGCTGTTCTTCCCCAACCAGTTTTACGCCAGCGACGAGGAGTATGTCTTCGCGCTCGCCGAGGGGCTGCGCCACGAATACGAGACGATCGCGGCGGCCGGGATCACGCTGCAGGTCGACTGCCCCGACCTCGCCATGGGCCGCCACGTGCAGTTCACCCACCTGTCCACGCAGGAATTCCGCAAGCGCATCGGCATGAACATCGCCGCGCTCAACCACGCGGTCGCGAACATCCCCGCCGAGCAGCTGCGCATGCACCTGTGCTGGGGCAACTATCCCGGCCCGCACCATTGCGACGTCGCGCTCGATGAAATCGCCGACATCGTCTGGAGCGCGAAGCCGCAGACCGTGCTGCTGGAGGGCGCGAACCCACGCCACGCGCACGAATTCGCTTTCTTCGAGAAGCACCCCCTGCCCGAAGGCAAGATCCTGTGCCCCGGCATGGTCGAGCCGCAGAGCCCCTATATCGAGCACCCCGAACTGATCGCCCAGCGCATCGGCCGCTATGCCGATCTGCTCGGGGCCGACCGCGTGATGGCCGGGGTCGATTGCGGCTTTTCGGTTCACGCGGGCAGCAATGCGCTCGATCCGGAAATCGTCTGGGCCAAGCTCGCCGCGCTTGCCGAGGGGGCGGCGATCGCGAGCGAGAAGTATTTCTGAAAAGGATTGCTCGGGCGCCCGCTTGCCGCGAGGCGCTGCGCGAGGCTAACAGGCAGGGCATGAACGGCCCCGCCAACCCGCTGACCGCCAGGGCGCTGGTCGTCCAGAACGGCATCCTTGCCGAAATCGATCCGCAAGCGGTCGCGGGCTATGCCGGGCCCGGCTTCGTCTGGCTCCATGCCGAAGGCTCCGGCGAGCTCAATCCGGCAGACCTGCCGGGCTACGTTCCGCGGATGGCCGCCAATGCGCTGATCGCCCATGAGACCCGGCCGCGCTGCGACGAGGTGGATGATGCGGTGCTGATGAACCTGCGCGGCACGGCGCTCGCCGCATCGCATGGCAGCGACGGGCTGGTTTCGATCCGGGTCTGGGTGGAGCGGGGGCGCGTCACCTCGGTCAGCCGCTACCCGCTCGCCGCGCTCGGAAAGGTCGAGGCGCTGATGCGCGCCGGACGCATCACCGACGGGGGCGATTTCGTCGCGCAGCTGGCGCAGGCGATCAGCCAGGAGCTCGATCCGCAGGTCGCCGAGCTCGGCGACAGTCTCGACGATTGCGAGGGGATGCTCGATGGCGACATCTATGCCCTGCGCCGCATGATCGCCCGCATCCGCAGCCAGGCGATCGTGCTGCGGCGCTTCGTCGCGCCCGACCGCGATGCGCTGGCGCAGATGGCGCAGCTCGAGTTCGACTGGATCAGCAAGGACGACCGCCTGCACCTGCGCGAGGCGGCCGACCGCTTCGCGCGCATGGCCGAGGAGCTCGAGGCGGTGCGCGAGCGCGCCGCGCTGCTCCACGAACAGCTCACCGACCTGCGCGCCGAGATGATCGACCAGCGCAGCCTCGCGATTGCCGTGACGGCCTTCATCTTCCTGCCGCTGACCTTCGTCACGGGCCTTCTGGGGATGAACGTGGAGGGCATTCCCTTCGCGCATGAGCCCTGGTCGTTCTGGGGCGTGGTCGCCTTCTGCGTGGCGATCGGCGCGGGCGTGATGGGATGGTTCGCGTGGAAGCAGTGGCTCGACGACTAGGCGGGAGTGAGGCCCATCGCCGCGATCATGCGTGGCTTGGCTGGCCTTCGCTAGCGTCTGGCGGTCGTGGCCGATTGCCGTGCCGCGCGGGCGAGGGCGGTCAACCGGGCCTTGCTGGCCGCAGGGCCCGATAGCGCCGCCACCAGCTCGACTGTGCGCGTGGTGCCGCGCAGGTAATTGACCGTGACCCGCCGGACATAGTGGCCGAGCTCGGGCGCATAGTCCCACTCGCGCTGCTCGACGAGGCGCATGGTGGTGGGCGAGTAGCGGTCGCACTTGACGGGGATCGCCTCGTAGGTGCCGGCCGTGACGGCGAAGATCCTGGGCTTGCCTGTCTTGCACACCCACAGGCTGACCGAACGGCGCAGCGAGGCCTGGGCGTTCGCCCTCGTCTCGGTCACCACCCGGAAGCGCGCGGACTTGCTCTTTGCGATCGGCCAAAGCGCATCGGGATTGCCGTGCACCTCGCGCCGCCCCGTGGCGCGGCCGCTGCGCCATTCGAGCACCGGCACCACGAAATTGCGGCTGCGCTGGTAGCTCGCGCCCGACAGGCCGGCCCAGGTCATGCGCGTGTCGCCCATCGCGATCACCCGCTCGACCCGGCCATCGGAGAAGACGAAGGCGTCGCCCGGCTCGTATTCGGGGAGCGGAACGGGCGCGAGCTACCAGCGC
>NZ_LSJS01000216.1 GCF_001557325.1 Erythrobacter donghaensis
CACCCCAGCGCATGGGCACCGTTCATCATCGCCGGTGAAGGGCGGTAAGATGTTGTAAAGAAGCATGAAAAAGCCCCTTTCGGGAATTGAAAGTTCCTGAGGGCACTTGCGGCCGATAATTCTGGTCTCACCAAACGGGGATGCACCACGCAGCCCCAGCAGCAGGGAGACCACATCATGCGCAACACTCTCTTCAACCGTACCACCGGCGCCATCGCAGCCGCTCTCATCACGCTCGGCATCGCTCAGCCCGCCGCAGCGCAGACGAACGAGCAGTTCGCCGACAGCCAGCTTCGCGAGCTTGTCAGGGTCGATGGATGGGCCTGCTCCTACGTAAACTGGAGCGCGCGCAACGTGCAGATCATCGCGAGTGATGCGGTTCGGGTCGTGGTCGCCGCTCGCTATGACTATCGCTGCGGCGACGACACCCTGTCGGACACCGTCTACATGTCGTTCAGCAACGGCATCCGCACCTGCTCCGCCTATCGCTCCTTCGGCAAGGCATGCAGCCTCGATGGACGCAAGTACGACATTTGATCCTCACTGCGGGTCATCGGTCTGACCCTCCCACTCCACGCAAAAGCGCCAGGCCCATGGCCGATGGGGCGCGCCGTGGAATCACACCCTTCAACATCCCCCAATCCAGGCGGACCTAGGTCATTGGGTGGGGCGAGCGGGAGCAACACCCATGAAATCGATAAAATCCTTCATGTCTTTGGCCACCGGGATCATTCTGGCAGCCGCAGGTCTGCTGCTGATCTGGGGGTGGACGCAGTCGGCTCTGTGGGGATTTGTGCCACTCGTCGCCGGCGTCGGCCTGATGCTCATGGCCGTCCCCTTCATTTCCATTCTTCGAGAGCGCGCAGCTCGTTTTGGCCGCTGGCTCCCAGCGATGACGGCTGTATTCGGGCTTGTTCTCTTCGGCGTGATCTCGGCGGCGCTTATTGCGCTGGGCATCGGCGAGAACCGCCGGATAGCCGCCCAGTCAGGTGACGCCCCCGGCGTCATCGCCTTGATCCGCCCGGCCGCCATGTTGGGTGTGGCAGAAGCCGCTCAGCATCTGGGACTCGCTTACTATCTCGGACAAGACGGCCCTAAGGATCTGGTGCTTGCACGATATTGGACGAGCCAAGCCGCAGAGGCCGGAAATGCCGGAGCCCAACTCGATCTGGCCCGCTTCTACTCCAGAGGAGTTGGAGGCCCGAAAGATGGCGGCAGCGCGTTGATTTGGGCGCAAAAGGCAGCAGCGCAGGGCTTGGCGTCAGCCCACACTGTCATCGGGAACCTCTATTTGCCCGGCGGGCCACTCCCGGAAGATGCGCAAAAGGCCAATGCTGCCTTCGCAAGGGGCAGCGAGCTTGGCGAACCGGAGGCCATGTTCAATCTCGGTGTCGCCTACGAGTATGGCGCCGGTGTTGCCAAAGATCCGGTACGTGCTTTCGAGCTTTACCGCGATGCAGCGCAACTGGGCCTGTCCGAGGCCCAGCTGAACCTTGGCGTTGCCTACATGAACGGCGCTGGTGTGCCTCGCGATGATGGCGAAGCACGCAAGTGGCTCGAGGCATCGAAGGAAGGTGCCACTGCCGAAATCCGCGCACTCGCGGATGAAAATCTGGCGGTCATTGCAGGCAGGCAGGCATGAGATTGGCCAACTGCCGCATGAAATGAGCTTGTCGGCAAAACCGCATCTTATCTGAACGATTTGAGCGCAATTTTTCGCAAAATTTCACAAATAGTTCAATTGAATATCGGCCGGTCCGATGCTTTATAAAACTCAGGAGCCAGTTATGAAAAAATCATCTTTGATGTTTGTCGCAATTATTGGTTTGTCAGCATTTGGTCATGCCCCGCTCCTCGCCCAGGCCGGCAATGTGGAGTCTGCGGTTATCGCGGACGATTTCAGGGGCAAGATCGTTTACGAGGGCAGCTACGAGGGCACCAAGTCAACGCCTATGCGTCCTCCGCGACGCCTCAGCTTGGGTGCTCTCATCGAGTCAGCAACCAGTGGTTCTTCTGAACCTTACCGCGGTACAGTGCGGATCGAGGTAGAATACGAGGGCAACACCTTAAAAGGTGTTTGGCGACAACAGGGGGAGGCCGCTGGCGCAGGTTCTGGCACCATGACGGGGACAAGAGTGGGCACCACTTGCCAGATAACCATGAACGACGGCTCCCGGTACACAGCCGATTGCGACCGCAACGGATTTAATGCGAGAACGGAAAACACTGGTCGGCGCGGAGAAAAGTATCGAGGCGTGGTGACCACCAGCGCAACGTCTCTGGTCGATTATGTCGAACGCGATCGCCAGTTGGCGTTGCAGGCGGAAAAGGACAGGATTGCTGCTGCTGAGGCAGCCGCACGATACGCCGCACTTCCATCTGCCGGCCCGGCTCTGACCCGGAAATTCGAACAATATGTCCGCCAGGACTCCCAAGGTTGGGCTTTCAATCGCTATGATCCTGGCAGCCTGACGAACGTCAAGATCGTGTCAGGCAAGGCCGGGGTGGGGACCTATGTGATGCGCGGCGAATACACCTACAACGGCGGCGCGCCCGGCTCCGTCATGGTGGAGATGAACGGACCGAACCTGAGCTGCATCCAGTTCTGGGACGCCGTCATCGGATGCCGCGGTCTTCGGACTGCAGCTCAAGGGCAGGCGATGCGGGATGCGGCAGTCGGTGCGCTTGTCGGTGGACTTGATAGCGGGTCATCGTCAGGGACTAACTGCGTTCCAGGAATCATCCGTTCAGACGGAACTCCTGACGGTATGGTTTGCGATTGACGATGATAAACGCACTGGCCTCAGGGTTCGTTGCGGCAGCCAGAATATGAAGGTTGCGTCGATACAGTTGTAAATCTTGCCACGAACTGCCTGAAAGTGCGATTGAATTCCTTGGATTTAGGGTGTCGGGTTGGAGGGCGAACCTTCAACCCGGCTTTTACAAAACCCAGGCATCCCCTCAGGTTTCATGTCCCAGATAACCACTGAAGGGGCAGGGCAGGCCGATGTCTTTCCGTGCTCTCCGCGCTGCATATGCGTCATTGTCCTATGGGTCGGCGGCGCATAGTTGACGCGCACAACGACCTTGCAGGTCGTTGTCGAACGGCCCGAGTCTGAGCGCCGCGTCAAGGCCGTCATGCGCGATAACGAACGCGAGACCCGGATCTCTATCTACTAAAGATCGATGATGAGCACGGCTTACGAGAGCATCATGCAGGGACTGAACGAGGCGCTGGACCATGCTCAGGGCAAGGAGGCTGGCGCGCGCGTGCACACCATCGAAGTGCCGGTTGTGGATGTCGCGGCGATCCGGGCCCGGACAGGGCTGTCGCAAAGCGCGTTTGCACGCAGCATCGGTGTCGCCAAGGGCACATTGCTCAATTGGGAGCATGGCCGCAGGCAGCCGACCGGCCCGGCGCAGGTGCTGCTGGCGATGATCGCCCGGCGGCCCTCGCTGGTCAGCGAGCTTCTGCGCTGAGGCCATTGCGGACCTCTTTGCCGGCACTGTTAGTACCCCCGAACTTGCGGGCGCCGCGCTGCGGCGGCATCATTGCCGCATGGCAAAGCGCTTCGATCCCTACGACTTCATCATCCGGCTCGAAGCTCAGATCCTCGGGATCGAGCCGGTTATCAGCCGGACGCTGGAATTGCCGCGCGACCTCAACTTCGCGCAATTGCACGAGGTGCTGCAGGCGGCCATTGGGTGGACCGACAGCCATTTGCACCAGTTCATCGTGGGCGGGCTGGTTATCGGCGCGCCTGAACACCTCGAAGAAGATGCCGATGGCCCCCGGGTGATTGAGGCGACCGAGGTGCACCTGCGCGACCTGCGGTTTCCCTATGAGCCTGATGCGCAGCTCGAGATTCTCTACCAGTACGACTTCGGCGATAACTGGCAGCACCGGCTCATCCTGACCCCAATGCCCCGGGCGCAAGGCGTCAAATACCCTCGCTGCATTGCCGGATCGCGCAGCTGTCCGCCGGAGGATGTCGGTGGAGACAGCGGCTATGAAGCCTTCCTTGAGGCGTGGCGCGATCCTGACCATGAGGAGCACGCGGACAATCGGCGCTGGGCGGGACGCAAGTTTGACCCGGAGCGCTTTGATCTTGAGGCTGCCAACCGCGCGATTGCGCGAGCCTTGCGCGTAAGTCGCGGCGACTATCGGGCGCGACAAATCGAGTCCATGAAGATGCCATGACAGCAACTGTCGCACAATCACACTGGACACAGTTTACATGGACAGTTAAGGTATCGGTATTAACATAATGTTTATTATCAATCTTGAGAACTGTAGGCGCTAAATAGAAATGACACCCCTCTGCTAGATAGAGATGACACCCTC
>NZ_LSJS01000217.1 GCF_001557325.1 Erythrobacter donghaensis
AGCTCGATGTGGCAAAGCTGCTCGAGAAATTCGACATTGCCTCTACCGTTGAACTAACCCCGGATACGATCATTAGGGCGCTTGGAGAGCATCGGACAATCACCATCAAGCTACCGTTCGAGGCGACCATCAAATGTTCGCGGGTGGCAAGCGAGCAGCGCTATGAAATCGTGGGCGCACCGGTCGATCAGCTCCCTTGGCTGAAAAGCATCGGCTGTTTCACTGAGATTATCGCGTTTCGCACGCGGGTGTTCATTCCGACAAAGGGAGCGCCGTCGGTCATCGGCGCGATGTATCGAGTATGAGAAACAGCAGCGCCGAATTTCTCGGGTGAGCCCCTGTGCCTCGCATCTCACCAGAAGCGCGATGACAGGTCGGTAGCTTTCCTTTTAGCGTGCAGCATCTGCGCCGTAGGGAATGACGAGAAGTGGGACGAAGCGGTTGTTCCCAATAGACGTGTCGAACGGCAGGACCTGTCAGACGCCGACGTCCAGAGCCTGTCTGCATGGCTCCGCAGAGTGGCAGAAAGTGGGCCGGGAGCTGAACAGCAGGTGCAGGCTCTTGAAGATGGGAAAGCTCCCGTTCAGTACAGCGCGGGATTTCGAGACCCTCCGCCACCGACGTCCTCAATTATGCAACCAATAGTCGGGCCTTCTTGCTGCCACTATTCCGCAGCCTCTATCGGGTGATTTCCGCGGTTGACCAGTGGATGTGCACGATACGCCATTGCCCGTTCACCTGCCTTAGCATCATCGTCTCGACCGACCGGCTATTGATCGCGCGCGTACGGTAGGTTCCGGAGACCGTTTCGACACTTATGACCCAGGCCATATCGCCTTGCATTCCATGCGTCCGGCTGACCAAGGTTCGAGGCACCGCGGCACTGAAGGCAGCGTCGGCCTTCAGATGATGGCTAGCATATTCGGCGCGGCTATTTTCAACGCCGCCAGATTCAAAAATCATGACGTCTTCAGCGAGGTGCGTCAGCGCGGCGTCCGTATCGCCGCTGGCAAGTGCGGCGTGGAAGGCCATGACAGTTCCGACCGGTGTTGCTGCGTCGATAGATACACCCGCCGTTCCCGAGGCCGGCATTTGCGGCGCATCGTGCGCCCCAGGATGCGCAGCCGCCACACTTAGCCCGATCATCGCAATAGCAGCGAGACGCGCAGTGCGTCGCCCAGCCAACTGAACCACGGTACCCTTTAGCATCGCCATGTTCCTCCCTGTGCCGTGTTCTTGTTTACATCATCACTGGCGACATCAAGCCCAGCACCGCAATCAGACCAATCACGCCGCCGGCCAGCGTCAACTCGCCTGCCAGGCTTCTGCGAAGGCGCGACAAAGCGATTAAGGGCTCAGAACTCTCGCGGCATTGCTCCAGAACCTCCCGTCGTCCGATCGAGGCGTTGTGCGCGCCGAACGCCAGCATAATGCCAACCAACATGACTTTGGCGACCAGCAAGATGCCATAAGGTGTGGTCAAAACCGCCGCGCTGTTTTCCAGTCCAAAGATCAAATGTGCGTTGATCATACCCGTCAGTGCGGCAGCGGCGACCAGACCGACGCCCAGCGGCGCGAACGCGTGCATGACGGCAAGTAGCGGCAAGGCAGGGATGAGATCGGGCTGGCGGTGGGCTTTGACTGAAAGCATCAGGAACCAGCAAATGGCACCCAGCCACAGGCTGGTCGCCAGCAGATGAACGCCATTGTTCAAGCGGTGGAACAGGCCCAATTCGCCTTCAGTCGCAGCTGCATGGCCGCTCCAGCTGAGCGTCAGCAGCGCACCGGCAAAGCATATGGTGGCAACCAGCTGGGCTACCTTTTCGGCTCGGATTGCCAAAAGAGCGCCAAGGCCCACAACCAGCAAAGTTAGACGTATCAGAAACGCCGTGCCCATCTCAGTGCCAACGATCATCGCCTCGATCATTGGCCAGTCGAGCGAAGCAATCGGCGCGCCCATCATCGCTGCGATCGACGCCAACATCAGCGCGATCGACAGCAATGGCGCACAAATTGCGACGAGGATTAGCGCAACCTTCCACGAATCCGGAGACACCCAATCCCGTCCCCGAAGCCTTAACAGGCGAAATGCTGTCCAACCGAACAGGCCGAGGAGCAACGCATAATGCACAGACCGCAGAACCTGTTCGGTTAGCTCACCCATTTCCATATCAGCCGATGATGAAGCTGACTTTACCTGTCATACGATGGCCGTCAGCCCCCGCAGCCTGCCAGCGCACCTCATAGGTACCTTTGGCCAGCGGCTTTTTCAGGTTGAGCGTCATGGTCTTGTTGCCGTTGGACCAGGCAGTGGTGAAGTTGCGGATGGCCATTTCGCCGTGGTTTGCCATGCCCGGCATCGCGGTCATGACGATGCTTGCCGCCGCCGTCGGCGGGAGCAGTGCTTCACTGAATGTCAGCGTGACCACGCGCGCGCTGCCAACAGTCGTTCCCTCCGCCGGTGTTGATGCGACGACTTTGGTGTGAGCAAGCGCAGCGGCCGGGAGAAGAGTGGGTGCCGACACCATAGCAAGGGCTGCAAAAACGGATGCGAATTTCATGGAGTATTCCTTCACTTTAAAACCAAAAACGGATGCCGACGAGAAAGTTGGTGACGCTGGGATCCTCGCCGCGTGCGCGGGCGTAATCGGCGCTGCCACCGAGGCGCCAGCTTTGTTCAATGCCGAGATAAGGGGCGAACTCGCGAATGAATTCGTAGCGCAGCCGTACGCCAACCTCGACCGAGTCTATGCCTGACCCGATCCCGAGGCGCGGAATGTCTTGCGCTGACAAGTTGACCTCGGCGCGTGGCTGCAGGATCAGACGCTGTGTAATGCGCTGGTCAACCTCGCCCTCGATCCGCGCGGTGAGATCGCCGCGCTGGGACAAGAACAATGCGGCGTCGACTTCGAACTGGTAAGGCGAAAGCCCTTGCACGCCGATCACTGCATGCGTGGTGTCAGGTCCCCCGAAGTCTTGCCGCACGCCCGCCTGCAGATCCCAGAAGGGCGCAATGGCCCGGGCGTAAAGCGCCTGAACTTCGGCTTGTTCAATCGGTTCGCCGAACGTGCCTTCGCCCTCGCTCTTGAACCAGAACCGGCTCGTCGGCCCGCCATAATAACCTTGCAAGTCCCACAGGTAGCCATCTGCACCTTCGCGCACTTGTGTCTCGAACCGGTCGCCCTGAAACCAGAAGACCGGGAAATCGCCGTGGGTGCGTTGCAGATCCTCGCGCGAAGCTCGCATCGCGTCGGCGCCCCAAATGGCATCGGCAGCGCGAGGTGGACCGCTTCCAGCCTCAGGTGGCGGCGGGGTTTCCATCTCAGGTCCAGGCGATGCCGACACAGCGTCGTCCATCATGCCGTGATCCATGGTGCTATGATCCATGGTGCTATGATCCATATCCGCCATCGGATCTGCTGGATCAGATGCGGGCATCGCTGGCATGGCATGCTCGGCGTGAGGGTCAACCGGCGGAGCTGTCGGTGTTGCAGGCATCGTATGACCGGCATGCGGATCAGTAGGTGCAGGCGCTGGCGTTATCGGCGCAGCGGGCATGACGTGCCCGGCATGGGGATCGGCGGGAGGAGTCGTCGGCGCAGGAGTAGGGCTCGGCGCAGGTGCTGGGGCAGGCATTGGCATTGCATGACCCTGATGCTGCGCCACTGCTGGCGCAGCAATCACCGCGCTACCTAGCAATGCCGCATAAAAGACAGGCCGCACACTCATGCGCCGCCGCCCGGACCGACCACGGTCACAGTCTGCATCATCCCGCCATGCATGTGATACATCAGGTGGCAGTGAAACGCCCAGTCGCCGGGCTCATTGGCCGTGAGATCAAATTGCGCGCTGGCGCCAGGTTGCACAATCACGACATTCTTGCGCGGCTGATGTGCAGCGCTTTCCCCGTTGACCAGTTCGAAGAACATGCCGTGCAGATGGATCGGGTGCGCCATCATCGTATTGTTGACCAGCTTCACCCGCACCCGCTCGTTCCACGCAAAACGGATCGGCACATCGCTGACGGCGGAATACATCCGCCCGTCGAACGACCACATATAGCGTTCCATATTGCCGGTGAGGTGAAGCTCAAGGAGCCGCGACGGCTCGCGGGTGTCGCGATTGGGTTCGAGCGCAGTCAGCATCCGGTAATTGAGCACGCGGTGCGGCACGTCGCGCAGTCCAAGGCCGGGATCGCCCATTTTGTCCGTCGGTGCCATCGACACCATATCGATCCCTGGGCCAATCGCAACGTCAGGCGGTAGCAGCGTGGTGTCGCGCATCATCATCCCGTCCATGCTCATTCCGCCCATCGCCATCCCGGCCATCGCACCATCAGCGGTGTCAACGGGCGCGACCGGATCGCCATGGCCCATGGCTGCGTGATCCATCTCGCCCGCTGCAGCATCTGCGGCGGCGCCATGATCCATCATGCTGTGATCCATGCCATCAGAGCCGTGGTTCATGCCCATGTCGCCCATGGTCAACAGCGGCGGATCGCGCAGCGCTGGCACCGCCGCGCGCGCACCGGGGCGGCTCGCCAGCATCGCCAGCGCCATGCCGGAACGGTCCATCGATTCGCCCACGATGGCATAGGCATCAGCATCACCGGGCGTGACGATCACGTCATAGATTTCTGCCGTTCCGATCTGGAATTCGTCGACCTCGACCGGGCGCACATTCTGGCCATCGGCAGCGATGACCGTCATTGGCAGGCCCGGGATGCGGACATTAAAGAAGCTCTGCGCCGATCCATTGATGATGCGCAGCCGCACGCGTTCTCCAGCGCGGAACAGATATTCCATCCCCTCGGTTGGCCCCCGCCCATTGGCAAGAAAGGTGTAGGTCGGCGCGCCGATATCCATGATGTCGGTCGGCATCATCCGCATTTCGGCCCACATCCGCCGTTCTTCGCCCGACATCGGATATTGGTCGGTCCAGGTGCTCAGCTGCCGGTTGAAATAGCCTTCACCCGTGCGAAGCCGGCTCATGATGAAATGCGGGTCGAGCACCGTGAAGTCGCTCAGCAGCAGGATGTAATCGCGATCAAACTCAACCGGCTCTGCACCGGCGGGATCAATGATCATTGGGCCGTAATGGCCGGACTGCTCCTGTAGGCCCGAATGGCTGTGATACCAATAGGTGCCCGACTGGCGGATGGGGAATTCATAGGTGAAGGTCTGGCCCGGTTTGATACCGGGAAAGCTGATGCCGGGCACCCCATCCATGTGGAACGGCAAAAGGAAGCCGTGCCAGTGGACCGATGTGTCGGTCTCCAGGTTATTGGTGACATTCAAGCGGACATTCTGCCCTTCGCGCAGCCGGATCAGCGGGCCGGGTACACTACCGTTGACGGCAATGCCCGGGCCGCGCCGCCCTTCGACAATGCGGTGGCCGCTGCCCACGGTCAGATCGATGACATCGCCGGATAGCTCGCCAAAGCCTGCTGGAATACGCGGGCCGCCGCGCCCATGGCTGCCGCCCCGATGCATGCTGTGTCCCTGCGCCCAAGCAGGCATGGCAGCGAAGGCGGATCCTGCGCCAAGGGCGGCGATCAGGTGGCGACGTGTAAGGTTCGGACTGTTCATACGCTTCTATACGCGCGCGTCCGGGCCACCCCTCAAAATACCCACCAATTTTTGACGCGCGCGCGAAAGCCGCGTCTCGACCGCCTTGACACTGATGCCCAGCGTCATTGCGGCCTCCTGCTGGCTCAGGCCCTCAACCGTGCACAAAATCAACACGTCTTTCAGCTTGGCTGGAAGCCCGGCGATTGCACGGGCGGTCGCGGCAAGCTCGGCGCGGTCTGCAGCAAGTGTTTCCGCCGACGGCGCATCATCAGCAATCCAGTCCGCCGTGTGCTCCGGCATCGGCAGACCGATGAACCGCCTGACCGCGCGGCGACGAGCCCAGTCCCGGCATTTGTTGAGCGTGATGGCGCTGATCCAGGCCTTGAATGGTCGCTCGGGATCATAACGGTTCAGCGCAGCAAACGCGGCAACGAACGTTTCCTGCGCAAGATCGAACGCTTCCTCGGGGTCGCCTGTCGCCGAGCGCGCAAGCCGGTACACGGTCTCACGGTAGCGCTCGACCAGCGCACGTTGCGCGCCGGACCCTCCGGCCCGTGCTTCGCGTATGAGCGCCGCATCCGGATTGTCTGAGGTCACTGCGGCTGCGCAGCGAGGCTCTTGCTAACCACCGCATCGAACCGCGCCTGTTGATCGGGACGAAGTATGGCCCGCATCGCAAAAACATGCTCGAGCGTCGCCTTCTGGAGATCCCCCATCGCGTCATGCGTATCGTCCACCGCCGCAGAAACGCGGGGACCAAATTCATGTTCAGCGGCAATGGCGTCGGCGAGCAGTGCATTGCTGCGCCTGAGCCGGTCTTCGAGTGCCTCGCGCCGCGCCGCAAACTGCCGCTCCAATGCGGTCAGTTCTCGTTCCTGCGCCGGATCGAGGTCGAGCTCACCATGAATCAAGGCGTGGAGTTCAGCCCCACCATGGTGCGGTGCGGGTTGGAGCATTCGTCCAAGCCATACTCCGACCAGCGCGAGCGCAACAATCAGCGCCGCCGCCAAGGCGATACGACGAAGGTTCATTCCTGACCCAGTGCAATCAGGGGCGTAAGCGAGGCCGGCGGCCCGAACGCAGCAAGGGGCACCTCGGCGCGCGCAGGGACCTGAAGTCCGCCGACGATCCCCATCCCCAGCGACATCACGAGCCCTAGACCGAGCATAGCCCGCGTCTGCCGGACCTCGTTCTGCGCGCGTGCCGCCAGCCTTCCGCCATCAATCGCGGAAAGATCCGGTACGGGAAGCCTGGCCAGTCGGGCGAGATTTGTGTCGAGGTCCATCATCAAGCTCCTTCGGCATTGTATACGCGGGCGCGGCAAAAACCCCTCAAGTTGCCAGCTTCGATCCTGCATTTTCCTGCGCAAAGCTGAAAGCATCGATGATGGGACAGGGTCCGGATTGGTCCGACGCACAGTCATCTGCAAGCCTGACGAGGGCTCCCCGCATAGTTTGCAAGGTCGCGATTTTCTCATCGAGAGCCGCAATCCGAACGCGCGCCAGATCCTGCGCCGCTGTGCGGTCGCCGGTATCGAGAGCAAGAAGTGTCGCGATCTCGTCAAGCGTGAAGCCCGCGGTCTGCGCCGAGCGGATCGATTGCAAACGGCCAAGATCGCTGCGTGTGTAGCGGCGAGGCCCCTCATGCCGCGCAGGCTGCGCCAGCAACCCGCGGCGCTGATAATAGCGGATCGTCTCGACATTGACCCCGCCTGCGCGGGCAAGTTCACCGATTTTCATTTCAACCCTTGATCCCGTACCATGGTACGGAACCTATATGGGCTACATTGCAGCGATTCAAAGGAAATCACAAATGCCCTCATCCGCCAAAACCGCAGTACTCTACCGCATGGTCATGCCAAATCACACCTGCCCTTATGGCCTGAAATCCAAACATCTCCTCGAAACGCGCGGCTACAAGGTCGATGATCGGCACCTCACCACGCGCGAACAGACTGATGCGTTCAAGGCTGAACACGGCGTTGCAACCACCCCTCACACCTTCATCGATGACGAGCGCATTGGAGGGCATGATGACCTGCGGCGATTCTTCGGGATCAAGGTCCCTGATCCTGGTGCAACCAGCTATCGCCCAATCATCGCGCTCTTCGCCATGACCGCAGCGATGGCGATGGCCGCCGGCATCGCAGTCGATGGAACGGCCCTGAGCATTCGCGTCGCGGAGTGGTTTATTGCTTTCAGCATGTGCGTGCTGGCGCTGCTCAAGCTCCAGAATGTCGACAAGTTTGCGACCATGTTCCTCAATTACGACCTTCTGGCAAAGCGCTGGGTGCCTTATGCGACCCTCTATCCCTTCGCCGAGGGCCTGGCCGGTGTGCTGATGATCTCGGGCCAGCTGCATTGGCTTTCGATACCGGTGGCGCTGTTTATCGGCACCGTCGGTGCGGTGTCTGTGTTCAAGGCGGTCTACGTTGAGCGGCGCGAACTCAAATGCGCTTGCGTGGGCGGTGACAGCAATGTGCCGCTCGGTTTCGTTTCGCTGACCGAAAACCTGATGATGATCGGCATGGCTGCTTGGATGCTAATCTGAAAAGGAGAGCGCACTCTGCCAGCGGACTTTTCAATTCGCCGCAAAGGGGTGATCGTCTGATGTCGAAGAAACGCGCCTAATGCTGTCGGTAAGTCTTCAGGGTTTATGGGGTGCTTGCCGATAGTAGCGTGTGCCTCACAGCGGACAGAAACGCGATGCTGGCGGCGCTTGGCTTCTTCCCACTGCCTTGACACCTTCAAGCTTCAGCCGCTGCACGATCCTCGAGGATGTGCGCCCATAGCCCGACGCTGACGAAAGATTTGGCCGCCGAGCCACTGGAGCTGGCTTATATCATATGTCGTTTTCGGGGTCGGCTTAGGAGGCCAAGACACCTTCGCGGCGGTGGTCGCCCGATCGACTGTTTGGGTAGTTGGTGAGCCTCTCTTTAGCATGCGCTCACCTTCGGATCGCGATGGCCTCCACCGCCTGGTGCCAAGCGGAGAAGGAACCATGCACTACTGCGGCGGTTATTAGATTAAGCTGTTCAAAAAGCGGGAGATCAGCTTTGAGAAGGTCGAAGGAAAACGACGGAGACTCAGAACGCGACCCTTATCGGCGCTTCATGGCCATGATCGGCACCAGCACAGTCGTCATGTTCGGCCTGATGTACATTAATACCTATAATATCGACCATGTCTTCTGGAGTGAAACTCGCTTCTGGATGGCCTTCGTCATGGGTGCAGCCATGATGGTGATCATGCTTCTTTTCATGTGGAGCATGTACCCCAACCGGGCCAAGAACACGCTCATTCTTGGCGTCGCAGTGCTGGTCTTCTCGGTCGCTCTTTGGCTGGTGCGGAGTCAGACGACCGTGACCGACACCGAATACATGGCGGCGATGATCCCTCACCACTCGATCGCGATCATGACCAGCGAGCGCGCGCATATCCGCGATCCACGAGTGCGCAAACTCGCGCACGACATCATCCTCGCCCAGCGCCGCGAGATCGCACAAATGCGCTACCTGATCGCCGATATTGATGAGAACGGTGTGAGGGTGACCGAGCGCCTTCCGAAGGAAACACAGCCATGAGGGAACTTATCGCTTTTTCTTTCATGGCCGTCCTGACGCTGTCCGGCTGCAACCGAAACGACGCGATCGGCAACGATCGGGAGGCGCAGCTCGAACCGGCGCCGACCCCCGCGCCAGTGATGGCCCCGCAAGCGGCGCTTGCCAGGGTTTCGGGTGCGCTGATCAAGCCAGAGACGATGTCGGAAGCCGATCTGGCAGTCATCGGCGGGCTGGAGGGTCGTTGTGCGGTCCGGCTGACTGAGGTCGCGTTTCCGTCCTTCGTATTTACCCGCGGTGGTGAAGGCACCATCAAGCTCAACGGCAAACTGGTTCCGCTTCCTGCAGAAGGCGAAGGCCGATTTGCGGGCGGTAGCCTCAGCGTCACTCTTCGCCCCCGCGATGAGAGCGGAGACGCCGGGCTCCAGGGAATGGATATGATCGTCCTTTTGCCCGGCGAAGAGGACGAACTGGGCTACGCGGGCTTTGTCGAATGCAAAGAGGTTAGATCGTCATGAAACCTGCCGCGAAAGCTGCGGTGTTAAGTTCGCTCGGAGTGATCGTTCTCCTGGCCGGTTCTGCGCTACTGACGGTGTTTACCGGGGGCTACAATGTCGCAGCGACACAGCGTCATAATCCGGTCGTTGGCTGGGCGCTCGACACCACGATGCATAACTCCGTAGAACGTCGCGCAGGTGACATCGCTACGCCACCGGAGTTCACCCGAGCAATGATCGAATCCGGTGCCAGCGAATACAAAGAATACTGCGCACATTGTCACGGCGGCGTCGGCAAAGGTCGGGCCGATTGGGTGGCGGGCATGCGTCCTCACCCGCCTGCGCTGGCCCGGACCGCGAACCAATGGAGCGAGCGGGAAGTATTCTGGATGGTAAAGCACGGCATCAAAATGAGCGGAATGCCTGCTTTTGGACCGAATCACGATGATCAAACGCTGTGGAACATTACTGCCTTCGTCAAGGCCATGCCCAATATGACAGCAGAAGAGTACGACAGCTTCGAGGGTGGGTATGAGCATTAGAAGAGCGGCTGTAGCTTGCACTGACTTTCAGTGTCTGGTCATCGTTGATTAGTTACGAATAACGACGACCGTAATTCAAGGACAAACAAGCCTTCCTTTGAGGCGGCGTCGCTCATATCAATCGGAAGATTGGCTGTAACTGTCCTTAAGCCCGCGACAATATCGTTGAAGATCTGCAAGAAGGTCTGTAAGATACTGTTCATTAGCTCTGCTGACGGTAAGTGATCGTGCAGTTTCTCTTCGACTTGGCTGTTGCGGTGGTGGCCTCACGCTGAGGGCGCTGTGTTGCGCCTTGGCTTTCCGGACCGCCAAAATCTTCGTCGCCGCTTACATTCTAAACTGATCACCCTTCTCATGTTCGGTGCCATCCTCATCATGGACGTCCATGTGGGCATCCCGCAGGATGTCGATGCCACCGTAGAGCGCAATCCCAGCCACAGCGATGCCGACAACAAGATCGGGCCAATTCGCCCCGGTCACCATCACTATAATAGCAGCAATGATGATGCCGCCATTCGAAATGAAATCGTTGAAGCTGAAAGTCGTCGCCGCGCGCAGGTTGACATCCTTGTCGCTCATCTTCTGAAGCATCCTAAGGCAGATCAGGTTCACGACGGCCGCCACCGCTGCCATTGCCATCATCATGATACCCGCTGGCTCTGACCCTTCGACAAAGCGCCGGATGGCATCGGCGATGACGCCGCCTGCAAAAACGAGCAGCATGATACCGGAAAAGCGTGCCGCGCCGCGCTTCCATACGCGGGAACGGGACAGGGCCAGCAGGCTCAGCGCATAGACCACCGCGTCCGATGAATTATCCAGCCCGTTAGCGAGCAGCGCGTTGGAATCGCCCGCGATGCCGGTAATGAAGAAGCCGACAGCGATGGCGACGTTAAGCCACAGCACAATCCACAGGGTGCGCCGCTTTTCGGCTGTGTCGAGCTTCAGTTCACCTTCGCCGCTCATCTCAATCTCTCCTTTGTCCCCCAACTTTCCTGATCAGACCAGACGCGATGGCCGCCAGCGCGATGGAATCGTGGTTTACCATTCCACATCGCGCTGGCGCCGGACTTCACCTAGGTAACCTCACCGAGTTCGCCCTGTTCCTCTTCGGTGGCATTGCGGCGCAAGCGTTCGCGCCACTTTTGCCTCCAGCTGCGCTTGTCGTCAGAATCGCCCAGCACAAGTTTGGCGATCGCCGGCAGAACGAAAAGGGTGAGGATGGTCGCGGTGATGAGGCCGCCGATGACCACGGTCGCCAGCGGCCGCTGCACTTCGGCCCCGGTCCCGGTCGCGATCGCCATCGGCACGAAGCCAAGCGATGCCACCAGCGCAGTCATCAGCACCGGACGGATGCGCGCCAGCGCACCGTCAATGATCGCTTCCTCAAGTGCCATGCCCTTATCGAGGCGCTGTCGGATGGCCGTCATCATCACCAGTCCGTTGAGCACCGCCACGCCGGAAAGGGCGATGAAGCCCACCGCCGCCGAAACCGAGAAGGGCAGCCCCCGCAAGGCCAGAGCAAAGACCCCGCCTGCCAGAGCCATGGGAATGGCGCTGAACACCGCCAGAGCCGGAACCCATCCGCCGAGCGCCATGAACAGGAGCAGCAGCACCAAAGCGAAGCAGACCGGCACGACGATAGCGAGCCGCGCCTGCGCCGCTTGCAGGTTCTGATACTGGCCGCCCCATTCGATGAAAGAAGCAGGAGGCATGTCGACCTGCGCCGCCACACCCTCCTGCGCTTCCTCGACGAAGGAGCCCAGATCGCGTTCGCGGACATTGGCCGATACAATCACGAGCCGACGCCCTTGTTCACGGCGCACTTCTGCCAGACCATCGACCACCCGGAAATCGGCGAGCGTGCGCAGGGGTATGGACACACCGTTTTCAAGCACGATCGGAAGCGCACCAAGCTGGTCGAAGTCGTCGCGGGTGGCAGCATCGAGGCGCACAACGACATCGAACCGCCGGTCCCCTTCGAACACCATGCCTGCGGGCCGACCGCCCAAAGCGATGGCCACCGATTTGGCCACCTCCTCTACTGTTAGCCCGTAGCGGGCTATTGTCGGTCGATCGAACGCAATGTCGAGCGTCGGGAAGCCCGTGACCTGCTGCACCTTCACGTCGGCGGCGCCCTCCACGTCGCGAAGGACTCCCGCAACTTCGCCCGCCGCATCGGTGAGCGCGGTGAGGTCATCGCCATAAAGCTTGACCGCCACATCACCGCGAACGCCGGCGATCAGCTCGTTGAAACGCAGTTCGATCGGTTGGCTGAACTCGTAGAGATTGCCGACTAGACCGCCGAGCGCACTTTCCATTTCAGTAACGAGCGCATCCTTGGACAGACTGGGATCGGGCCACTCATCGCGTGGCTTCAGAATGACATAGGCGTCTGAAGCGTTAGGCGGCATCGGGTCGCTCGCCACCTCGGCTGTGCCTGTTCGTGAGAACACCAGCGCAACCTGAGGGAACTCGGCGAGGCGATCCTCCACCTGCCGTTGCATCACAAGCGATTGCTCAAGCGAGGTGGAGGGAATGCGCAGGGACTGCACCGCCAGGTCGCGCTCGTCGAGCTGCGGGGTGAACTCGCTGCCGAGGAAGGTGAACAGCACTGCCGCAAGCGCAAAGGCTCCGGCACCCGCTCCGATTACCGGCCAAGGCCGGGCAATCGCCTTGCGCAAGGCCGGACCATACCGCTCCTTTGCCCAGACAATCGGCTTCACTTCCTTCTCGGTCAGCTTCTTGTTGAGCAGCACCGCAATCATCGCCGGGACAAAGGTCAGCGACAGCACGAAGGCCGATGCCAGCGCCAGCATCATAGTGATGGCCATCGGCGAGAACGTCTTGCCTTCGACTCCGGTGAAGGTGAGCAGCGGGGCAAAAACAAGGAAGATGATCGCTTGGCCGTAAACGGTCGGTTTGATCATTTCCTGTGCCGCGAGGCGGGTTTCGGTCAGGCGTTCCCCGAGCGTGAGCAAGCGCCCTTCATGATGCTGCCGTGCCGCCAAGCGTGCGACGCTGTTCTCGACGATGATCACAGCGCCATCGACGATCAACCCGAAGTCCAATGCGCCAAGACTCATCAGATTGCCCGACACACCGAGCCGGTTCATCCCCACCGCTGCAAGCAGCATCGAGAACGGGATGACCAGCGCCGTGATAATCGCTGCCCGAATATTGCCAAGCAGCAGAAACAGCACCGCGATGACCAGCAAGGCCCCTTCGAGCAGGTTCTTCTCGACGGTTGCGATCGTGGCATCGACCAGAGACGAGCGGTTATAGACGATCTCGGCCACTACACCTTCGGGCAGCGATGCGCGCACCTCCTCAAGCCGAGTAGCGGCGTTCGCGGCCACGGTCCGGCTGTTCTCGCCTGCGCGCATCAGAACCGTGCCCACCACGGCCTCTTCGCCGTTGAGCGATGCCGCCCCGGTGCGCAGGTCGCCGCCGATGGCGACATCGGCCACATCGCCAATGCGGACGGGAACGCCCTCGCGGGTCGCCACCACGGCCTCCTTAATGGCCTCGATCCCATCAAGCCGGGCATCCACCCGCACCAGCAACGCCTCCCCTGCGCGGTCGACGAAATTGGCCCCGGCCGCCAGATTGGCTGCTTCCAATGCCTGAATCAGCGACTCGAAAGAAAGACCATAACCGGTAAGCCGCGCCGGATCGGGCTGCACCAGATACTGCTTTTCGAAGCCACCGATGGAATCGACTCCCGCAACGCCATCGATGGACCGCATGAGTGGAGCCACCACCCAATCCTGCACGGTGCGGAGATAGGCGGCCTTGGCCACCTCGCTGTCGAGCCGGTCGCCGCGCTCGGTAATGAAGCTGCCGTCGGGCTGCCAGCCCGTTCGCCCACCTGTTGCCGCACCCTTGCCTCCGGGATGCTCATATTCGATCGTATACATCAGCACTTCCCCAAGGCCGGTCGAGATCGGCCCCATGGTGGGTTCCGCGTCTTCGGGCAGCGATGCGCCGATCGGTGCAAGCCGCTCGTTCACTTGGCTGCGTGCGAAGTAGATGTCGGTCCCTTCCTCGAATATCGCTGTCACCTGGCTGAAGCCGTTGCGCGAGATCGAGCGAGTCATTTCGAGCCCCTCGATCCCGGCAAGGCCGGTCTCGATCGGGAACGTCACCTGCGTTTCGACCTGCGAAGGCGAAAGTGCGGGCGCGCTGGTGTTGATCTGGACCTGCGTGTTGGTGATGTCGGGCACCGCATCGATCGGCAGGCGCACCAGATTGAATGCGCCATAGATCGCCGCAAGGATGGTAAGAACGATGATCCCCCAGCGAAACCGCACCGCAATGTCGAGAACCATGCCGATGACGCCGTGGCCTTCATCATTGCCGTGGTTCGGACTATCCTCGTGCGAGGGAGCTGCGGTGTGATCAATGCCCATCTTCGGCTTCCTCCTTTTCGAGTTCAGCTTTCAGCAGGAAGGCGTTTTCAGTCGCGACGGCTTGTCCGGCGCTCAGACCGGAATGGATCGTCACCATTCCGCTCGAGCGGTTGCCTGTCTCCACCTCACGTGCCTGAAACCCGCGGCGGGTTCGAACAAATACGACGTCTTTGCCGTCAACCACCTGGACGGCATCTTCAGGAACAGCGATGCTGCTTTGGTCCATTTCGCCGGAGGGACGGATGCGGGCCTGCAGGAAAGATCCGGGTTGGAGGCCGGAGACGCTTCCCGGAAGATTGAGAATGGCAGTTGCGCTGCGGCTTTCAGGGTCGAGCGACGGTGTCACCGAGCGCACGCGCGCTCCGATTTCCCGTCCATCGCCGACAATGAGAGCAGCTTCATCGCCGGGCTTGATCCGGACAGCATCGGCAGATGGCAAAGCGACCTCGATCTGCAAACCATCGGGATTGATGACCTGAAACAGTTCCTCACCGGCATCCACATATGAACCAAGCACGATGGGCGCAGTTGTCACACGGCCAGATATGGGGCTGGTAACAGCCAGTGAGCGGCCATCCCCGCTTACCCCCGCTGCCGAGACAGCGGCCTGTGCACGGGACAGTTCGGAACGGGCGACATCAAGATCGGCCCTGGCAGCTTCAAGATCCTGTCTCGCCGTGACGTTCCCCTCGAATAAGCGTCGCTCACGGTCATAGGCAGAAGAAAGCGCCGTCACCCGCGCGCGCGCTGCACTCAATTGCGAAGCGAGCGCAGCAGCATCAGCGCTTTCGATCCGGGCGACCGTCTCGCCCTGGCTGACATAGTCACCCAATGTCTTGCTGATACTGCGAACCACACCGGTAGCGCGTGCATCAATCCGTGCAGTGGCAGCGGGACTGGCCGCAACCGTCGCGGGAAAGACCAGTTCAACGGCGGCGCCGGACTGCACAGTCTCTATTCTGATCTTGGCAGCGCGCAGTTGCTCATCACCGATCAGGACAAGACCTTCCGGCAAGGCGGATTCGGCCGCCTCATCGTCTTGCTGGACAGCAGCCTCGTTCGCGGGCCAGATAAAATACAGCAACGCTGCGGCGGCGATTACAATCGCGGCGACAATCGCCAGCGTTCTGCGGTTCATGACAATATTCCTCATTGTGCAGCTAGCCTGATAAGTTCGGCGGCGGCCTGTCCCCGGTCCTGCTGCGCAGCGATCAGCGCCTCACGGATTGCATCGCGGGCATCGGCGGCGGCCAGGACTTCGATCAGCGGAAAGCGGCCATTGCTGTAGCCGATGCGCACGAGCCTCAACGCTTCTTCGGCCTGTGGCAGGGATGTTGCGGAAAGGGTTTCAACGCGCGCCTCGGCAGCCAGATAGGCGGCGCGTGCGCGGGCAACGGCCAGTTCGTAATCCGCGAGCGCTACAGCTTCGCGGGCAGTTGCTGCGCGCAGATTGGCTTCGGCAGAAGCGATATTGCCCTGATTGCGATTGCTGAATGGGAGCGGGATCGAGACGCCGACTACAAAGGCATTGGCGTTGCTCTCCTCGAACCGCCGCACGCCGGCCGAGATGGTGGGATCCGGGATGCGCAGGCTGCGTTCCCGCGCTATTTCTGCGGATGCGGCAGCTGTGTTTGCCCGCGCAAATTCCAACTGCAATGGCGCACTGGTTGCCATTATCTGGTCTGGCGGTGCAATGGTGGGAAACTCACTCGGCACCACAGGCGGCGCTGCCTGCTCGCTCCACAAAGCGGCAAGGCCTGTTCGTGCAGCAAGGCTGGCCGCTTGCGCAGCTTGGAGCTCAGCCTGCGCTTCAGCGAGCGCGGCTTGCGCCCGCAAGGCTCGCAGCGGCGGCTCGCGGCCGACCTCCACCAGCAGGTTCGCAATGCGCGCCAGTTCCTCGTTGCGCGCGACGATATCGCGGGCAAGATCAAGGCGCGATACGGCTGCAACGGCTGCGATATAGCGTTCGCGCACCACAAACCCGAGCTCCGCCTGCGAGAGGTTGGCCCTCAGGGTTGCAAGGTCGGCCTGGGCCTCGGCTGCTGCGATCCGCGCACCCCGCTTACCGCCAAGTTCAAGCTGCTGGCCAACCGACAAGGTGATTTGTGTCGCACGTAAGCCGGAGAAGGCGCCGCTACCGGCAAAATCCTCAGCTTCGAGAGAGACCTGCGGATTGGGCCGCAAGCGCGCCTGACCGATGAGCGCCTGTGCTGCCTCGGTTTCAGCGCGCGGCCCGATAAGGCGCGGATTACTGTCGGAAAACGCGGAGCCATCTGTGACCCCGCTGCGGTCGAGCGCTTCATCGAGCGACACAACCGCTGGCTCCTGCGCGGCAGCAGGCTCCGTAAATGCGGCGAAGGTCAACCCTGCAATCAGGGCGCCCCGCCATAATATGGCTGACATTTTGGATGACTTCCTCTGCTGACGTTCAAAAACGGCACCGGAAATCATTCCGGCGCGCGTGGAGCGTCAGACTCGAGGAGGTGGGCTCACTATATCGCGATAAACCGAAGGTAGTCGGTTATAGCGTGCCGACAAATGCACGGCCAAAAGCTCACGGCTCTCGATACCAACTGCAGCGCCCTCTACATTGGAGCCGTCGTGGCAATGGCCGTGAGCGCACACACCGTGCTGCTCGACAGGAGTATCGGGATCGCCCTGATCACTCTTGCCAGATGCTTCTACCTGAAGCGAAATGGTCGAAATTTCAGACCCGTCGGAAAATCCGGCTTCAGCCCCGCAGGTTGCGGCATCAGCGACCGTCGCCAGGACAAGCATCACCAGCGCCAGAAGTATGGCAAGAGGGCGCAGGGCAAGAGGGCGGATTGCAAGCGTCATGGACGTGACGGCGCCAGTAACATTGGCAAATGGGTGGAGCAAGGCTAAAATATCTCGATAATATATAAGGTTATATTGTCACAACGTAATTGAGGACGATCTGGCATCATCTGCTTCCTTGCTCAGGCTGATCAATTTCCAGTTGAAGATCATCCGGCAGTGGCATTGGCGCAAAGGCGCTCACATTCGATCGCCCGGTATTGCCGACCGGCAGTCGTCCCGTCAGCGCTCCAAGTGGTGCCAGAATGATCCTGAGAATCTGACCCAGCACCTCGCTCCAATCGCGCTGCTCAATCGCAAATCGCAGCATGGCACCGTGGCTGGCGAGATGCGGGCCAATATATGGCTGCGAAACAATATGAACCCGCTCCAGATGGTGCCACGCACGATCGTCGTCTCCCGCTTCTACCGCTGACCGGTATGCCGCCATTTCGGCCGCGATCACCCTCCGCGCCGCGAGGCTCTTGGCAAGCCCCCGCCAGCGCCGCTGCCGGTGCCAATAGAAGATCTGCGCAAAGGCCCAGATGAACGGGGTCAGGGCTCCGGCCGAAACGTCGACCTCGTCGTGGTAGCGCGTCCCGCCGTCCTTGTCCGGCGCGACCGTAATCCAATGATCCCACTTCGAGATGAGGGCACTATAGCCTTCATCACGCAGTCGTTTCGGCCATTCGATGCCGTCAGCTTCGTGCAGGGACGTCACGATCGACTGGGTCCCGAAGGGGATCATGCCGAATAGCCGGAGCTTGACCTGGTAGCGCCCGCCGGGCTGAAAGCTCTCGAACGCCGCGTCGTCGACCTGGATGAAGCGCACCAGCGGCCAAGCGATATGCTGCAACAGGCCCGCCGTCTGCACCTCGGCCCAGACAGTTTCCGGCTTGAGCGCGATATGTGTCGAACAGGAAACCTTCATACCGCAACGCTCCGCAGCTCAAGTCTTGCTTGCTGGACAATCTGAATGCCGCCGCTGATCCCGAGCAGCGCCAGGATCGCTGCAACAATAAGGTCGGGCCAGGCCGTCCCGGTGCCGAACACGCCAAGTGCGGCCGCCATCACGGCGATATTGCCGACCGCGTCATTGCGCGAGCAGATCCAGACCGAACGCATGTTCGCGTCTCCGGTGCGGAAACGATAGAGCATGATGGCGACACCGGTGTTGGCCGCGAGCGCGAGCGCACCGATAACCCCCATCAATTCAGGCTCGGGTGCAGCTCCGCCGAGTGCCGCGAGAATGGCCGTGATCATCACCCAACCACCGAGACCGACGAGGGTAAGACCCTTGGCCAGCGCGGCCCGGGCCCGCCATGCCAGCGCCATCCCGGCGACCAGCAGGCTGATCGCATAATTGGCGGCATCGCCCAGAAAATCGAGCGCATCAGCCTGCAATGCGCGGCTGTCAGCAGCAGCCCCTGCCGCCATTTCTACCGCGAACATGCCAGCGTTCACACCAAGCGCGATCCACAGGGCCCTGCGCCAGCGCGGGTCATTCAGCGTTGCCGTCGTTCCGCACGCGGCCTTGCAGCAATCATCAGCCATCATCTTGCCTCCTCGACAATCTGCGAGTCGGCACTCTATCTACACCCTGTAGCAACTACAGGGTCAAGCCCGGAGGATTGGCGATGAAGATTGGCGAGCTCGCGAGCGCCACGGCGACTAAGGTTGAAACCGTGCGCTATTATGAAAAGATCGGGCTGTTGCCGCCACCCGCACGGACAAGCGCCAACTATCGTGCTTACGGCCATGATCATTTGGCGCGCCTGTCATTCATCCGCCGCGCTCGCGATCTTGGTTTCACGCTAGAAGCGGTGCGCGAACTGCTCACGCTGTCGGATGACAAGGCCCAATCCTGCGATGCCGTTGACGGAATCGCGCGCGTCCACCTCACCGAAATCGACCGCAAGATCGCCGATCTGAGCGCGCTGCGCGGCGAACTCGACCGGGTGATCGGTTCCTGCCGTCACGGAACCGTTGCCGACTGCAAAATCATCGAGACCCTCGCCCCGCGCGCACTGCCCGCGACGTGATCGAAGATCGCTGCTTTGGCACCGACGCTTCGGCTTGGCGTCCATGTATTCGTCAGACGGCGTTGACGGTGCTGCGACACCCGGCAATTGTCTGTCCAGCCCCACTATCGACACGGATCAGGCCCTCAATATGCCGACCATGCAAACCGGACTCATCTATGCGCTCGCCGCGCTGGCGGAGATCGCCGGTTGCTTCTCGTTCTGGGCATGGTTGCGGCTCGACAAATCTCCCTGGTGGGTTGCGCCGGGCATGGTGTCGCTCGCGATCTTTGCCTTGCTCCTCACGCTGGTCGATACACCTGCTGCGGGCCGCGCATTCGCAGCCTATGGCGGCGTCTACATCGCAGCGTCACTCATCTGGCTTTGGAGTGTCGAAGGCGCACGACCCGACCGCTGGGATATCATTGGCGCGGCGATTTGCCTCGTCGGAGCAGGATTGATCCTGGGAGGTCCGGGACGATCAGCCTGATAGCAGAAAATGGGATGGTCACTCGAAAAGCTTTTCGTGAACATCGCGGAATGCCAATGGGTTAAAGCCTATAATGAATAACGTTTACGAGGTTTGCTCGACTGTTAGGCATTCGCGCAAAAGCGGCCCAAAAGAAAGCGGGCGCCCAGTCATTGACCGGACGCCCGCCCTTATGATTTGGCCAGTCCCTTACGGGCAGCAGTCCATGGCCGCCTCGCAGCATGCGAGCACGAGATCGCAGCAAGACATTGCTAGCGATGCGACTTGATCCGGCGCGGCGGCAAAAGCGGCCGAACTGGAACCGAGCAGCACTGCTGCCGTGATGATGTACTTCTTCATAATGTTATCTCCGTTGAAATTGAATTGCGTCGATCAACGGAACATTCGGGGAGGCGGCGGTTCCGGCCCCCCGTTAGGCAGTGGCGGAAACTTTTCGAGAAGCGCAAGAAAAGTGAGCGACGACAGATCGCGGGGCTCTAGCGACGAAACGCGCTCTGCCGGAAGCGTCTGGCACAAGGCCAGGCAATAGCTCTGACACTGCCCGCGCTCATCATCCATGCAATCGCCGCAATCGTCTGCGTCGGCGTTCATCTCTGCCATGGGGGCGCAACCGTTCGCTGCATACGTTGCCTCGACAGGAAGCAGGGCGACCAGAAATGCCGCGAGATAGAGAAAGAGGCGCTGTGTCACCGGTAGAACCATACTGCGGTGTTCGGTTGGATAAAAGACATAGTTACACAGGTGGCTCGAATCCAACATGCCGCCTCCATGACGATCCTCGCCAGTCTACTGCGCCGGTAATTTCGGAAACCTCGATTGTCCGCGCCGGTTCAAGCACGGTTTGCCACGGCGTCCATCCGCAGGGCGACAAAGTATGACCTGAGGCCTGCGTGACAAGCAGATCAGAAGGGGAGGGGGAGGGGATGTGTGCCCGGGTGATTGCCGGGTGCACATCAGGAGTGACGACGATGCTTATTCCCTTTTCCCGGCTCTATCTGAGCGATGCCAATGTGCGCAAAACGCGCAGCGAAGAAGACGATATCCAGCTTTCCGCCGACATCGAAGCGCGCGGCCTTTTGCAGAATCTGCTGGTCACCAAGAGCAAGAAGCGCGGCAAGTTTGCCGTGATCGCCGGTGGTCGCCGCCTGCGGGCCATCGAGATGATCGTCGCGCGCGGTGCGTGGGCCCCCGATGCCGAGATCGAATGCAAGCTGCTTGAGGGCAGCGAAGAGGAAGCCGGCGAGGCCTCGCTTGCCGAAAACTTCCAGCGCGTCGGGATGTCACCGGCTGAGGAATGCCGCGCCTTCCAGCACTTCATCAAGGAAGGCAGCGATGTGGCCGCGGTCGCCAAACGCTTCGGTCTCACCCAGCGCTTCGTGGAAGGCCGCTTGCGGCTTGCCAACCTCGCCGAGCCGATCTTCGAAGCACTCGCCAAAGGCGATGTCACCCTCGAGATCGCCAAGGCTTACGCCGCGACCGACCAGCACGAAGTTCAGCTGCGGGTCTTTGAGCAGATGCGCTACGCCTATAACCCAAGCGCCGATGCCATCCGGCGTATGGTGGCGAGCGGTTCCATGCGCGGCAATGACCCAATTGCGCTGCTGATCGGCGAAGATGCCTATGTGGCCGCTGGCGGCAAGATCGAGCGCGACCTCTTCAGCGAAGCGTCAGATGATCGCTGGATCGACATCGAGATCGCCCACAGGCTTGCGGCCGAGAAAATGGAGGCCGAAGCCCAGCGGATCGCTGCTGAAACTGGCCTTGCCTGGATCAGCCCAGTGGCGTCGACCAATTCATGGCAGGCGCGCAGCGAAATGGGCGTCAATGCGGTTCGCCTCCCGCCCACGCCGCTCTCCGAAGAAGCCCGTGCCAGAATTGACGCGATCGATGCCCGCATGGAAGAAATCAGCGAGATCATCGACGAAGGCGAAGAGGGCGGTGATACCGATTTCGGGCAGCTCGAGGCCGAGTATGAGGAACTCGATGCTGAGCGCAGCGACCTCAATAACCCGGTGCGCGAACTGCCCGAAGAATGGCGCAGTGAGGCCGGACGGTTTCTGGTTCTCACCACCCGCGGCGAAATGGTGCTCGAGGCCGACTACTATAGCGAAAAGCGCCTTTCGTTCGAAACCGATGAGAATGGCAAGGTGACAGCGACGGCCGAAGAGCCGGTGCCAGGTTCCACCAAGCGAGGCAGCGCCGCACCTTCCAGGCCCGAGGCAGTTGCGCCGGGCACGGAAAAGCCGATCAGCGCCCGCCTCTTCGACGAGCTTTCGGTCCAGCGCCGCAATATCCTGTCGGCATCGCTGCTCACCGATGCGGGGCTCGCGCTCGACTTCGCCATCTTCGCGCTGGCTGACAGCCGCAGCTATGAAAGCCGGGGAACCTCGATCAAGGGCGGACGACCCAGCGATCCGGCGACCGGAGAACTTTCGCAGTCCACAGCCGAAGGGATTCTCGCCGAGGCCGAAAACGCGCTCGACACTGCATGGCAGGAACATGGCTGTGCAGCCCAACGCTTCATTGCCTTCCGGGAACTTGCCGACGAAGCCAAGGCGGCATGGCTCGCCTATGCGGTGGCCATCTCGCTCGAAGCCAAGAAGGGCTATGGTTCGGAATACCATCCGATCCATGCTGTCATCGGCAGCATGCTCGACATCGACGTTGCAGCGATGTGGCGGCCGACAGCCGAGAATTTCTTCGACCGGGTCAGCAAGACCTCCTGTCTTGCAGCACTGACAGAAGTCGGCGGCAGCGATCTTGCGGCGCGTTATGCCGCATCGAAGAAGGCTGATCTTGCCAAGACCTGCGAGACGATCTTCGCCGGCAAGGCGATCGTTGAACAGGACGTCAAGGAAGCAGCGCTGGCCTGGTTGCCTGAAGGCATGAAGTTCACGATTGCTGCCAATCCCGCTGATCCGGTTATCCCGGACACCGACGAGGGCGACCCTGTCGCCGACGTCGACGATGGGGATGACGGTAACGCTGGCGGCGAGGCCGACGAGCTCCTCAATGACCATCAACCTGAAGTCGCCTGTGAAGAAGCGGCGGTAGCCGCCTGAGGCGGTCAATCACCCCTC
The DNA here is from genome assembly GCF_001557325.1 of Erythrobacter donghaensis. Classification (GTDB taxonomy): domain Bacteria; phylum Pseudomonadota; class Alphaproteobacteria; order Sphingomonadales; family Sphingomonadaceae; genus Erythrobacter; species Erythrobacter donghaensis_B. Next base: position 22,989 of record NZ_LSJS01000217.1, read on the forward strand.
CTGATGACCTGGCCCGGCCACTCGCCTGAGTGAGCCGGGCCTCTTTTTTGTTGAGGAGCAGGCCCATGCGCCAACGACCCAAGCGTGATGTCGCGCAGGAAATCACCAATCTGATCATCGCGACAATCGAGGCCGGAACGCTGCCCTGGCGCCGGCCCTGGAAGAAGACTGGGATGGGCGGAGCGCCGCTGCGCGCGGCAGGCGTCCCTTACACAGGGATCAACCGCCTCTATCTTTGGGCGGTCGCCGACCATTATGGTTATGGCTCGCGCTACTGGATGACCTGGCGGCAAGCCATCGAGCTTGGCGGAAAGGTGCGCAAGGGCGAGACCGCCGAGCCGAGCATCTACTTCAACAGCACGAAGAAGACTGCGATCGACCAGGCGACCGGCGAGGAATCCTCGAAAACAATCCGGTTCATGCGCGCCTACAGTGTGTTCAACGCATCGCAAATCGACGGGCTGCCGCCGCATTTCTATCCGAGCCCGGTGCCTGACCCGCGTCCGAGACGATCTGACGCTCCACACCGACAGCAAGGAGCGCCTGATCAGCGCGATCGAGCGAAACGAGGGCAACAAGACCAGCGCCCTTGAGACGGTCGGCCGCCTCGAGATCGATGCGCCGCGAGACAGCGGGGCCGGGCGGGACAAGTCGGACAAGACCTTCAATCCCGAGGTGCCTGCCGACCTCGCGAAGCCCAACAGCATGGATCTCAGCAAACACCGCGTGGCGGTTGAGCCCCGCGTCCCGGATAAGCCCTTCCCCGAAAAAGACATCAGCCTGGAGATCTGATCATGCACCCTTCAGTCAATTACGATTTCCTCGATCACGGCGACCATGTCCACTGGTGCGATGTCGAGGCTCAGGGAGCGGCCCACTGCGAAGAGCTGGCGATGCGCGAGCACTCGGCAAGGTCAGCCACCGATCCGCTTGCCGACGTAGGCCTCTCCATACTGATCGCGATGGCCATCACCATGGTCGTAGGAACTGCGTGGGGCTTGAGGCAGCGACGGAGATTATCGGATCTGAACGACGCGGGTGCGAGCATTCCGTCTCTACCAAGGGAAACCGGCGCCTGAGTTTGGCGGACAATCCCCTTAACCTATTGATGAAAGGACAATAAGATGAGCAGTTGGAATTTCGAGGACATGGGCGATTTTGCCGACGATGCCGCCGCCGAGCGTTGGGCCAAGCGCAACGAAATCGATCTGCGCGATATTCGTACCACCGCCAGCGGCAGGGGAGTGCGCCTCGAGGTACGGCGATCGTCGCTAGGCGACAATCGGGCGCATAGTGACCTTCGCGATGGGCGAAGGACGGGGTGGTAACTGGTAAAAGGGGAACGGAAGCGCAATGACCAACAGATCTTTGATCATCGGCCTGCCGGTCGTGGTGGCCGCCATCGCGGTGCCTGCGGCGGCAGAGGCCGCACCAGCTTCGGACGTAGCCAGCAGTTTGGCCGCGTTTGCCGAACAACAGGCTGGAGCCAACCCCGAAGCGCGCGCCGCCGAAAAGCGAGCGCGATATCTCGCTCGAAAGCAAGCTGGAAAAGCTGCAGGTTGCGCCGACTGTGCGAATTGTGCGCCGTGCGAGGCTTGCAAGGAATGCGACGACCCCGATGAACGAAGCGAACGTTAGCGGGATGCCTTGAACCGGCCGCACAGTCATCGGGAGAGCGGATATGAACATGGCGGCGGGGATCAGTAGCCCACAGTGCCCCAAATGCAGCCGATCAGTCGGCCATTGGATGGATCGGCAGATCACGCACATCTGTGCCTCTTGTGGCGCGCCGCTCATTCGCTTCAGGGCAAGCCGCGCGCTCAGACTTTATCGCATCTTTACGGTGGCCGATCTGATCCGCATCACGGGATTGCTGGTGACGGTTGCGGCGATCCTCTCCGCTGTCGCATTTCCCCGCGGCATACGGGCTGCGGTCTTCATGGTAGCTACCGCGCTGCTCGCATTTGGCGCTGCCGACATCATGCAAGAGACTTTCGCGATGCGGGCCCGACGCCGCCGAAGCGAAGCGATAATCGGAGGGCCAAAGGGCCAAACTTGGCGGGCAGTCGCACGAACGGTGGCAGGACTGACCTGCCTCATGCTCAGCTTTGTGGGTTTCATGATATGGGCGAGCGTCACCACCGAGATTTGAGAGCTCAGGATATCCAATATCAAACCATCAATCGCCTGCCGACTATGCAGTATCCGACCCGACAAGAAACACAGCTGGATGCTGCAGTTTCTGCTGGATTCCGCAATCATTGCCAGGATGAGCGGTCTTTCGGCAGGCGATTTTCGTCATCGACGACGGCGACCTTGTGCGGCTTGTCTCGCGTCCAATGCCACAGGACCAGATTGATATCCCGCTCGCTGGCGCGCGCGGCAAAGGACGGGACGATGATTCCAGCGCATCCCGCTTTGATCAGACGATCCGCGAGTTCCCACGTGGGCACGGGTTTGCGATCGGCGGCCAGCACTTCCCAGGCGCAAGCGAGTTCGGCTCGCGAGATCAGAGCGGCTGCAAGGCCCTCATCCTTCGTCAGATCGAGGATGTCGCTGCTATCGATCCGGTAACTGCAAAGGGTCATCGGCTGCGCTTTGAAAGCAAAGGCCTGCTGCGCCTCGAGCCATGCGGTCTCTAAGCGCAGCGATGTGTAAAAGCATGCGGTGCCCGGTCTGTTGAACCGACCGCCAAGCATCCGCGCACCCTCGCCGGATTCGGGATCGAAGGCCCACCCGGGATGATGCGCGCGGTAAGTCAGACCTTCGAACCGTATTACCGGCAGGGTCAAGCAAACCCACCCTGTGCGATGCGGGCAAGGTAGCTGCGAACGAGTTCTGCGCGCCCTTGACGGACCAATTCCTCGGCGGTTGCATCGCCCAGAGAGGGCAGGGGCTGCGACCGATACCAGGCATAAGCGGCAAGTTCACTTCCGGTCCACGGGATCACCCGGTTAATGATCTCGCTCATCTCGCGCAGGCGTGTCTGGGTCGACAGACTGCCAGATCGAGAGCTTTTGGAGACAGCATCGCGAGACAGGCCGGCAGCTGCGGCGAGCTCGGACTTGGTGATCCGCAAAGCTCCGGACAGCCGGTCGGGCGAGACGCCATCTTTGCCGGTAACTTCGCTCAGAAATGCAGCCGACGCCATAATGCCTCACACATTGCACGAAACACGTCCAATATGTGGGGCAGCACTAAGCATGTCAAGACCATCCAAGGGCAAGCGCGAGGATCGAGGGCGCTCAACACCGCGAGGGCATCCGCGGGTTGCCCAAGTCCTTCCTTGCGTGCCATGTAACCGCTGATCCACTGGTAGACACTTGAGAGTATCGTCGTTATCTAGCAGAGGGGTGTCATTTCTGTTTCGCGCTAGCAGTTCTTGTCTCTGCAATTTAGACAAGACACTATTTCCGCTAGATAGAGATGTCACTGC
>NZ_LSJS01000218.1 GCF_001557325.1 Erythrobacter donghaensis
CCCGCCGATCCGGCGGCGCCCGCGCCCGAAGCTCCCGACACCACCCTTTCGGGCCTGCGCGACGATGTGACCGCGCTGGTCGAGGATGCGCGCAATTACGCCGAGGCCGAACTTGCCTTCCAGAAGACCCGCGCCGCGCTCGTCGGCAAGCATGGCGCGCGCGCGCTGGTGCTGCTGGTGCTGGCGCTGGTGCTGCTCAACCTCGCGCTGATCGCGCTCGCGGTGGGCGCGGTGATCGCGCTCGCGCCGCTGGTGACGATCTGGGGGGCAATCGCGATCGTCGTCGGTGTGCTGCTGCTCGGTGTCGCGCTGCTGGTGGCCGCCGCGCTCAAGGATGGCCGGATGATCGGGGCGATGTTCGGCGGGAGCAAGACGTCGTGACCCGGCTGCCGGACCGTTTCGTCGCGGATCGTGCGCTGCGCGACACCGCCCGCGCCGTGCTCACCGAGGATATCGACCGGATGCGCGCCAGCCTTGCCGAGGAAGGCATCGCGAGCCGCGTCTCCACCGGCGTAACCACGACCGTGTCGGATCGCATCCGCAGCGGCGCGCGCGACGTGCTCGCCGAGGCGCGCACGCTGGCGGGCGAGCGCAAGGGGCTGCTCGCCGGGATCCTCGCCGCGATCGTGCTGTTCCTCGCGCGCGGGCCGATTCTCGAATGGATCGAGGATCTGCTCGAAAGCGATTTCGACGAAGACGACGAAGCCATCACGGATGCATCTGCTATCCCCGAGGCGGCATCCGAAGGAGACCTCGCATGACCACGACCCCCGCCAACGACCAGCGCGATGCGCTGCGCGCGCGCATCGAGGCGGCCGAACGCCGCAATGCCGAGAAGAGCCTCGGCGAACAGGCGCGCGCTGCTGCCGATGCGGCGATCGACTACACCCGCGCCAACCCGCTGACGGTGATCGGCGGCGCGGTCGCCTTCGGGATGGTGATCGGCCTGCTCTCCCGCCCCGGTCGCCGGGCCGCCGGGCGCGCGCTCCATTCGGCGGGCGATGCGATCTCGGGCGCGGCCTCGAGCGCCAGTTCGGGAGTGAGGAACGTCGCCGCGCGCGGCGGCTCGCGGCTCGGCACGATGATCGGCGAGGCGGCAATGGCCTATGCGATGACGATGATCGACGAGGTGCTCGACGCTGCACGCGAGGGCAAGGAGCGCGTCGACGATCTCGGGGAGGCAGCCGGGGCGCAGGCGAGGAAGCTTTCGGCCGGTGCCTCGGAGGCGGCCGGCTCGGCAGCGGGCAGCACCCGCACCCTCGCCCGCCAGGCACGCGATGCCGCGCTCGAAGTGGTGCGCGACATCCGGCGTCAGACCAAAGGCTGACCCCGCGCGCGCGGCTGGAGGCTTGCCCTTGGCGACAGGCGCGCTAAGGGGCGCGCATCCTTCCTCCCCAAGGGCGCACAGCAATGGCAGAAACCACCCCCACCCAGCGGCTCCACCTCGTGATGGGCGGCCGCGTCAAGGATCCGCGCGGGATCGAGTTCCAGGACCCGGAGAGCATCCACGTCGTCGGCGTCTACAGCTCCTACGACGCCGCGGTCGATGCCTGGCGCGCGCAGGCGCAGCGCACGGTCGACGATGCCGAGATGAAGTACGTCGTGGTCCATATCCACAAGCTGCTCACGCCCGAGGATTGATCGCGCGTGGGCGTCATCCGCCCATTCCGGCCCGAGGATGCGGCGGCGCTTTCTGCGCTGACCGTGGCGGCGATCGCCACGCTTGGCCTGCGCACCTATTCGGCCAGGCAGGTGATGGCCTGGGCCGCCCGCCATCTCGGCCCGCCGATGTTTCTGGAGGAGGCCAGGCCGGGGGACGTCATCCTTGTCGCGCTCTCGTCGGAGGGAGAGCCTGCGGCCTACACCATGCTGCGCGAGGGTGGGCTGGTGTACATGCTCTATTGCCACCCCGACCACGCCGGACAGGGCCTCGCCACCGCGCTGCTTGCCGCCATCGAGGGTGAAGCGCGATCGGCAGGTGCCGACCGTTTGCACACCGAGGCCAGCGAGGTCTCCCGCCCGGTGTTCGCACGGGCCGGCTTCACACTGCTTCACCGCCGCGATTTCGCGCTCGACATGGGCGGCGAGGCCGTCCCGATTCATAACTACGCGATGGAGAAGTGCCTCGCCTGAGCATCGCAGCGCGGCACGTCATGTTTCACGTGAAACAGACAACAACCGCGCAATTCCACGCATAAAACCCGCCAAATACACGCTCACCGCAGGGCAGCGGCCGCCGCCGCCACCCCTACGGCAAGCATGGCAAACACGACCCGGGCCCGGCGGTTCGAGCGGCGGCCCTGCCACAGCTCTTCGTCGAGCCACCACCGGCCTTGGCCGTCGGTCCTGAGCACGTCGGCGCCCTTCAGCCGCTCGAAGGCGCGCTGGCGGCTGGGACGGGCGGGTGCATAGGGGATCGCGTCGGCCATGCTGACCGCGCCCGCTGCGATGAAGTGCGCGGCCACCTTGCGCTCGGCGAGAGGCCTCACCGGAACCAGAGCCATGCCGCGCGCCCCCCGTGCAGCGTCAGATGAACTCGATCTTGTCGACGAGGTAGAACTTTTCGCCCGAGGGCACCGTCACCTCGATCTCGTCACCCACCTGCTTGCCGATCAGCGCGCGCGCGAGCGGCGAGTTGTAGCTGATGCGGCCCTTGTTGGCGTCCGCCTCGGTCTGGCCGACGATCTGGTAGCGCACCGGCTTGTCGTTCTCGTCGAGCAGGGTGACGGTCGCGCCGAAGATGATCTTGTCGCCCGACAGCGTGGTCGGATCGATGATCTGGGCGCGGCTGACCTTGTCCTCGAGCTCGGCGATCTGCGCCTCGACCTGGCCCTGGCGTTCCTTGGCGGCGTGATATTCGGCGTTTTCCGAGAGGTCGCCGTGCGCGCGCGCCTCCTCGATCGCCTCGACGATCTTCGGGCGCTCCTCGCGCAGCACCTTGAGGTCGGCGGTGAGCCGCTCGTAACCCTCGGCCAGCATCGGGACCTTTTCCATCGTCGCCATAGCTAATCGTCTTTCCGTTTGTTTTTCTTAGACCCCTGCCCCCGAGGGAAAAGAAAGCTGGCAACGCCGTCCAACTGGCTCGACGTCAGGCACTCTCGTTTGTCGGGGGAGGTGTCAGTCAGCTGCCATAATAGTCTTGCAAGCTGCGGACTTCAAGCTGGTCCGGCCGGATCGCCGAAATCGCCGCCGCCGCCGCCACCGACGCCGCCGCGGTGGTATAGTAAGGGACCTTCCCTGCAAGGGCCGCCTGACGGATCGACTTGCTGTCCATCAGCGATTGCCAGCCCTCGGTCGTGTTGAAGATCAGCGCAATATCGCCGTCGATGATCTTGTCGACGATATGCGGCTGGCCCTCGGCCACCTTGTTGACCCGCTCCACACCGAGGCCCTGCTCGGCGAGATAGGACTGCGTACCCCCGGTGGCGATCACGCGGAAGCCGTGTTCGATGAGCCGCCGCACGGCCGGGACGATCACCGCCTTGTCGGTGTTCTTGACGCTGACGAACACCGTGCCCGACTGCGGCGGGATCATCCCCGCGCCGAGCTGCGACTTGAGGAAGGCGGCCTCGAAGGTGGTATCGATCCCCATGACCTCGCCGGTGGACTTCATTTCCGGGCTGAGCACCGGGTCCGCGCCGGGGAAGCGCGCGAAGGGGAAGACTGCTTCCTTGACCGCCATGTAGGGGAGGTCGCGCTTGAACGGCTCGAAATTGGCGAGCGGCTCGCCCGCCATGACGCGTGCGGCGATCTTGGCCACCGGCTGGCCAATGGCCTTCGCCACGAAAGGCACGGTGCGGCTGGCGCGCGGGTTGACCTCGATCAGGTAGACCACGCCGTCCTTCACCGCGAACTGGATGTTCATCAGGCCCTTCACACCCAGCGCAAAGGCGAGCGCTTCGGCCTGGCGTTCCATCTCGGCGATGATCTCGGCCGGGAGCGAATGGGGCGGCAGGGTGCAGGCGCTGTCGCCCGAGTGGACACCGGCCTCCTCGATATGCTGCATCACGCCTGCGATCCGCACCTCGGTGCCGTCGCACAGGGCGTCGACATCGCATTCGATCGCGTCGCGCAGGTATTGGTCGATGAGGACGGGGCTGTCCCCGCTGACGTTCACCGCGGTGGCGATGTAGCTGTCGAGCTGCGCTTCGCTGTCGACGATCTCCATCGCCCGCCCGCCGAGCACGTAGGAGGGGCGCAGCAGCACAGGATAGCCGATGCGCGCGGCGACCGCGGCGGCCTCGTCGCGGCTGCGGGCGATGCCGTTGTCGGGCTGCTTGAGCTTGAGCTTGCTCACCAGCTTGGCGAAGCGCTCGCGGTCTTCGGCAAGGTCGATCGCATCGGGCGATGTGCCGAGGATCGGGATCCCCGCATCCTCCAGCGCCTGCGCCAGCTTAAGCGGGGTCTGCCCGCCGAACTGGACGATCACGCCCAACAGCTCGCCTTTCGACTGTTCGACCCGCAGGATCTCCAGCACGTCCTCGTCGGTCAGCGGTTCGAAATAGAGCCGGTCGGAGGTGTCGTAATCGGTCGAGACGGTCTCGGGATTGCAGTTGACCATGATCGTCTCGAAGCCCTGCTCGGCAAGCGCGAAGCAGGCGTGGACGCAGCAATAGTCGAACTCGATCCCCTGCCCGATGCGGTTGGGGCCGCCGCCGAGGATGACGATCTTTCTGCGGTCGCTGGGGTCGGCCTCGCATTCGGGCGCGCCGAAGCTCGGAGCCTCGTAGGTCGAATACATGTAGGGCGTGATCGCCTCGAATTCGGCGGCGCAGGAGTCGATGCGCTTGAACACCGGGAAGACGCCGAGCTTGTGCCTGAGGGCGCGGACTTCCTCGGCGCTGGTCGCACCCGCCATCGCGACGAGCGCGTCGTGCAGCAGGCCCGAGCGCTTGGCCTGGGTCTCGCCCAGCCCGCCCGCGACCCCGACCGAGCGCACCGCGAGCGTGGCGAGGCGCCTGTCGGAGAAGCCCATCGCCTTGAGACGCCGCAGCCCCGCCGCATCGCGCGGGAGGCCATCGGCCTGCAACGCCTTCTCGGCGGCAATGATCGCCTCGATCTGGCGCAGGAACCACGGGTCGTAGTGGGTGACCGCGGCGACCTCCTCCACCGTCATCCCCTCGCGGAACGCCTGCCCCACCTTGAGCAGCCGGTCGGGCGTGCGGCGCGAGAGCGCGGCAGTGATGACCTCGCGGCCCGCGCCTTCCAGCTCGGGGAAGCGGTTGAAGCCGTCGAGCCCGGTTTCGAGCCCGCGCAGCGCCTTTTGTACCGACTCCTGGAAGTTGCGGCCGATCGCCATGACCTCGCCCACCGATTTCATCGCGGTCGACAGGTCATTGGCAGCGCCCTTGAACTTCTCGAAGGCGAAGCGCGGGATCTTGGTGACGACGTAGTCGATGGTGGGCTCGAAGCTCGCAGGCGTCGCCCCGGTGATCTCGTTGGTGAGTTCGTCGAGCGTGTAGCCCACCGCCAGCTTGGCCGCGACGCGGGCGATGGGGAAGCCCGTCGCCTTCGACGCCAGCGCCGAGGAGCGGCTGACGCGCGGGTTCATCTCGATCACGATGAGGCGCCCGTCCTTGGGATTGACCGCGAACTGGACGTTGGAACCGCCCGTCTCCACCCCGATCTCGCGCAGCACCGCGATGCTGGCGCTGCGCATGATCTGGTATTCCTTGTCGGTCAGCGTCAGCGCCGGGGCGACGGTGATCGAATCCCCGGTGTGGACCCCCATCGGATCGACGTTTTCGATCGAGCAGATGATGATCGCATTGTCCTTGCGGTCGCGCACCACCTCCATCTCGAACTCCTTCCACCCGAGGAGCGATTCCTCGATCAGGACTTCGGTGGTTGGCGAGGCGTCGAGGCCCTCGCGCACGATCTGGTCGAATTCGGCCTTGTTGTAGGCGATCCCGCCGCCGGTGCCGCCGAGGGTGAAGGAGGGGCGGATAATTGCCGGCAGCCCGGTGCGCTCCAGCACCGCGCGCGCTTCCTCCACCGTGTTGGCAACGCCGCTGCGCGCGCTCTCCAGCCCGATCGCGTCCATCGCCTCGCGGAAGCGCTGGCGGTTCTCGGCCTTGTCGATGGCGTCCGCCTTGGCCCCGATCATCTCGACCCCGTATTCGGCGAGCACGCCCATCTCGTCGAGCTTCAGCGCGCAGTTGAGCGCGGTCTGCCCGCCCATGGTGGGGAGCAGCGCATCGGGGCGCTCCTTGGCGATGATCTTGGCGACGATCTCGGGCGTGATCGGCTCGATATAGGTCGCGTCGGCAAACTCGGGATCGGTCATGATCGTCGCGGGGTTGGAGTTGACGAGGATGACGCGGTAGCCCTCCTCCTTCAGCGCCTTGATCGCCTGAGTGCCGGAATAGTCGAACTCGCAAGCCTGGCCGATGATGATCGGGCCGGCGCCGATGACGAGGATCGAGGCAATGTCGGTTCTTTTGGGCATCAGTGTGTCACCATCAATCCTTGACCCTGAAGGTCGTCAATAATGCAGCGGGTTTTGAGTCCGGCGTCGGGGTTCTCGCCCGGAACATAGGGGAGCCATGTATCGGCGCTCGGTTCGGGCTTGAAATCGGGAATGCCGCAGCGTTCGGCAGCGGCGACCATATCGGCGCGGTTCGCCCAGCAGGTGCCGGGGTCCGAGCAGGCGCGCTGATCGCAGGCGCTGGCGATCAGCGCTGCGGGGATCATCATCGCCGCCTTCACTGCGTCTCTCCGAAAGCAAAGGTCAGCTTGGTGTAGCGGTTCACGTAGGGCAGCACGTCGGGCTTGGCTGCGGCGGCGCCGAAGATGAAGGTGCAATTGCGGCGGATGTCGATCAGCCGGTCGCCGTCGCGCGCCATGATGTAGCTCAGCACATAGTAGGAGCGCGGGGCGTTGCGGCGGCCGATGACGTCGAGTTTCTTGACCGTGTCGGTGCCGCTGGCGAGGCGCTCTTGATCGATGAAGCCCTGTTCCTTGCGCTGATCGACCACCGCCTTGTGGCGCTTGGCGGGGTCGAAGTCCTCCTCGCTGAACGGGCCTTGGCTGGCGGCGATGCGGCAGTCCATCCGGCCCGCGACGGGGTAGCGGGAGCCCTCGTCATGCAGCACGGGACGCCAGAAGGTGAGGACGGGCAGGCCGGTGTCGGAGGAAGCCTCGAGCGTCACCGAGCCATCGCCCTGAAACGCGACGCCCTCGGCAATCTCGGCGCCGGGCCATTCGGCGACGGGCGCGGGGTTCTGGGCGAGCGAAGCGGTTGAAATGGTTGCAAGAGTGGCGGCAAGCGCGATAAGCCCCTTCCCCAAGGGGAAGGGGTTGGGGATGGGGGTTCCACGCCCGATCTGTCGAACACCCACCCCCCAACCCCCTCCCTCAAGGGAGGGGGGGGTGACGTCCGTAAAATACTGCAAAACCTGTGGGCGGCATGGAAGGCGCTCGCCGCCGCGCGCGATGCCCGCGATCCGCTCGAGCTCGAACTGCCCGAACGGCGCGTGGTGCTCGACGAGCAGGGCCGCATCCAATCCATCGTGATCCGCGAACGCCTCGATGCGCACCGCGTGGTCGAGGATTTCATGATCGCGGCCAATGTCGCCGCCGCCAAGGCGCTGGAGGCCAAGACCGCGCCGGTCGTCTACCGCATCCACGAGCCGCCCTCCCGCGAGAAGCTCATCGCCCTGCGCGATTACCTCGCCACGATGGGCAAGAAGCTGGCGCTGGGGCAGGTCGTCACCCCCGGTCTTTTCAATCGGATGCTCAAGGACATCTCCGACGAGGCCGAGAAGGCGCTCGTCATGGAAGCGGTGCTGCGCAGCCAGACGCAGGCCTATTACGGGCCCGCCAATGCCGGGCATTTCGGGCTGAGCCTCGGCTCCTACGCCCACTTCACCTCGCCGATCCGGCGCTATTCGGACCTGCTGGTCCACCGCGCGCTGGTCGATGCCTACAAGCTCGAACAGCCCGCCCCGCCGGGATCGATCCCCGCGACCTCCGGCCTGTCGGACCGTGACCGCGCGAGCCTCGAACAGGTCTCCGACGCGATCAGCCAGACCGAGCGCCGCGCGATGGAGGCCGAGCGCGACACCATCGACCGCTATGTCGCGGCCTGGCTGTCGAACCGGGTCGGCGAGGTGTTCGACACGCGCATCACCGGGGTGCAGGCCTTCGGCTTCTTCGCCACCATCGTCGGCCTCGGGGGTGACGGGCTGGTGCCGATCTCCACCCTCGGGGGCGAGTATTTCCGCCACGACGAGGCTGCCAAGGCGCTGATCGGCAGCGATAGCGGCACCACCTACGCGACCGGCGACCGGCTGAAGCTGCGGCTGGCGGAATCGAACCCGCTCACCGGATCGCTAAAGTTCGTGCTGCCCGATTCCGATGCCGGGACGATCGAGCCGCGCGGTGCAAGGCCGGATGAACGCCGCCGTTCAGCGGGCGGGCCGCCCAAGAAGGCAGGCAAGTTCATGGTCGGCAAGCGCGGGCGGCCGGGCAATATCCGCCATCAGGGCCGCAAGAAATGACGCCAGCGCCTCAGACGGTGTGGTCGCTCTTGGTCTCGTCGTAATCGGCCGGGACGATGTAGAGCGGGCAGGGCAGGCTGCCCGCCGCGCCCGAGAAATGGGTCACCAGCGGGCCCGGGGCTGCGCCCTTGGCCGCGCCCAGCACCAGCGCGGCGACCTCGGCATGCTCGGCGAGAAACTCGCTGACGATCTTCTGGCCCTGTCCGATCTTGACCGAGATCGTCGGCATGATCCCGCTCTCCGCGAGCAGATTGCCCGCGACGCCGTGGGCAAGCATCTCGGCCCGGTCGCGCGCCTCGGCCTCGATCGTTGCCTGCACCGCGCCGAAAGCGGAGAAATTCTGCTGCGGCACCAGCGCCAGCAGATGCACCGCGCCCCCCACCGCCACGGCGCGGCGTGCGGCGTAGCGCAGCGCGGCGGTCGCCTCCTCGCTCTCGTCGATGATGACCAGGAATGTGCGCATCGTCTCGGCCCCGTTATGAGCGCGGGGTATCAATGCATTCGTATGGAATGGCAAGGGGGAGCGCTCAACTGCCATTCTGGGCCTTGCCCGACGTTAGGGAATTGGCCAGAGACAGCGCCACGGATCGTTCACGGGAGTTACAGCGGATCATGGCCCTCGACATCAAGATGCCGGCTTTGTCGCCCACCATGGAAGAGGGCACGCTCGCCAAGTGGCTGGTCAAGGTGGGGGATACGGTCGCCTCGGGCGACGTGATGGCCGAGATCGAGACCGACAAGGCGACGATGGAGTTCGAGGCGGTCGACGAGGGCGTGATCGCCGAGATCCTGATCGAGGCCGGAACCGAGGGCGTGAAGGTCGGCGCGGTGATCGCGCGGCTGGCGGTCGAGGGCGAGGAGGCGGCGCCAGCGCCCGCTGCCGCTCCGGCTGACGAGGCTCCGGCCGCAGACGGCCCGGCCGCCACTCCAACTGCAAAGAAGATGGCCGAGCAGGCCGCGCTCGACCTTGCGGGCGTCACCGGCACCGGCCCAAGGGGCAAGATCACCAAGGAGGATGTCGAGGCCGCGATAGCGAAGGGCGGCGGCGCACCCGCCCCCGCGCCTGCTCCGGCCCCCGCTGCACCTGCACCTGCGCCTGCGCCCGCCGCTTCGGGCGAACGCATCATCGCCTCGCCCCTCGCCAGGCGGATCGCGGCCGACAAGGGAATCGACCTCGCGCAGGTCACAGGCAGCGGCCCCAATGGCCGGATCGTCAAGGACGACGTCGCAAACTTCACGTCTGGCGCGGCGGCTCCGGCCCCTGCAGCGGCGGCCGCACCTGCGGCTGCTGCCCCCGCCGCGGCGCCCGCGCCCGCTCCTGCACCCGCCATCGAGGGCGGCGCGCCCTTCACCGAGGAAAAGCTCTCGGGCGTCCGCAAGGTCATTGCTCGCCGCCTGACCGAGAGCAAGCAGACCGTCCCGCACTACTACCTCACCATCGACATCCGGCTCGATCCGCTGCTGAAGCTGCGCAGCGAACTCAACGCCTCGCTCGAGCCCGACGGGGTGAAGCTTTCGGTCAACGATCTCCTCATCAAGGCGCTCGCCCGCGCGCTGATGCGGGTGCCGCAGTGCAATGTCAGCTTCCGCGGCGACGTGATGCATCGTTACAGCCGCGCCGACATATCGGTGGCGGTGGCCGCGCCCTCGGGCCTGATCACGCCGGTCATCACCCATGCCGACACCAAGGGCCTCGCCGCGATCTCGACCGAAATGAAGGCGCTCGCCGCCAAGGCGCGTGACGGCAAGCTGATGCCGCACGAATACCAGGGCGGCACGGCCAGCCTCTCCAACCTCGGCATGTACGGGATCAAGCAGTTCGACGCGGTGATCAACCCGCCGCAGGGCATGATCCTCGCGGTCGGCGCGGGGCAGCAGCAGCCCTATGTAGTGAACGGCGCGATCGAGGTGGCGACGGTGCTCCACGCCTCGGGCAGCTTCGACCACCGCGCCATCGACGGCGCTGACGGGGCGCAGCTGATGGAGGCGATCAAGCAGCTCGTCGAGAACCCGATGGGGCTGGTGGTGTGATGGTAACTGACTGGGCTGCAACGGGCGATATGCTGACCGGCTTGGGAACATTGGCTGGCGCAGGATCAATCATAATCGCTGCATTTCTCGGTCGAAGCGCTCTTTCTGACTATAGAAACCAAAAGGTCACTGATCGTGAAATCGAGGTTGCGGACCAAGCGCTAACAGCCGCCTATCGAGCTGAGGATGCAATAGAAGGTATTCGCGCTCGATGGATGCCCGCTGCCGAATTGAATGCATCCGAGGCGCAACTGAAAGAGTTAGGCATGACGTTAGATGGAATGCCGGATGCCGAGCGTTCTGCTCACGTTAGTCGTGGTGCGATCTATAAGCGCGCCGAGTACTTCAAGGACGATTTCGAAGCGGTTTTCGAAGCAATACCGAGAGTTCGCGCATTTTTTGGAAACGATGCTGCTGAAGCTTTGAAGTCCTTCGCTCGCGCAAGGAACCGCATACTAAGCAGTGCCGACATGTTGCCGATCATCTCGCGCGATGGTGATGCGGACCGCGCGACCTCGCAGTCGATACGAAGGGACATTTACGGCAAGTGGCAGGAAGGCGATGACGACCCTGTCGGTCAAATGGTTTCAGAAGCAATTGAATTGCTAGAGGGAAAGTTGACCCCCGTTTTGAGGCCGGCGAAGAAAGATGACTGACCGCTCCCCCCAGATCCGCGTCACCGCCATGCCGGCCGACACCAACCCCTATGGCGGGGTGTTCGGCGGGTGGCTGATGGCGCAGATGGCGCTGGGCGCGGGAAGCCTTGCGAGCCGAGTGGGGCAGGGCAAGGCGGTGGTCGTCTCCGCAACCGACTTTGCGTTCCCCGGTGCGATGGCGGTGGGGGACGAACTCTCGGTCTATTGCGACATCCTCGCCACCGGCACCACCTCGCTCACCATCGCCGCCGAGGCCATCGCCCGCGAACGCAACGGCGAGGCCACCACCAAGGTCGCCGAGGGCACCTTCAAGTTCGTCCTGATCGGCGAGGACGACCGCCCCCGCGCGATCGCCGCCGCACAGGCACTTCTCCTCCCCAAGGACAATGACAATGGCCAATGACTATGACGTGATCGTGCTGGGCTCGGGCCCCGGCGGCTATGTCGCGGCGATCCGCTGCGCGCAGCTCGGGCTCAAGACCGCGATCGTGGAACGCGAGAACCTGGGCGGCATCTGCCTCAACTGGGGCTGCATCCCGACCAAGGCGATGCTGCGCTCGGCCGAGATCTTCCACTACATGCAGCACGCGGGGGACTATGGCCTCGTTGCGCAGGGGATCGAGGCGGACCTTGCCGCCATCGTCAAGCGCAGCCGCGGGGTGGCCAAGCAGCTCAATCAGGGCGTCACGCATCTGATGAAGAAGAACAAGATCACCGTCCACATGGGGCAGGGCACGTTGACCGGGCCGACCAGCCTGACGGTCAAGTCCGACAAGGGCGAAGATCAACTCACGGCCAAGCACATCATCGTCGCCACCGGCGCGCGCGCCCGCGACCTGCCCTTCGCCCCCGCTGACGGCAAGCGCGTGTGGACCTATCGCCACGCCATGACCCCGGGCGAGCTTCCCGCCAGGCTGCTGGTGATCGGCTCGGGCGCGATCGGGATCGAGTTCGCGAGCTTCTACAATGACCTCGGCAGCGAAGTGACCGTGGTCGAAATGCTCGACCGGATCGTGCCGGTGGAGGACGCGGACGTCTCGACCTTCCTCGAGAAGAGCCTCAAGAAGCAGGGCATCACGATCATGACCGGCGCGGGGGTGGAGGCGCTGAAGGTGTCCGACAAGGGCATCACCGCCACCATCAAGGACAAGGCGGGCGCGAGCGCTACCCACGACTTCACCCACGTGATCGTCGCCATCGGGATCGTGCCCAACACCGAGAACATCGGCCTCGACGGCCTTGTCGAGATGGATCGCGGCTTCATCCAGATCGACCCCTATGGCCGCACCAGGACCAAGGGCCTGTGGGCGATCGGGGACTGCACGCCCGGCCCCTGGCTGGCGCACAAGGCGAGCCACGAGGGGGTGACCGCCGCCGAGGCGATCGCGCAGGAACTGGGCAACAAGGACGCCCACCCGCACCCCTTGAACCGCAGCGCGATTCCCGGCTGCACCTATTGCCACCCGCAGATCGCCTCTGTCGGCCTGACCGAAGCCAAGGCGAAAGAGGCGGGCTACGAGGTCCGCGTCGGCAGCTTCCCCTTCATCGGCAACGGCAAGGCCATCGCATTGGGCGAGGTCGAGGGCTTCGTGAAGACCGTGTTCGACGCGAAGACCGGCGAGCTGCTCGGCGCGCACATGGTCGGCGCGGAGGTGACTGAGCTGATCCAGGGCTACACCATAGGCAAGGTGCTCGAGACCACCGAGGCCGAGCTGATGCAGACCATTTTCCCGCACCCGACGCTCTCGGAGATGATGCACGAAAGCGTGCTCGACGCTTACGGCCGGGCGCTGCACTTCTGATGGGCGGCGCGGCGCCCGAGGCCCTCAAGGGCGAGGATTGGGCAGGCGAGATGGGCGCGCGCTGGCTCGCCAGTCTCGATCGCTTCGAGGGGATGATCGCCCCCATCGGCAAGGCGCTGCTGGCGCGCGCGGCTTATGCGCCGGGAGAACGCGTGCTCGATCTCGGCTGCGGGGGCGGGGCGACGACGCTGGCGATTGCCGAAGCGGTCGGGTCGGAAGGCGCGGCGCTCGGGCTCGACATCGCGCCGATGCTGATCGAACAGGGCGAGGCCCGCGCTGCGGCGGCGGGCAGCACGGCGCGCTTCGTGTGCGCCGATGCCGCTACCGCGACGCTGGACGAGCCGCCCTTCGACCGCCTGTTCTCGCGCTTCGGCTCGATGTTCTTCGAGGCGCCCGTGCCCGCCTTTGCCAACCTGCGCGCGATGCTCGCTCCGGGCGCGCGGATCGACCTCGCAGTCTGGGCGCACCCGCGCGACAATGCCTGGATGATGGAGGTGATGGGCGTGGTGCGTGCCCATGTCGAAGTGCCCCCCGCCGTGCCGCGTGCGCCGGGGCCCTTCGCCTTCGAAGACCTCGCCTATCTGGAAGAGGTGCTCACCGGTGCTGGCTTTACGGGCTTTGCGGCGGAGGCCTATCAGGGCGAGCAGCCCGTCGGCGGCCCCGGGGCGACGCCGGAAGAAGCGACCGACTTCGTCCTCGCCTCGATGGCCGCAGGCCGCATCCTCGCCGAACAGGGCGAGGACGTGCTGGCGTCCGCGCGCGCCGATCTCGCCGCAATGTTCGCCCGCCATCACCGCACAGGCGAGGGCGTGATGCTGGGGTGCAAGGCGTGGCTGGTGAGCGCGGTGGCCTAGCAACCGGCCGGTGGCGGACAGGGTGGGATTGGCCTGCGCTGCGCTCCGGCCGCCCTGCGCGGCTGCGCCGCTTCGGGTCGAACCGGGGATCCGTCCACCGCACCGCGATCCGCCACCTTCGCCGACCTGAAGGCCGGCAAAGCTGGCGGACAGGGTGGGATTCGAACCCACGGTAGGCTTGCACCTACGGCGGTTTTCAAGACCGCTGCCTTAAACCACTCGGCCACCTGTCCTATGCCTTGGCTGGCTAGCGCCAGACGGCGGTATTGTCACCTGCGGTGACGTCTCCGGCGCTTGTCGCGCCTCCGACTCCAAGACCGCTGCCTTAAACCACTCGGCGCGCCTCCTATGCCGCAATCGGCTAGCGCCGAACGGCGGTATTGTCACCACCCTTTGCCCCAAGACGGGGGGAGAAAGGCGAACCCGTTGTTGGGAATTCAGGCAAGGTGTGACATCCCTTTGCCGATGATTCCCCGCTTCCTTCCCGCCGCCGCGCTTGCTCTGACCGCGCTGGCCGCGCCGCCCGCCTCGGTGCCCGCGACCGCGCAGGCGAGTGCCGACGGGATCCCCTTCGACGCCTATCTCGAGCTGCTCAAGGCCCGCGCCCGGGCCGAGGGCGTGCGCGAGGAGACGCTCGAGCGCATGACCGCCGGGCTCACCCCCAATCCGCGGGTGATCGCGCTCGACAACAACCAGCCCGGCAGCGCCACCACCCGCGGCTATCCGCCGATGTCGGACTACATCCGCACCCATGTCGATGCGGCGCGGATCGGCGGGGGACGCGCTGTCTATGCCCAGCACCAGGGCACCCTTGCCGCGATCGAGGCGCGCTACGGCGTGCCCGCGCCGATCATCCTCGCGATCTTCGGCCACGAGACCAGCTATGGCCGCGTGAAGGGCGACTTCGACCTTGCGCGCAGCCTCGCCACCCTCGCCTGGGAAGGCCGCCGCCGCGAGCTCTTCGCGGGCGAGTTCGTGGCGCTGATGAAGATCGCCGAGAAGGGCTTCGCGCGCGAACAACTGGTCGGCTCCTACGCCGGCGCCTTCGGCAATCCGCAGTTCCTCCCGAGCGTCTACCTGCGCCTTGCGACCGACGGCGACGGGGACGGGCGTGCCGACATCTTCGCCAACCGCGCGGACACCTTCGCCTCGATCGCCAACTATTTCCGCGACGCCGGATGGCGGCCGGGCGAGCCCTGGGGGGTGGCCGCCGCAGTGCCGCCGGGCTTCGACGCCGCCGCCTACCGCACCCGGCTCGTCTCGCCGGTCTGCCCGCGCGTGCACGAGCGGCTCAGCCGCTGGATGACCGTCGCCGAATGGCGCGCGGCCGGGATCGAGCCGCTGCGCCCGCTCGGCGACAATGTCATGACCGCCTTCTTCCAGCCCGACGGCCCCGGCACCCGGGCGTGGCTGCTGACCGGCAACTACCGTGCGATCCTCGAATACAACTGCTCGAGCTATTACGCGATGAGCGTCGGGCTTCTGGCTGACGAAATCGTGAACTGAGGCTGCCGCCCGCCTCGCCAAGCGGCGAGGGGGCCGATATAGCCCGAGGCGTGATGCTTTCCCGATTGCTGCCGCTTGCCCTGACGCTGCTCGCCCTTGTCGCAGGGATGCCCGCCCGCGCGATGCTGCCCGATGCGGGGCTCCTGCTCCCCCCGGTGCTGCCCGCCGTCCCCACCGCCGCCGAGGCGCCGGTCGCGCTGCTGGTGGACCTGGGGAGCGGACAGGTGCTCCATGCCCGCCGCCCCGATGCGCGCTTCATGCCCGCCTCGGTCACCAAGGTGATGACGCTCTACCTCGCCTTCGAGCTGATCTCCCAGCGCCGGCTCGATCCCGCGCAGGTCTTCACCATGAGCCCTGCCATCGCGCGCGACTGGCGGCGGG
>NZ_LSJS01000219.1 GCF_001557325.1 Erythrobacter donghaensis
CGCCCCGCCGGTCACAAGAACGGCGGGGCGAGGGGTGAGGCCGGAAGGCGGGGGCGCGCTGCTGTCGGGGGAGAGGGGCATGACAGCAGCGCTAACAGGGGGGCGCGCGCGCTTCAATCGGGTAGGGGCGCGCGCGCCTGAAGACATCAGCGGCAGCGCAGCTCCCCGCGGTCGATCTCGCGGCCCAGCAGGCCGCCACCGATCGCGCCGAGCAGCGTGCCGACGGTGCGGTCGCCGCGGGTGTCGACCGTGCGGCCCAGCAGCGCGCCGACGCCAGCGCCGATGACGAGGCCCGTGGTGCCGTTGTCGCGGCGACAATAGTAGCGATCGCCATCGCGCCAGATCCGGTCGCCGCGGCTCAGGCGGCGCGGTTCGTAATAGCGGCCGCGCTCGTCATAGATCCGGTGCTTCTTGCGCTTGCGGTGCTCGGCGGTGTCGTCGCCCGGCAGCGAGCTGGCCTCGATACCCGCATAGGCGGACGGGGCGCTCGGTGCCGGGCGCGCCTGCGGCGCCGCCTGGGCGGGGATCGCCATCGGCAGCGTCATGGCTCCGGCGGCAAGGATGAGAGCAATATTCTTCACGGCAGTTCTCCTTTCGGTTTGCCTGCTTTCGTAAGGGGACGGCTGGCATTGCCCCGCCAGCCGGGAAAGAGGGCGGGCGGCAGGACGGGTTTCCGGAGCGCCGGAACCCCGCCCGCCGTCAACGCCGCTCAGCGGCAGCGCGCCTCGCCGCGGTCGACCTCGCGGCCGAGCAGACCGCCGCCGATCGCGCCGAGCAGGGTGCCGAGCGAGCGGTCGCCGCGGGTGTCGATGGTGCGGCCCAGCAGCGCCCCGCCGATCGCGCCGATCACCAGTCCGGTGGTGCCGTCGTCGCGGCGGCAGTAGTAACGGCCATCGTCACCGCGCCACACGCGGTCGCGGCGGCTCAGACGGCGACCGCGATGCCAGTCGCGGCGATCGTCGCGCCACTCGCGGCGGTCACCGCGCCAGTCGCGGCGGTCGCGGCGCCAGTCGCGGTCGTCGTCCCAGTCATCATCGCCATAGGCGGCGACGGGAGCATAGGAGGCGGGTGCGGCGTTGTAGCCGGCGAAGAGCGACGCGGGGGCGCCGGGCAGCTCGGCAGCCTGCGCCGGAGCGGCGAAGGCGGCCATCGACCCGGCGGCGGCGATCAGGGCGAGGTGTTTCATGATCCGTATCCTTGTGGCGGCTCCCCGATGGAGCCTCTCGGTTATCGTTCATCAAACTCGAACGCACTATGAACGATACACAGGGGAAACGGTTCAGGTTCGGCGCCTATTCCCGCAGCCGAAGCGGATCATGAGTTATCGTCGGGCAGCGGCGGCCTTGGCGCGCAATTTCGGGCTGAGCGGGGCGAGATCGGCGAGCGCGGCGAGCTCGTCGGGGGTCGCCTTGCCCGCCACCAGCGCGCGGAACACCCGCGCGACGCTCCATTCCTGCGCGCCGAGCGCGACTCGCTCGAGCGAATCGCCCGGCGCCACCTCGCCCCCCTCGATCACCCGGAAATACCACCCGCAGCGGCCCGAGCGGATGATCGCGGCGACCATGCCCTTGTAGCCGAAGCGGTGCTCGATCTTCCAGCACGGCTGGCGCGGCTGGCTGACCTCGATCAGCGCCCCGGTTGCCTTTGGGCCGCAGCGGAAGCGGTCGCCGATATGGACCTGGTCCTCGGTCAGGCCGGTGACCGCGAGGTTCGAGCCGAAGCCGCCGGGCTCGTCCAGCAGCGGCGACGCGCCGATCTCGCCGCGCCACCAGTCGTGGTGATCGAGCGGGTAGAGATGGAGCGCCATTTCCGGCCCGCCATGCACCCGGCGGTCGGCCTGCTCGTCGGGGGCGAGACCCTCGGCATGGATCTGCACCGGCCCTTCCTGCGGGCGCTTCTGGATCGCGCTCAGCTCCGCGCCGTTGAAGGGGCGGGCGGTCCCGGCACAGACGGCCTCGATGGTCCAACGGGTCATGCTTTCCTCGCGATGAGATCGATCCAGTCGCGCTGCGTGCCATCGCTGGCCTTGCCGGCGTAGGTCTCCTGCGACTCGACGATGAAACCTGCGGTCCGGTAGGCCGCAAGGAGCCATTCGGCTTGCGGGAAATTGTGCAACCGGCCCAGCAGATCGCGGCCCTCGCCGTCTCCGAGCTTGTAGCTTGAGAAGAACCAGCCGTCCGGCACCAGCGCGCGGGCGATGCGTGCGAGCACATCGGGGAGCGCGGCGCGCGGGCAGTGCAGCAGGCTGGCATGGGCCCAGACCCCGGCATAGGCAGCCGCGGCGTCCAGTTCGTGAAAGGCCATCACCCGCGCGCCGAGCGCGAAGGCCTGGTTGGCGCGGGCGACGAGCGCGGGGGCGGCATCGGTCGCATCGACCGCGAAGCCGCGCGCCTTGATCCGCGCCGCATCCCGCCCGCCGCCGCAGCCCAGCTCCAGCACCGCCGCACCGGGGGGCAGGTGGTCGAGAAAGGCGTCGAGCTGGTGGCTGTGCGTCTCGCCCGAATGGAACACCCAGTGGGGCGCGCGCGCCTGATAGAAGGCGATGGTGTCGGGATCGGTGCTCACGCCTGGGTCAGGGGACGGATCACGGCGCGGACTTTTCTTCCGGCATCACGTTGTATTCGCGCACCTCGGCCTGACTGAGGCAGTAGCGGGTCGAGGGGTTGTCCTCGCTCTTCACCGCCTGCTGGCGGTACATGATGTCGGTGAGGAGCTTGCGGCTGATCCCCATGCGGATCAGGAAATCATTGTCCTCGCTCGCGAGCAAGGCCGAGGACTGCTCGACGCTGGCGATATACTCGGTGGTTGCCTTGCTGCCCTCGATCACCACCTCGTCGATCGTCGCCCGGTCGCCGGTGTGGGTGAACATGTGGACCATGAACACCCCGCCATCGTCGACCACCCGGCGGTCGCCGCCCATGAACACGAAATTGCAGGCCGAAAAGCACGCCCAGCCGGCCGGGATGCGGGTCAGCATGCCGCGATAGGAGCGGATCACCTTGCCCGCCTCGTTGCCCGCCCGCGCATTGCCGCCGCGGCTGCGCAGCCAAACTTCCTCGATCCGCTCGTCGGCCTCGATTGCGGCCTTGAGCCGGGCGGGGAGAGTCGCATCGATCGCACCCTCGGCCAGCAGCACGCGCTTGCCGTCGCGGTCGGCGGGGGTGAGGGTCATCGCCTTGGCCGGGCCGAAATCGGGCGCGGCGGGGCAGGTCGGGTTGTCGGGATCCATCGGCGCTGCCGCACCGCCGAGCAGCACCATCGCCGCGAGCGCCGCACCTGCGCGCATCACGCGACGATCGAATAGCGCGCCGAGCCTTGCGCGCGGCACATCCGCTTCTCGGCGCGGGTCTCCTCGCCCTCGATGATGACGACATCGGTGACGGTGATGCAGTCGCGCTTGCCGCCGACGGCCGTGTCGCGGCCGGTGACGGTCGAGGTGCCGCTGACATTCTCGCGCGAGGCCGAGGTCCACTGTGCGCTCGCGCCCACTTCGGGCTGCGCAGCTGCATCATCGGTGCGGGTCACCGCGAGGGTCGCTTCGGCCGCCTGCTTCTGCTCCTCGGGATCAAGTTTGCAGGCGATGCTTTCGGTGATCTGGTCGGAGAATTCGGGCACCGGCACGAAGGAGGGCAGATTGGCCGAGCGGGCAAGCTGATCGACCGCGCCGCCGAGCATCCCGCCGATGATCCCGCGCCCCTTGTCGCCTTTCTTGCCCTTGCCGCAGGCGTCGGCCTTGTCCGCGCCGCGCTTGCCGCTGCCGATGATGCCGCTTAACTGCGCCTCGGCCGGGAGCGGAGCGGCCAGCATCGCGGCCAGCGCTGCGAGCGCCACCATCCTTGTTGCGGAATCTGCCACGCCGAACCTCCCTTGAGCGGCGCCAAGGCTACGCCTGTGGCGCGGGAGCGTCAATCGCGGTGGCGGCGGCGGCTGCTGCTTCGCGGTCTCTTTGCGCGCGGGACTTCTTCTCGGCGGCGGTCTTGAGCTGGCCGCAGGCCGCATCGATGTCGCGGCCCCGGGGGGTGCGGACGGGGGCCGAGAAGCCGCCTTCGAACACGATCTCGGAGAAGCGCCGGATGCGCTCGGGGCTGGAGGTTTCGTAACCCGCGCCCGGCCAGGGGTTGAAGGGGATGAGGTTGACCTTGGCGGGCAGGTTGTACGCGCGCAGCAGCCGGACAAGCTCGCGCGCGTCATCGTCGCTGTCGTTCTTGTCCTTGATCATGACGTATTCGAAGGTGATGCGCCGCGCGTTGCTCGCGCCGGGATAGTCCGCGCAGGCCTGCAGAAGATCGTCGATCCCGTATTTCTTGTTGAGCGGCACCAGCTCGTCGCGCACCTCCTTGCGCACGCCGTGCAAGCTGACCGCGAGGTTGACCCCGATCTCCTCGCCGCAGCGTTCCATCATCGGGATGACGCCGCTGGTCGAGAGCGTGATGCGGCGCTTGGAGAGCGCGAGGCCGTCCCCGTCCATCACCAGCTTCAAGGCATCGCGCACGTGATCGAAATTGTAGAGCGGCTCGCCCATGCCCATCATCACGATGTTGGTGAGCAGGCGGCCATCGGCGGTGTAATGGCCCGCCTCGTCATCCTCGTCGATCGCGTCGGCATCGCTCGCCATGCTGCCGCGCGGCCATTCGCCCAGCGCATCGCGGGCGAGCATCACCTGCCCGACGATCTCGCCGGGGGTGAGGTTCCTCACCAGCTTCATCGTGCCGGTGTGGCAGAAGGAGCAGGTGAGGGTGCAGCCGACCTGCGAGGACACGCACAGGGTGCCGCGCGTCTCGTCGGGGATGAAGACCATCTCGAAATCGTGCCCGTCGGCGGTGCGCAGCAGCCACTTGCGGGTGCCGTCGACCGAGTGCTGGGCTTCGACCACATCGGGCCGCCCGATCACGAAGCGCTCGGCGAGCCAGGGGCGCATCGGCTTGGCGATGTCGGTCATCGCCTCGAAATCGGTGACGCCGCGGTGGTAGAGCCAGTGGAACACCTGCTTGGCGCGCAGCTTGGCCTGCTTGGCGTCGAGACCTGCCTCGGCAAACAGCTCGCGGATGCGGGGGCGGGGGAGGCCGATCAGGTCGACACGCCCGTCGGCACGCGGCGTGATGTCGCGCGCGGCGGGCACCGGGTCGACGAGGCCCGGGATGGTCATGAGTGCAGTATCGGCCATGGGTGGCGGCCATATAGTGCGGGTTCGCCCGTTTGGCGAGTCAGCGCTTGGCGCACCCGACCGTGGCCGCGTCGATGGCGGTGGCCGCGCCCGCGAGCGTGTAGCGGTCGGTGAAGCCAGCGCCCGAGACGCTCATGCGGCTGGCAGAGCGCATCGCCGCGACAATCGCCGCATCCGCCCGCGCGTCGGCCGCCCAGGCGTTGCGGCCCTTGGCGACGAGCGTGAAGCGCTTGTCGCCCACCGCGAGGCGGACGCTCGCCTTCGCCGCAACCTCGCGGCTGAGGACGATATGCACCGCCCCCCGCACGCCCTTGCCGGGCCAAGTCGAGACGGTCGCGTAAGCAGGCGCCCGCCGCTTCCCCTGCGCCTTGCCGATGGCATAGCAGCGCGCCGGCGAGGCATCGCGGAACGCCGCCCAGCTGTCATAGACGCCGAGGCTCTCGCGCGCGGCCAGCGGCGCGGCGGCGAGGGCGAGGAGGGCCAGGGCGGCGAACCTAGTCATAGGCGATCGCCATGACTTCCCACTCGCGCGTGCCCGAGGGGAGGGCGACCACCCGCACGTCCCCGACCGCGGCACCCCGCAGCGCGCGCGCCATCGGGGAGTTCCAGCCGATGCGGCCCGCGCCTGCGTCCTGCTCGTCGTCGCCCACCAGCGTCACGGTCTGGTGGTTGTCGTCCTCGTCCGCGATGGTGACCTTCGCGCCGAAGAACACGCGCGCGCGGTCGACCTGCGCGGCCGGATCGACCACCCGCAGCACCTTCATGCGGCGGGCGAGATGGGCCAGCTCGCGGTCGATCTCGCGCATCTTCTTGCGGCCGTAGAGATAGTCGCCGTTCTCCGAGCGGTCGCCATTGCCCGCCGCCCAGCTGACGATCTCGACGATCGCCGGACGCTCGGTGCCGAGCAGGTGGTCGTAGCGCGCCTTCAGCGCCGCCATTCCCGCCGGCGTGATCGGAGGCCCCGCAGGCTTCACCCCCTGCAGCCCTCAGCGCAGGAACGTGTCGACGGTGCGCGGCAGCCCCGCCTGCTCGGGATACATGTGCGAATAGGTCACCGCATTGCCGATCACGCGCATGATGTAATAGCGCGTCTCGAAATTGGCGGGGATTTTCTCGATCCATTCCTCCCAGCCGATCTCGCCCCGGCGCGGGTCGCCATTGGCGCGCAGCCACTGGTTCACCCGCCCGGGCCCGGCGTTGTAGGCGCCGATCGCGAGCGGGTAGGAGCCGCCGTAATAGCTCAGCATCCGCGCGAAATAGCCGTCGCCCAGCTGGATGTTGTAGAGCGGCGAGGCGGTGAGGTCGGCGGAGAGATACTGCACCCCGATCTTGCCCGCCTGCTCGCGCGCGGTGCCCGGCATCAGCTGCATGATCCCGCGCGCGCCGGCATGGCTCTCGCGCGTCCGGTCGAACTCGCTTTCCTGCCGGCCGATGGCGTGGACCATCACCCAGTCGTTGACCGCAGGGGGCGTTGCGATGGTGGGGAAGCCAATGCGCTCGAGCCCGGACACCCCGACCTCACCCATCTTTAGGCCGAGCACCACGGCGAGTTCATCGAGCCCGATCTCGCGCGCCAGCATGCCTGCCATCAGCATTTCGTTGGGGGTGTCGGCCTCGTCGCCCAGCGCCTCGAAGAAGCGGCGCTCGGTGCGCCAGTCGCGGCGGTTCTTGGCGAGTGCGCGGATTGCCTGCACCACCGGGCGCGATTCGAATTCGGCGCGTTTGGAGGCCTCCATGCGCGGCTGGGGGAGCTCGGCGAAGGCCGGCATCGGCCGGCCGAGCGCGCTTATGGCCAGCTGGGCGTAATAATAGTCCGGCCAGCGCGAGGCCATCTCGAAGTAACGCTGCGCGCCCGCCTCGTCGCCCGCCTGCCGCGCCGCGCGGCCTGCCCAGTAATAGCCCTTGGCCTTGGTCAGCGGGGTCTTGGCGGCATCGCCATAGCGCGCGAACAGCGGCGCGGCAGTGGCACCGTCGCCGAGGCTCCACAGCGCCTTGGTGCCGCCGAGCCACATCAGGTCGGTGAGCCGGTCGCGCAAGGTGAAGCTGGTTTGCGACAGGTCGGCGTCGGGCGCGAAGAGATCGGCGCTACGGCTGGCGATCCGCGCCGCCTCGGACGGGCCGACATCATTGGCAAGCCCCAGCAGCTGGCCGACGAAGGCCTCGGGGTCGAGCGCCGGGCGCACGAAGGCCGGGCGAGTGGTGAAGACCCGCGCGGCCTCGTAGTTCTGCCCGCTCGAACGCAGGAACTTGACGAGATTGAAGACATAGCCCGGATCGGCTTCGGCTCCAGCAGGAACCGCGAGCCCCGCCGCTTCGGGCCGCGCGCCGCGCAGCAGCGCGATCCGCGCCAGCGCCGTGGCGCGCTCCTCCTCAGGCAGGTTCACCACCATGCGCGAGGCGGCATCGGCCTTGCCCTGCCACAGCAGCGCATCGACGCGTACCGCGTGATCCTCGGGCGTCAATTGCGCGCCGTAGAGCCCCGACAGGTAGAGCTCGACCGGATCGGCCATCTGCCCGCCGCGCCAGGCCTTGCGCGCCTCGGCGAGCGCCTCGGGGCGCTGCATCGCAGCGAGCGCCAGCGCATAGCGCGCGCGGGCGGGGTTGGTGAGCGGGGGATGGGCGTCGAAGAAGCGCAGCACCTCGGCCTGCGAGGGCGCCTCGTTCTCGAGCGCGGCCTCGGCGCGCAGGCGCAGGATGTCGGTTCTGGGAAAGCTCGGCCAGGCGAGCACGAAGCCGGCATAGTCGGCAAAGCCGTGGGTGCGGCTTGCCTGCAACGTCTCCCAGCGCGCGATCGCGGCGTCGACCGCGCCCGGCTGGCGGGCGACCAGATCCTGCCCGCCGCCCCACTCCTGTGCTGCCGCGGGCAACGCCCCTCCCGCAAGCGCCGAGGTGACGAGAATCGCAGCATATATCCGGCGGGAATTCAAGAACATGCGGACCATGCTGGACATAGTGCCTACCGGCTCCTTATCAGGCGGTGAACGTGAGGGATAACGGGGAGAGAGGTTCCCGTATTCCCGTATCTAGAGTTTAAGACAGGACAATAGCAATGTTCAGCGGATCGATACCCGCTCTTGTGACTCCTTTTCGCGGCGGGGCGTTCGACGAGGTTGCCTTCCGCCGCCTGGTCGACTGGCAGATCGAGAACGGCAGCGCCGCGCTCGTCCCGTGCGGCACGACCGGCGAGGCCTCGACGCTCTCGAATGCCGAGCATCATCGGGTGATCGAGGTGTGCATCGAGCAGGCCGCGGGCCGCGTGCCGGTGATCGCGGGCTGCGGGTCGAACGACACGCGCAACGCCCAGTTGCACATGACCTTCGCCAAGAAGGCGGGGGCGGCGGCGGGGCTGTGTGTGGCGCCGTACTACAACCGTCCGAGCCAGCGGGGGCTGATCGCGCATTTCAGCTACCTCGCGGAAAACTGCGACCTGCCGATCGTGCTCTACAACGTGCCCGCGCGCACCGTGACCGACATTCTCGACGACACCGTGGTCGAGCTGGTGCGCAAGTATCCCGAGAAGATCATCGCCATCAAGGACGCCTCCGGAGACCTGTCGCGCGTCGCCGATCACCGCATGGGGATCGGGCGCGAGTTCTGCCAGCTTTCGGGCAATGACGAGCTGTGGCTGCCGCACGCGGCCGCAGGCGGGCGCGGGTGCATCTCGGTGACGGCGAACGTCGCGCCCAGGCTGTGCGCCGAGTTCCACGAGGCGATCGCCGCCAACGAGCTGAAGAAGGCGCGGCAGCTCAATGATCGCCTCTTCCCGCTCCACTACGCGATGTTCTCCGACGCTTCCCCCGCGCCGGTGAAATATGCGCTCGCCCGCGTTCACGACTGGATCGAGCCCGAGGTGCGCCTGCCGCTGGTCGAGTGCTCGGACGAGGCGAAGAAGGCGGTCGACGAGGCGCTGGTGCTGGCGGGGGTGCTCCCCGCCTAAACCACCTCGTCCTCGTCCAGCATCCCCTGCGCGCTGCCTTGCGGCTCGCTCGCCAGAATCGCCTCGGTGATCGAGTCGATCCGCGCGCCGACGCGTTCGGGGTGGTCGATCGCGGCGATGTGGAACAGCGCGTCGCCCTGATGCACCACCGGCAGCGTGGCATGGCCGATGATGATGCCGTCGACCGGGCTGACCAGTGCCTCGGCCTCCTCGCCGAACAGCCCGGCGACCATGGCGAGGACATCGCCCTTCCTCACCGGATCGCCCGAGGTGCAGGTCGCCTGCATCACCCCGCCGCGGGGGCTGCGCACCCAGGTGGTGCGGTTGGCGCGCGCCGGGATGCCGACCGCGCTCAATCCGTCGTCGGCCTCGATCATGCCGAGATGCGCGAGCACGCGGGTAACGCCCTCGACCCCGGTCTCGATCGACAGCCGGTCGAAGCGCAGCGCCTCGCCCGCCTCCATCAGCAGCATCTCGACCCCGTGCTTCTGGGCAAGGTCGCGCAGCGAGCCGTCGCGCAGGGGGCTCTCGATGATCACCGGCGCGCCGAAGGCCATGGCGAGCTCCACCAGCTTGCGGTTGCCCGCCATGATGCGGATCTGAGGGAGGTTGTAGCGGTGGATCGCGGCCGAGTGGATGTCGATCCCCAGCTGGCAGCGCGCCACCACCTCGCGGTAGAAGATGTGCGCGAGCTGCCCCGCGAGCGATCCCCCCGCGCTCCCCGGAAAGCTCCGGTTGAGGTCGCGCCGGTCGGGCAGGTAGCGCGAATGGCTGATGAAGCCGAAGATGTTGGCGACCGGCACCAGCAGCACCGTGCCCGCCAGCGCCCCGGCCTCGAGCGCTTGCGCGAGGCGCTGGATGATCGCGGTGCCGATGATCTCGTCGCCGTGGATCGCCGCGCTCACGAACACTGCCGGGCCGGGCCTTGCCCCGTGGATCACCCGCACCGCGAGGCTGGAGGTGGTGCCCGTCGCCATGGTGGTGATCGGGAAGGCGACATCGGCCTGCGCTCCGGGCGCGATGCTTGTGCCGGCGATGATGAATGGCTGCGGCGTGGTCATGGCCCGCGGTTCCCCCTGTTGCCCCGTGCCACGGTAGCCACAAGACGCCCAAGCGCAAAGCCCCTCGCTTTTTGAGCGACGCACGCCTACATCGCCCGGCCTTATGGCCCGTCCCAAACCCGTCACCTTCGACAAAGTGAAGATTGTCGCCGAGAACCGCCGCGCGCGCTTCGACTACCATGTCGAGGATGTCTACGAGGCCGGGCTCGCGCTGTCGGGCACCGAGGTGAAGGCGCTGCGCGCGGGCGAGGCGTCGATCGCGGAATCCTATGCCGAGGTGCGCGATGCGCAGGTGTGGCTGGTCAACGCCAACATCCCCGAATATTCGCACGGCAACCGCCTCAACCACGAACCGCGCCGCCCGAGGAAACTGCTGCTCCACGAGCGCGAGATCGACAAGCTGTTCGGCGCGGTCGAGCGCAAGGGCATGACGCTGGTGCCGCTGTCGATCTACTTCAACCGCACCGGCCGTGCGAAGGTCGAGCTCGCGCTCGCCAAGGGCAAGCAGACCCACGACAAGCGCGCGAGCATCAAGGAGCGCGACTGGAAGCGCGACAAGGCCCGCCTCATGCGTGAGCGCGGCTAGGAGTTTCCACCAAGGTCCGCAGTTCACCCACTGGTCACCCGGCCCGTGCTACCCATATGAGCAAGATGCCATCCCCCGCGATCCTTCCCGCAGCCCAAGGCGACATCGCATGAGCATGCCGCCGCCTGTGCCCAAGCCCGGCCTCGGCTGGCGCTCGAAGACCTGGGCGATGGACGTGATCCGCCGCAACACGCCCACGCGCGAGGAGATGGCGCAGAACAAGTATCTCGCCCCGATCGCGCACCGTTTCCTGTCGCCCGAGCTGTGGCGCTTCACCCGCCGCTCCGTGCCGCGCGGGGTTGCGCTCGGGCTGTTCGCGGCCTTCATCATCCCCATCGGGCAGATCTTCCTGTCCGCCTTCCTCGCCCTGCCGACCCGCGCCAACGTGCCGCTGGCGGCGCTGGTGACCTTCGTCACCAACCCGTTCACGCTGCCCTTCTGGCTGGTGATCGCCAACCGCATCGGCGAGTTCTTCCTGCGCTTCGATGCTGCCGGGGCCGGCCTCGCCGCGTCGCAGGTCGAGAGCGACGCCTGGGCCTGGCTGACGATGGCCTACGAGGTCGGCGCTGCGACGATTCTCGGCTATCTCGTGCTCTCGATCGTCACCCCCGCGGTCGGCTGGGTGCTGTCGGGCTGGGTGTGGCGCGCCGTGGTGTCCCGCAAGCGCGCCAGACGGTTGAAGGCGATGGAAGCGCGGCTCGACCAGCGGCTCGGGGCGCGGTAGGAAGCGCATTTCCGCCGCGCCTGCGCGTCTGCCCGCCAGCTCAAGGAGCCCGCCTCTCGTGTCCCGCCGCATCGGCAAAGAACCCGGCCACCTCGCGCATGCCGACGATCCGGGCGCGGCGCGCAGCCTGCCGCCCGCCAGCCTTCTGGCCGGGCTCGGCGGCGGGGTGATCGCGAGCGCGCTGGTGCTGTGGTTCGCCACCGGCAGCGGGATCGTCGCGCTCGCCTTCGTGCTCGCCGCCGGGGTGCTGCTGGGCGGCGTGGTGCTGCTCGACCGGGTGCGCAGCCCTGCCGAGGCGGGCAGCCCCGCCGCGCCCGACTGGAGCGTGACCGTCGCCGCGATCGAGCGCGCCGGCGAGGCGATCGCGATCACCGACCGCGCCAACCGGATGGTCTGCGCCAACCTGTTCTTCCTCGACAGCTTCGGCGCCAACGCCGCCCCGCCCGCGCTGCCGATGGGGCGCGAGGGGCTCGAGGCGGTGACGCTGCTCGCTCGCAGTGCCTGGCGTGACGGCACCGCGCAGCTCGACGAGGTCGAGGCCTCTGACGAGACCCGCTGGCAGATCGCCGCCACCCGCGCCGGACGCGGCGATGACCACCTGATCTGGCGCCTGAAGCCGATCGCGCGCCCGGGCGGGGAGAGCCTGCAGGCGCTCGACCTTGCCGGGCCCTTCGGCAGGATGCTCAGCCGCGCCGGGATCGAGAGCGCGATCACCACCGCCGACGGTGTGATCCGCGCAGTCAGCGCGGGCTTCGCCGAACGCGCCGCGGGCGACGAGCGCGCGAGCCTCGTCGGGCAGGACTTCGTCAGCTTTCTGCGCTCGGACGAGCGCGACCGCATCTTCTTCGCCCGCGAGGGGCGCGGCGGCACCCCGCAGACGCTGGTCGACGTGCCGCTGGTCAATCCCGAGGACCGGGTCACGCCGGCCGGGCCCGACGAGGCGACCTCGCTGATGCTGCTGATCGATTCGGGCGTCGGCATCGGCAGCGGCTGGGACGGGGCCTCGCAGGCCGGCGTCGCGCAGCTCGATGCGCTGCTCGCGCAGCTGCCGCTCGGCCTTGCGATGACCGATCGCGACGGGCGCTTCCTGTTCGCCAACGAGGCCTTCCTGCGCTCGGTCGGCCGCGAGGGGCGGGGGTTGCCTGCCTTCCCGACCGATCTCGTCACGCGCGAGGACAAGGCCCCCCTGTCCGACGCCGTCCGCCGCCACGGGCGCGGGCCAGCGACCAGCGGCGATGTCGCGGTGCGGCTGACCAACGCGCCCGAGGAGCCGGTGTCGCTCGGGCTGGCCGGGGTGCGCGGGCTGGGCGAGGCGGCGGTGCTGCTCAGCCTTGCCGACACCTCTCAGGAAAACCAGCTCCGGCGTCAGGTCGCGCAGGCGACCAAGATGCAGGCGGTCGGGCAGCTGGCGGGCGGTGTCGCGCATGATTTCAACAACGTGCTCACCGCGATCATCGGCACCTGCGACCTGATGCTGCTGCGCCACATCCCCGGCGACAGCGACTATGACGACATCCAGCAGATCCGCGCCAATTCCAACCGCGCTGCCTCGTTGACCCGCCAGTTGCTCGCCTTCTCGCGCCAGCAGACGCTGCGGCCCGAGATCATCCAGCTGCCCGACGTGGTGAGCGAGGTGAGCCCGCTGATCAAGCGGCTGCTGGGCGAGAAGATCACCTACTACGTCCAGCACGATCGCAACCTCGGCCCGGTGCGCGCCGATCCGCAGCAGCTCGAGCAGGTGATCATGAACCTTGCGGTCAACGCGAGGGACGCGATCCAGTCGCGCGGGCAGGGCGTGGGGCGGATCTCGCTTTTCACCCGCAGCCTGCAGGCCAAGCAGGTGATGCAGCTGGGTTCCGAGGTGCTGCCGGCCGCCGATTACACGGTGCTCATCGTCCAGGACACCGGCGGGGGCATACCGCCGCACGTGCTGCCCAAGCTGTTCGAGCCGTTCTTCACCACCAAGGAACAGGGCAAGGGCACCGGCCTCGGCCTCTCGACCGCCTACGGGATCGTCAAGCAATCGGGCGGGTTCATCTTCGCCGACAACATCACCGACAAGAGCGGGCACCCGGTCGGCGCGCGCTTCACGGTCTATTTCCCCGTCCACCGCGGCGAGGTGCCCAAGCGGCGCCCGGTGCAGGAGATCGCCTCGTCCGACTGGTCGGCGGGGGGCAAGGTGCTGCTGGTCGAGGACGAGGACATGGTCCGCACCGTCGCCGAGCGCGCGCTGACCCGCGCGGGTTACGAAGTCACCCCTTGCGCCAATGGCGAGGAGGGACTGGCGGCGATCCTCGAGGGAACGACGCAGTTCGACCTGGTGGTCTCCGACGTGGTGATGCCCGGGATGGACGGCCCCGCCATGGTCCGCGCGATCCGCGCGAAGCTGCCGAAAATCCCGGTCCTGTTCATGTCGGGCTATGCCGAGGAGCAGCTGCGCCGCGACATCGACATCCCCGACATGCACTTCATCGCCAAGCCCTTCAGCGTCGCCGCGATCGGCGACAAGGTCGGCGCGGTGCTGCGCGAGGCGCGGGCCGAGGCAGGAGGCTGAGCGCCGCGCAGGCAGCGCATTTCTTCACCGCCGCGCGCATCGTTCACCTTGGATAAAGCCGCAGAATCGTTCATCCTCGCCAACGACGAATGGAGGGGACTGGCATGATCAACCGGGCGATTTTCGGCGCGTGCACCATCGGTGCGGCGGTTCTGGCGGCGGGCGCTGCGGCGCAGGATGCGGGCGAAACGCCAGCTTCCGCCCAATCCGCCCCGCAAACCGCTCAGGGCGATGTCGCGATCACCATCTACAATTCCAACCTCGCGCTGGTGCAGGACGTGCGCCAGCTCCCCATCGCGCAAGGGCGCAGCCGGGTCGAGTTTCCCGACGTCTCGGCCCAGATCCGCCCCCAGACGCTGAGCTTCGCCGCAGCGAACACCACGATCATCGAGCAGAATTTCGACTACGATCTGCTCACCCCCTCCAAGCTGATGGAAAAGGCGATCGGCCAGACCGTCACGCTGCTGCGCACCAACCCCGCGACCGGCGCCGAAACGCGCGAGCGCGCCAAGGTGCTCTCGGTCGCGGGCGGGACGGTGATCCAGATCGGCGACCGGATCGAGGTGCTGCGCGACGATGGCCTGCCGGTGCGCGTGATCTTCGACCGCGTGCCCCCGGGCCTGCGCGCGCGGCCGACGCTCTCGGTCAATCTCGATTCGACCCGCGCCGGTACGCGTCCCGTGCAGCTGCGCTACCTGACGGGCGGGCTCGGCTGGAACGCCGACTATGTCGCGCTCTACAACGAGGCCGCGGGCACGATCGACATGCAGGGCTGGGTGACGCTCACCAACAACACCGGCACCACCTTCCACAATGCCGACACCGTGCTGGTCGCGGGCGATCCGAACGGCGGCGGGAGCGGCGGGCGTTATCGCGATCGCGGCCTGGTGCGCGCCGGCACCGAGGCGGCCGCGCGCGAGCGGCTGGGCGATTTCTACCTCTACCCGATCAGCGGGCGCACCACGATCGCCAATGCCCAGACCAAGCAGGTGAGCTTCCTCGACGTGCAGGCGGTTCCGGCCAAGAAGATCTACTCGCGCGACATCTACTTCCGCCAGAACGACGAGCAGCCCGTCAATGTCGAAAGCCGCATCGCCTTCTCGACCTCGAAGGCACAGGGCCTCGGCGATGCGCTGCCCGCGGGCACGGTGCGCTTCTACCAGCGCGACCGCGAGGGCACCCCGCAATTCATCGGCGAGAAGAGCATCGGCCACACCCCGATGGGCAGCGACCTCTCGCTGGTGACCGGCGAGGCGTTCGACATCACCGTCAAGGCCGAAGTCGAAAGCCGCGAGACCATCACCGCCGCCGAATGGGAAAAGAGCGCCCGCTGGCGGGTGGTCAGGGACGGGCAGGTGGTCGAGGAAGGCACGCTCGAGCGGCCCAAGACCTTTTACCGCACCGTGATGCGCTACACCCTCACCAACGCCAAGCGCGAGCCCATCGAAGTACAGCTGACCCAGTCCGGGCTCGGCAACAACTGGTGGTCGGACGATTTCCGCGTCACCGCCGAGGATCTCCCGGGCGTGCAATTGAACGCCGACCGGCGGCGCTACACCGTCCCCGTCCCTGCCGAGGGCGAGCGGGTGATCCGCGTGACCTACGAAACCCGCTACTGAGGCGCGGGCATGGCGCGCGCTGTTCCAAGTCTCCCCTCCCCACGGGGAGGGGCCGGGGGTGGGGGCTCCACGCCCGCGACAACCGCCGTACACCCACCCCGAACCCCTCCCTTGAGGGAGGGGAGTTTCAGGGCAGTTCTTGCCGCGACCATGTTCGCCGTTCTCGCCGCCCCCCTTGCCGCGCGCGAGGTGGTCGACGCCTCGCCCCCGGTCGACCTCGCGGTGACCATCTACCGCGATCCCGATCGCGACCCCGAAGAGGAGATCGACCGCGAATACCCGAGCGGCCTCGCGATGATCTCCGAGACCCGCCGCGTGACGCTGCCCGCGGGCGAGTCGACGATCCGCTTCGAGGGCGTGGCCGAGGGCATGATCGGCGTCTCGGCGATCGTCACGGGCCTGCCCGGCGGCACGATCGAGAAGAACCGCAACGCGCAGCTGCTCTCGCCCGCTGCGCTGGTCGACGGCACGCTCGGCAATAGGGTGACGATCACGCGGATGAACCCCGCGACCGGCCAGCAGGTCAGCGAAAGCGCCGTGGTGCGCACCCGCGCCGACGGGGGCCTCGTGCTCCAGACCGGGCAGGGCTTCGAGGCGGTGCAGTGTTCGGGCCTCCCCGAAACGCTGACCTACGACCGCATCCCGGCAGGACTCTCGGCCCAGCCGGTGTTCTCGGTCGATACGCGCTCGGCCGAGGGGGGCACCTATGACGTGACCCTCACCTACCTCGCCTGGGGCTTCGACTGGCAGGCCGACTATGTCGGGCGCATGAGCGAAAAGCCCTCGGGCGACCGGTTCGAGATGGGGCTGCTGAGCTGGCTGACGCTGGTCAACGATAATGGCCAGAGCTTCGCCAATGCCAAGCTGCAGATCATCGCCGGCGAGCTCAATGTCGAGAGCGATTACGAGGAGCTCGCCGATCCGCCGGTGGCCGAGGGGCTCTATCTGACGTGCTGGCCGATCGGCAGCACCTCCGCCGGCCCCTTGCCGCCGCCGCCGCCTCCGCCGCCGGCCCCGCCGCCGCCACCGATGGCGGCGATGGAGGCCGGGGCGATCGTGGTGACGGGTTCGCGGCTGCGCGCGGACCTGCAGGACGTGCCGCTCGCCGTGACGGTCATCACCGCCGAGGAGGAGGACCTCGGCGACCTCAAGCTGTTCCGCGTGCCGGGGCGCGTCGACGTGGCGGCCAAGGGGCTGAAGCAGGTCGCCTTCCTCAACAAGGATGCGGTCAAGGCGCGCCTGCTCTATCAGGTCGGCTGCAACCCCGACGGCTGGATCGGGGCGGGCGGCGATCCCGAACCGGCCAGCGTGCTGCTGGTGACGAAGAACGAGGAGAAGCAGGGCCTCGGCATCGCACTGCCGCAGGGGCCCTTGACGCTCTACGAGCCGACCGCGGGTGGGGAGCGGCTGGGGGCGACCACGAGCTTGCGCGATTATGCGCGCGGGCAGGATATCGAGCTCGACCTGCCCGAAAGCCGCCAGGTTTTCGCCCGCTGCGCCGCAGTGAGCCGGACGGGCAGGGCGGAGGGCCGCAAGTGGACCGCGATGCGCAGCGTGCTGACCAACGCCAACCCGCATCCGGTCAGCGTGCGGCTGCAACTGGGCTGGGCAGGGGGCTACGACATCCGCTTCCCCGGCATGAAGCCGGTTCTCAAGAACGGCTATC
Source organism: Erythrobacter donghaensis (assembly GCF_001557325.1). Taxonomy (GTDB): domain Bacteria; phylum Pseudomonadota; class Alphaproteobacteria; order Sphingomonadales; family Sphingomonadaceae; genus Erythrobacter; species Erythrobacter donghaensis_B. Next base: position 17,312 of record NZ_LSJS01000219.1, read on the forward strand.
AGACGGTCGAGGTGACGCTTCCGGCCAACAGCGAGAAGACCTTCGACTGGCGCCTGCGCGACAAGGTTAGCGAGTAGGGCGAGCGAGTAGGGAAGGGGCCCCGCGCGGCCTCGAAAAATTTTCCCGTTCCCTACTTGTTCCATGAGAACAAATGCGATACATGGGCTCCCAAGGGCGGCGGAAAACTCCGCAAGGCCCCTAGGCAAGCGAAGGAGCGCGTGCGATGGCTACCCAATTGAAATTGGTGGAAGAGGACAAGAAGGCCGTGGACCGTCAAAAGGCTCTGGAAGCAGCGCTTGCACAGATCGACCGTGCTTTCGGCAAGGGTTCGGCGATGAAGCTGGGCTCGAAGGAGACGATGCAGGTCGAAGCGATCTCGACCGGGTCGCTCGGGCTCGACATCGCGCTCGGCATCGGCGGGTTGCCGCGCGGCCGCGTGATCGAAGTCTATGGCCCGGAAAGCTCGGGCAAGACCACGCTGGCGCTGCATGTCATTGCCGAAGCCCAGAAAGCGGGGGGCACCGCGGCCTTCGTCGATGCCGAACACGCGCTCGATCCGGTCTATGCCAGAAAGCTCGGCGTCGACATCGACGAGCTGATCGTCTCGCAGCCCGACACCGGCGAACAGGCGCTCGAGATCACCGACACGCTGGTGCGCTCGAACGCGATCGACGTGCTGGTGGTCGATTCGGTCGCGGCGCTGGTGCCGCGCGCGGAAATCGAGGGCGAGATGGGCGACAGCCACGTCGGCCTTCAGGCGCGCCTCATGTCGCAGTCGCTGCGCAAGCTCACCGGCTCGATCAGCCGCTCGCGCTGCATGGTTATCTTCATCAACCAGCTGCGCATGAAGATCGGGGTGATGTACGGCAACCCGGAAACCACCACCGGCGGCAATGCGCTCAAGTTCTACGCTTCGGTCCGGCTCGACATCCGCCGCACCGGCCAGATCAAGGAGCGTGACGAGATCACCGGCAACACCACGCGGGTGAAGGTGGTCAAGAACAAGGTCGCGCCGCCCTTCAAGCAGGTCGAATTCGACATCATGTACGGCGAGGGCATCTCCAAGATCGGCGAGATCCTCGATCTGGGCGTGAAGGCGGGCCTGGTGGAGAAGTCGGGGAGCTGGTTCTCCTATGACAGCATCCGCATCGGTCAGGGGCGCGAGAACGCCAAGACCTACCTCAAGGACAATCCTGAAGTTTGCGACCGGCTCGAAGCTGCGATCCGCAGCCGCACCGATCAGGTCGCCGGGGAAATGATGACGGGCCCGGACGCGGACTCGGAGGACTGACCCCAAGCGGGCGCCTGCTGGCGCCGGAGTGTCCCGCTCCGGCCCGGCTGTCCCCAATCGGTGCCCGGACAAGCGGAACGCCGGTGTGTGCTCTCCCCAGGCACGCACCGGCCTTTCGCGTTTGTGGAGAATGGCTTTCGCCGCCCGTTTCCGCTGCCCTCCGCTTGCCATGTTATGGCCCGGTAGTAGCCATGCAATGGCCTTCTTTTGGCGAGAGTGTTGCTCTCCCGTGTCGCCCGAAAAGTCTCTCGATCCGCCGTGTTTCGCGCTCCATTGCGTTCGGCTCGCGCATTGCCTAACTGCACCAGCATGACGTCGACCAACGAAATCCGCCGCTCTTTCCTCGACTATTTCGGTAGGAACGGCCACGCCGCGACCCCGAGCGCGCCGCTTGTGCCCTACAACGATCCCACGCTGATGTTCGTCAATGCCGGGATGGTGCCGTTCAAGAACGTCTTCACCGGGCTCGAGACTCCGCCGTCTCCGCGCGCGGCATCCTCGCAGAAATGCGTGCGCGCCGGCGGCAAGCACAATGACCTCGACAATGTCGGCTATACCGCGCGCCACCATACCTTCTTCGAAATGCTGGGGAATTTCTCCTTCGGCGACTATTTCAAGGAGCAGGCGATCACACACGCCTGGACGCTCCTGACCAAGGAATGGGGCCTGCCCAAGGACAGGCTCACCGTCACGGTCTACCACACGGACGACGAAGCCTTCGACCTGTGGAAGAAGATCGCAGGCCTCCCCGAGGACCGCATCATCCGCATTCCGACCTCGGACAATTTCTGGTCGATGGGCGACACCGGCCCCTGCGGCCCGTGCTCGGAAATCTTCTACGACCACGGCGACCACATCTTCGGCGGCCCCCCCGGCTCCCCCGATGAGGACGGCGACCGCTTCGTCGAGATCTGGAACCTCGTCTTCATGCAATACGAGCAGCAGGCGGGTGGCGCGCGGATCGACCTGCCCAAGCCCTCGATCGACACCGGCATGGGGATCGAGCGTGTCGCGGCCGTGCTTCAGGGTGTCCACGACAACTACGACACCGACACCTTCAAGGCGCTGATCGCGGCCTCCGAAGCGCTCACCGGTGTCGCCGCCGCGGGCGACCATGCCGCTTCGCACCGCGTCATCGCCGATCACCTGCGCTCGACCAGTTTCCTCATGGCCGATGGCGTGCTCCCCTCGAACGAGGGCCGCGGCTACGTTCTGCGCCGCATCATGCGCCGCGCCATGCGCCATGCGCACCTGCTCGGCGCGAGCGAACCGCTGATGCACCGCCTCGTCCCCGCGCTGGTCACCGAGATGGGACAGGCCTATCCCGAACTCGTTCGCGGCCAGGCGCTGATTTCCGAAGTGCTCGAGCGCGAGGAGACCCAGTTCCGCCGCACGCTCGACAAGGGCTTGAAGCTGCTCGACGAGGCCACCGTTGACCTCGCGACCGGCGGCGAGCTCGACGGCGAAGTCGCCTTCCGCCTCTACGACACCTACGGCTTTCCCTATGATCTCACCGAGGACGCCCTGCGCGCCCGCGGCATCGGGGTCGACCGCGAGGGCTTCGATGCCGCGATGGCCCGCCAGAAGGCCGCCGCGCGCGCCGCGTGGAAGGGTTCAGGCGAAGCGGCCTCGGGCGAGGTGTGGTTCGACATCGCCGAACGCGAGGGCGCGACCGAGTTCACCGGCTATGCCTCGACCAGCGGCGAGGGCAAGGTGGTCGGAATCGTCAAGGGCGGCACCGAAGTCGCCAGCGCCGCGGCGGGGGACGAGGTGGTGATTCTCACCAACCAGACGCCCTTTTATGGCGAGAGCGGCGGCCAGACGGGGGACGCGGGCACCATCGCCAGCCCCGGCGGCCTGCGCGCTCATGTGACCGACACCTCGAAGCCTCTGGGCCGCCTCCACGCGCATCAGGTGCGGATCGAGGAGGGCATGGTCAGCGTCGGCGACACGGTCGAATTGAAGGTCGATGCCGAGCGACGCGACCGGATCCGCGCGAACCATTCGGCAACGCACCTCGTCCACGCCGCGCTGCGCGGCCGCCTGGGCGGGCACGTGACGCAGAAGGGTTCGCTCGTCGCCGAGGATCGCCTCAGGTTCGACTTCTCGCATCCGACCGCGCTCACCCCCGAGGACATCGCCGCGATCGAGGCCGAGGTGAACGCGGAGATCCGCGCCAACGAGCAGGTCTCGACCCGCCTCATGACCCCCGACGACGCGGTCGCTGCAGGCGCACTCGCGCTGTTCGGCGAGAAATACGGCGACGAGGTCCGCGTGCTCGCGATGGGCCGGGCCGGCAAGGAAGGGCGCAACTATTCGGTCGAGCTGTGCGGCGGCACCCATGTGCGCGCGACCGGCGACATCGGCATCTTCCGGATCGTCTCGGAGAGCGCTGTCTCTTCGGGCGTGCGCCGGATCGAGGCGATGACCGGCGAGGGCGCGCGCCAGTGGCTGGTCGCACGCGAGGAAGCGCTGAAGTCGGCCGCGAGCGTGATCCGCGCCACCCCCGAGGAAGTGCCTGCGCGCCTCGCCGCGCTGCTTGACGAGCGCAAGCGGCTCGAGAAGGAGCTGGCCGAGGCGAAGAAGGCGCTGGCGCTCGGTGTGGGCGGAAGCGGCAGCGCGGCCTCAGCCGACGAGACCGTCGCGGGCGTCACCTTCAGCGGGCAGGTGCTTGACGGGCTCGATCCTAAGGAGCTGCGCCCGCTGCTCGATGCGGCCAAGCAGCGCATGGGCAGCGGCGTGGCGGCGGTGATCGCGGTCAATGACGGCAAGGCGAGCATCGCTGCGGCTGTCACCGATGACCTTACGGCGCGCTTCAGCGCGGTCGATCTGGTGCGCGCAGGGGTAGAGGCATTGGGCGGCAAAGGCGGCGGCGGGCGGCCCGACATGGCCCAGGGCGGCGGGCCGGACGGCAGCAAGGCGGCAGAAGCGCTGGCGGCGGTCAGGGCGGTGATCGCGGGGTGACGCGCCCCGCGCGCCTCGGCCTTGCGCTTTCCGCAGCGGCCCTGATGGCGGGCGGCGCGGCGACGCAAGCGAGGAGCGGCGAGCGCCCCTTTCCCCAGGGCCTCTATGGCAATGTCGAGATGTCGGGCGAGACCGGCGACCTCGGCGGGTTCGAGGTGCGCTTCTTCACCGCCCCCGAAACCGGCAAGCCGATGGCCGAATTCACCTTGTGCGAAGGCTGGTGCAACACCGCCTACACCGCCGAAGTCGCCCGTACCGAGGACGGCTTCACCTTCTCGCATGTCGAGACGCTCGAGGCTTACGACGATAGCGGCACGCTGACCGCGGAGGATCGCGTCGTTCAATACCACGTCACGCCGGCGGGGAAGGGGTGGAAGGTCCGCCTGCACTACGACGGTGAGGATGTCACCGCCGGAGAGGCATGGCGGATCAAGCCGCTCGAGGCGCCTTTCAGTCTGGCGGTGGCGCGCGGGGAGGAGAGTGGCCATGAAGAACGGTGACCATTGTGTCGTGATCGCCGGCACCCACAAGGGCAAAGCGGGGACGGTCGAGGACCGCCACGTCAGCAAGGGCGGCAATGTCACGATCACCGTCCGGCAAGCCGACGGCACCCGGTTCAAGACCCTGGAGCGCAGCGTCACGCCCGCCGCGGGAGGCGAAGGCTAGGAGATTACCTCTCGCGCGAACTGCCGCGGGTCGCCGGTTCCGAGCCGCGCGCAAGGTCGGTATCGGAGCGGCGGTTGCCTTCGAGCTGCTTGTCCTTGATGGTGCCGTGCTTCTCGTCGGTCAGCGTCTCGGGCTTGCGGTCGGCGGGGTTGTCGGGCTTGGCGGGTTTGGACATCGGACAATCTCCTTGCCCATCGAACTACCGCCTTAGTCCCGCGATTGTTTCCCCGCCCGTGGCGCTGGTGCGCAGCTTCGGCTTTTCGCTGAGCCCCCCGTCGCGTTCGAGCTGTTCGCGGAACTCGTCGCGCTTGGCGTGGATCGAGGCGATCACCGGGCCCATCGCGACGCCGATGTCGACCAGCACCGCCTCGGACAGTTGCAGCGAGGCTTCCAGCGTCTCGGGCACGGCGTGGCTCGCACCGGCGCGGTACATGGCGGCCGCGTGATCGGGGTCGCGCGCACGGGCGACGATCAGCAGATCGGGATAGGTCTGGCGCAGTTTGGCGACGAGGCGCTGGGCGAGCACCGGCTCGTCCATCGTCAGCACCACCGCGGGCGCGCTCTCGACCCCGAGCCGCGCGAGCGTGTCGCCGCGCGCGGCATCGCCGAAGGTCGCGCGGTAGCCGTCGCGCTTGGCGGCGTCGATCAGGTCGGGGTTGCTGTCGATCATCACATAGGGCTTGGCGTGGGTGCGCATCATGTCGGCGACCAGACGTCCGACGCGGCCCCCGCCTACGATGATGGTGCGCGCGCTGTCGGTATCGTCCTCGGGCGGGATCGGCGGGGCGCTGTCGACGCCGCGCGCGATCACCGCGCCGAGCTTGGCGAGCAGCGGCGTGATGGTGAGGCCGATCGCGGTGACCGTCTGCCAGAAGCGCGCGGTCTCGGCGTCGAGCACGGCGGCGCTGGTTGCTGCAGTCAGCACGATCAGCGTGGTCTCGGACGGCGAGGCCATGAGGAGGCCGGTCTCCGCCGCGGTCGAACGCCGCGCGCCCATCAGGCGCAGCAGCACCCCGGTCACCAGCGCCTTGAACACCACCACCCCCGTCACCGCCAGCGCAAGCGCGCCGATCTGGCCCGCGATCTCGACGAGGTTGATGCTCATGCCGACGGTGATCAGGAACACGCCGAGCGCCAGGCCCTTGAAGGGCTCCATGATTTGCTCGACCTCGGTGTGGTATTCGGTCTCGGCGATCAGCAGTCCGGCGATCAGCGCGCCGACGATCGGCGACAGGCCGACCAGCGCGGTGGCGAGACTCGCGCCGATGACGACCAGCAGCGAGGCGGAGAGGAACAGCTCGGGGCTCTTGGTGCGCGCGGCCTGCGCGAACAGGCGCGGCAGGACATAGCGGCCCGCCACCAGCAGCACGGCGATCACGAGGCCGCCCTGCCACAGGGTCTCGGCCATGCCCGCCCAGCCCGCCTCGGCGGCATTGGGGGCGAGCGCGCCGAGGACGAAGATGATCGGCACGATCATGATGTCCTCGAACAGGAGCATCGAAAGCGCCGCGCGCCCGACCGGGGAGCGGGTGCCCGAGATCGGCAGGACGATCGCGGTCGAGGAAAAGGCGAGCGCGAAGCCCAGCGCCAGCGCGGCGGTGACGTTCATGGCTCCCGTCAGCCCGAGGAACAGCGCCAGCGCGCTGCCGCTGACCAGCACCTCGAGCGCGCCGAGCCCGAACACCAGCTTGCGCATCGCCCACAGGCGGTTGAACGAAAGCTCGAGCCCGATCGCGAACAGCAGCAGCACGATGCCGAACTCGGCGAAGGGCGCAAGGCCGTCGGGGTTGCTGATCGTGACGTGGTAGAGCCACGGGACGCGCTCGACCAGCGAGCCGAGGCCATAGGGGCCGACCAGCACCCCGATCAGGATGAAGCCGATGATCGGGGTGATGCGGAAGCGGGCGAAGACCGGGATGACGATGCCGGCGGCGCCGAGAATCACCAGCGCGTCCGAAAGGACGGGGGAGAGGGTCAGTTCGCCAGCCATGCCGGAGGCTTAACGGGGCGGGGCGGGGCTGTCACCCTTGGCGTCGCGCGCGGGTTCAATCCTGCGAAAACAGTGCCTCGACCGAGCCGCCATTGGCAGCCAGCGCGGCTTCAACCCGCTTGCGGCCGCGGAAATAGAGCAGCGCCGGGTGCCTTTCACCGCGCGCTTCCAGCCGGGCGACGTCATCGGCGGTCAATGCGCTTTCCTGCGCGATGTGGTCGCAATAGCCTTCAACCTTCCAGCGCGGCTGCCCGAACAGCGCGATCGCGCCGAAGTGATGCAGCAGCACGCCATGGGTGATCTCGTGGGCGAGAACGGAGGAAAGCTGGCGCGAGCCGCCGACGCGGCGATTGCTGGTGATGCGGTCGGCCGCAAGATCGGCCCGGTTGACGACGAGGTTCTGCCCGGCGAACCGCGTCAGTGCGAAAGTCCCGCGATGGATGTTCGCCAGCCACAACCATCGCCAGCTGCCGTCGGTCAGGAAGATGCGGCGCGGTTCATGCTCGCGGGCGATCGGGCTGGCGGACACCAGCATCTCGGCCCGCGCCATGACCCGATCGAGTGCGGCCTGATCGATCGGGGTCTCCGACCACACCTGACTGTCCCCGGCCTCGGCGTAGTGGGGAAAGGCCAGCAGTTGCGGCGCCACCAGGGGTGAGGCCAGCAGCAGGATGGGCGCGCCGATGATCAGACCGGCGCGCCCTCCCATCAATCCCCGGATCAGGCCCAGGAAGCCATTTCCTGCTCGAGGTTCTGGACGATCGTCTCGAAGAACTGCTCGGTGGTCTGCCAAGCCTGCCCCGGGCCGATCAGCAGCGCGAGGTCCTTGGTCATGTAGCCCTTCTCGACCGTCTTGACGCAGACCCGCTCGAGCGTTTCGGCGAACTTCACCACCTCGGGCGTGCCGTCGAACTTGCCGCGGTACATGAGGCCGCGGGTCCAGGCGAAGATCGAGGCGATCGGGTTGGTCGAGGTCGCCTTGCCCTGCTGATGCTGGCGATAGTGGCGGGTGACGGTGCCGTGCGCGGCTTCGGCCTCGACGGTCTTGCCGTCGGGCGAGAGCAGCACCGAAGTCATCAGGCCCAGCGAGCCGAACCCTTGCGCCACGGTATCCGACTGCACGTCGCCGTCGTAGTTCTTGCACGCCCAGACGAACTTGCCCGACCACTTGAGCGCCGAGGCGACCATGTCGTCGATCAGGCGGTGTTCGTAGACCATGCCCTTTTCCTTGAACTTCTCGGCGAAGCCCTCGGTGTCGAACACCTCCTGGAACAGGTCCTTGAAGCGCCCGTCATAGGCCTTCATGATCGTGTTCTTGGTGGAAAGGTACACCGGCCAGCCGAGGTTCAAGCCGTAGTTGAAGCTGGCGCGGGCGAAGTCGCGGATCGAATCGTCGAGGTTGTACATCGCCATCGCGACGCCGGCGCTGGGGAAGTCGAACACGTCGAGGTCGATCTTCTCGCCGTTCTCGCCGTCCCACACCAGCCGCAGCTTGCCGGGGCCGGGGATCAGGGTGTCGGTCGCCTTGTACTGGTCGCCGAAGGCGTGGCGGCCGACCACGATAGGGTCGGTCCAGCCCGGCACGAGGCGCGGCACGTTGTCGATCACGATCGGCTCACGGAACACCACGCCGCCAAGGATGTTGCGGATCGTGCCGTTGGGGCTCTTCCACATCTTCTTGAGGCCGAATTCCTCGACGCGCTGTTCATCGGGGGTGATGGTCGCGCACTTCACGCCGACGCCGTACTGCTTGATCGCGTTGGCACTATCGACGGTGACCTGGTCGTCGGTCGCGTCGCGGTTCTCGATCGAGAGGTCGTAATACTTCAGATCGATGTCGAGGTAGGGCAGGATCAGCCTCTCGCGGATCCACTGCCAGATGATGCGGGTCATCTCGTCGCCATCGAGCTCGACGACCGGGTTGGCGACTTTGATCTTGTTCATGCGTGTTGCCCTATCCTTCTTGCCCCGTCTGATGCGCGGCTAGGTGTGATCGACAGGAAGTGTGCGGGCCCGTCCGAGGCCCATAGATCCCGCGGCGGCTTTAGCAGAGGTGCGGGGGCTTGCAAGCATGGGCGGCGCGAATGGGACGCGGGTCCGCTTGCAGGGGCGAGCAGACACAAAAAAGCCCGCCGACGGGGGCGGGCCTCGATGCTGTCAGCCGATGGTGGGCGTAGCAAGGATTGAACTTGCGACCCCTACGATGTCAACATAGTGCTCTACCACTGAGCTATACGCCCGCACCATCGGTTTTGCGCCTCCCGGGGGAGGGCGGAGCGGCCCTTTATCGCAGCCCTTTGGAAGGTGCAAGCGATTCGCGCCGGAGAAAACCTACATCCGCGCCGCGTCCGCTTCCTCGAACACACGTTCCACCTCGAGCACCAGATCGCGCAGGTGGAAGGGCTTCGAGAGCACCTTGGCGGCAGGCTGCTCGCGGCTTGCGCGCAAGGACACCGCGGCAAAGCCGGTGATGAACATCACCTTGGTGCGCGGCGAGATCTCGGCGCAGCGCTGGGCGAGCTCGATCCCGTCCATTTCGGGCATGACGATGCCCGAGAGCAGCAGGTCGAAATCGCCGGTCGCCAGCAGCGGCACGGCATCGGTGCCGCGATCGACCGCGCTCACCTCGTAGCCGGCATTGGTCAGCGCCCGTTCGAGATAGGCGCGCATCGCGGCCTCGTCTTCGGCGAGCAGGATCCGGGGGGGGCGTGTCGCTGTCATGCGCGCTGTGTTAGCAGAACCGGCTTAAGAAATCTTTGTCCGTCTTGCGGTTGACCTGCGCGTCAATGCGGAGGCCTCGCGCGGATTGCTGCGAGGGCGGGCCGATCAGGCTTTGACAGGCCTGCGCAAACCCGTCAGCAAGGGGATCAATGTCCCTCCACGAGCGCTCCTCCCGGCCCGGTCCAGCGGTCCAGCGCACTGCCACGAGCGGCGGCACGGTGCCGGGGCTCACGGCCGCGCCGGCTTTCACGCTGACCGTGCCCCCGCGCCTGCGGCTGCCGGTGCTGGTGGCGGTGCCCCACGCGGGCAGGGCCTATCCGCCGGCGGTGACCGCGCGGATGCGCGATGCGGAGCTGGCGCAATTGCGGCTCGAGGATCGCCATGCCGACCGGCTCGGGGTGGCCATCGCGCGCGAGACCGGGGCGGCGCTGCTTCTTGCCCATGCGCCGCGCGCGCTGCTCGATCTGAACCGGGCCGAGGACGATATCGACTGGGACATGATCGAGGGCGGCCGACCTGCCGACATGCCGCCTCCCGAGCCCGGCCAGCGCAGCAATGCGCGGGCGAGGAGCGGGCTCGGGCTGGTCCCGCGGCGGCTTCCCGGATCGGGCGAGATCTGGCGCGGGCGGCTTGCGCCTGCGGAGCTCGCGGCCCGGATCGACGGTATCCACCGCGCCTATCACGCCGCGCTCGAGGGGGCGCTGGCGCGGATCTGCGCCGATTGGGGCGCGGCGCTGCTGGTCGACCTGCACTCGATGCCGCCGCTGCGCGCGGGCGAGGGCGAGCAGCGCGCGCCGGTGGTGGTGCTGGGCGACCGCTTCGGCGCCTCGTGCCACAATGCCCTCGTCGCGCGCGGGCTCGGCCACCTGGAGGCGCGCGGCGTTCCTGTCGCGCTCAACCGGCCCTATTCGGGCGGCTACGTGCTCGATCGCCACGGGGCCCCGCGCGAGGGCGTGCATGCGGTGCAGATCGAGGTCTGCCGCGGCACCTATCTCGACCGGCACCTCGCCGAGCCCGGCGCGGGGCTTCCGGCGGTGGCGGCGATGCTCGCCGATCTCGTGCGCGAGCTGGGCGCAGAGGCGGCGCTGCTGGGCGGGGCCGAGGGACTGCCGCAGGCGGCGGAATAGGGCGCAAGACGCGAAACGGGCGAGCGAACCGAAGTCCGCCCGCCCGCGCTTGGCTCGTGAACCGGGCGGGTCGCCCGGCCCATCTCCGATAAATCAGTTAAGCGCCGGTGCGGGCGTGCCGTCGGCGGGCATCGGCACCTTGCCCTGCGCGAGCTGCCGCTCGAACAGGACGCGCATCAGGTTCAGCGAGAACAGGTGGGCGTAGATCAGCATCAGCATGCCGTTCTTGGCGAGTTCCTCGAGCTTTGCGGCCGGAAGCTCGCGCAGCTTGTTCTCGTCGACCATCCGGAAGCCGCGATAGACGAAGGGCTTGTCGGGCATGTCGTTGCGGGTGATCGCGATCTCGCCGTCCATCAGGACGTCGAGCTTGGCGAGCTCGTCCATGAACAGCTTGGTGCGCTGCCCGGCTTCCTCGAAGCGGCGGCAGAACTCGAGCACGTTCTGGGTGTATTCGGTCGGCTGGCCGGCGTCATCGAACATGGCGATGCCCTCGTCAGCCTTGCTGAGCATGCCGGCCGAGGGGTCGAAGCACAGCGACATGTCGTCGCTGCCGGGCTGGAGCTTGGCGAGGATGAAGGGATAGCGGCGCGCATAGGCGGGCAGGTACACCGGATCGGTGATCTTCATGTCGTCACCCACGAAGGTGTTGACGCCCTCGTTGAGGCCGAACAGCGCGATCGGCAGCGGGCTTTCACCGGCGGTGAAGACGATCGGGAAGTTGCGCTGCGCGTCGACGAATTCGTCCGAGGTCAGCGGGATCGCGTGGGTCTTGGCGAGGTAGCTGGCGTCCTGGAGCGAACCGGCGCGCCAGCCCGTGTGGTCGCGGGTGTTGAGCGGCATCAGGTCGTTGTAGAACAGCGGAAGTTGCGGTTGCGGCGCGCTGGCCATGACGAAGTCTCCGAGAAACGGTAGTGGATGATCCCCTCAGCGGAAAAAGAAGTCGTCCCCCGCCGAAAGCGCCGCCCTTAGGGCCTTGCGGTGTCGCGCGCAAGCGGGGCCGGTCAGGCGGGGCGGGGTTGGCGCAGGAGTTTCCCCGGATTGAGCAGTCCGGCCGGATCGAGCGCTGCTTTGACGCGCGCCATCACCGCCAGCGCGACCGGATCGTGGAGCCGGGCGAGCTCGTCGACCTTCATCTGGCCGATGCCGTGTTCGGCGCTGATCGAGCCGCCCCAGGCCGTCACCAGGTCATGCACCCGCGCGCTCACCGCCTTGCCGTCCGCCTCTTCCCACACGCCCCGGACGGCCCCTGCCGGCGCGAGGACGTGGAAGTGGACATTGCCGTCACCCAGGTGCCCGAAGGCGACCGCGCGGGTGCCGGGGAAGGCGGCCTCGACCTCGGGCACGGCGGCGAGGATGAATTCGGGCATGGCCTCGACCGGCACCGAGATGTCGTGCTGCATTGCCGGGCCGAGCGCCCGCTCTGCTGCCGAGATGCCGTCGCGCAAGGCCCAGAAGGCTTCGGCCTGGCTGTCGCTGGCCGCGATCACCGCGTCGGCGATCAGCCCCTCTTCCAGCGCGGCGGCGAGTGCAGCCTCGAGCGCCTCGCGCAAGGCGGTGCTGTCCTGCGCGGGCGAGACGCACTCGATCAGCGCATTCCACGCATGGCGCTCGCCCAGCGGCGCGCGGGCGGCGTGTTCGTGGGCGAGGACGCTCTCGAGGCAATGGGCGGGCACCACCTCGAAGCCCTCGAGCGCATCGCCGAGGCCGCGTTCGACCTGCCGCAGCAGAGTCCGGGCCTCGACGATCCCGCCGAGCCCGACCCAGGCGGTGGCGCGGCCGGAAGCGGCGGGCAGCAGCCGCAGCGTCGCGGCGGTGACGATGCCGAGCGTGCCTTCCGAGCCGATCAGCAATTGCTTCAGGTCGAAGCCGCGGTTGTCCTTCTTGAGCGGGGTCATGAGATCGAGCACCTCGCCCGTGGCGAGCACCGCCTCCAGCCCCAGCACCTGCGCGCGCATCGTCCCGTGGCGCAGCACCTGCGTGCCGCCCGCGTTGGTGGAGACGAGGCCGCCGATGGTCGCCGAACCCTTGCCGCCGAGCGTCAGCGGGAAGCGCAGGCCCGCAGCCTCGGCCGCCTCGTGCAGGGTCTGGAGGATCACGCCCGCCTCGCACACCGCCTGCCTGCTCTCTGCCGAAAGGCGGCGGATGGCGTTCATGCGCCGCAGCGACAGGACGATCGCGCTGCCGGTGCCGTCGGGCGTTGCGCCGCCCGCCATGCCGCTGTTGCCGCCCTGCGGCACGATCGGCACGCCGTGGGCGGCGCACAGCTTCACCAGCGCGGCGGCCTCCTGCGTGGAGGCGGGCGAGGCCAGCGCCAGCGCGCGGCCGGTGTAGCGGCCGCGCCAGTCGGTCAGCCAGGCGTCGATCCGCTCGGGATCAGTGGTGAAGCCCCGCTCGCCCAGCAGCGCGCGCGCCTCGGCCAAGAAGGCCTCGGCAGGCGGGGAGGAGCGGGGCGGGGGAGCGAGGTGATTCATTGTGGCCTCCATGCCACAGTGGTCGAGGAAATTGCCAATCCTTTCGCTGCCCCCTCGCCTGCCAGTTAAGCCATGGTTCAAACGCTGATGCTAGGTCATGCCCCGGGCCGCCGCCACGGCGCCCGGCCAGCCGATCGATCCGCACCGCGCAAGGAGAGAGCCTTCCTCGCCCATGCACAGCCTGTTCGCCTTCGCAGCGCCGTTCGCGTTGATGCTGCCGCTGGTGGCCGAGGCGGTGGACGTGGCCGATCCGCCTGCATCCGCCGCTGATCCTTCCGCGCTGCAATCGCAGGCGCCGGTCGCGGCTGCTGACCCCGGGCGGGACGAGATCAACCCGCTGCTCGCGCTGCGCCGGGCGTCCTCGGCAAGTCAGGTCCGGATCGAGCAGCGCGTCGTCATCCGCATCGCGCCCGCTCCTCTCGCCGCCCGCCAGAACCTTACCGCGGATCTGCCGCAGCGCGCGTCCCCCCCGCGTTTCGAGGAGCGCGGCAAGGAGAAATGCATCGGCCTTCAGGGTATCGCCGGGGTGCAGACCGGCAGCGGCAACCGCCTGGTGCTGTTCCTGCGCGATCGCAAGATGGTCTCGGTCGGCCTCGAAAAGGCGTGCCGGGCCCGAGACTTCTATGCCGGCTTCTATGTCGAGAAGCACAAGGACGGGCAGCTGTGCGTCAGCCGCGACAAGCTGCAATCGCGCACCGGCGCACGCTGCGAGATCGAGACGATGCGCCAGCTGGTCCCAGTGCGCAGCTGACCCGAGCGCGCAAGCGGGGCGCGTTTCCTTGACTTTTGCCCGCGTTTGCGGGAAAGGCGCGGCAGCCTGACGCCGCCGGGGGGTTTCGCGTCTGCGCCAGCAATCCCGGCAGCGCCCCTGCCCGCCAATCTCGGACACCACAGACCGCATGACCTTCGCCGATCTCGGCCTTTCGCCTGAATTGCTCAAAGCCGTGGAGGACGCGGGCTACACCGTGCCGACCGCGATCCAGGCGCAGGCGATCCCGACCGTGCTGATGATGAAGGATCTCATCGGCATCGCCCAGACCGGCACGGGCAAGACTGCGAGCTTCGTGCTGCCGATGATCGACGTGATGGCCGCCGGCCGCCGCCGCGCGCTGATGCCGCGCTCGCTGATTCTCGAGCCGACCCGCGAACTCGCCGCCCAGGTCGCCGAGAACTTCGAGAAATACGGCAAGAACCACGATCTCAAGATGGCGCTGCTGATCGGCGGGGTGCAGATGGGCGACCAGCTGAAGGCGCTGTCCGACGGCGTCGACGTGCTGATCGCCACCCCGGGCCGCCTCATGGACCTGTTCGAGCGCGGCAAGATCATGCTCAACGGCTGCGAGCTGCTGGTGATCGACGAGGCCGACCGGATGCTCGACATGGGGTTCATCCCCGACATCGAGTTCATCTGCTCCAAGCTTCCCGATACCCGCCAGACCATGCTGTTCTCGGCCACCATGCCTCCGCCGATCGAGAAGCTGGCGAAGAAGTTCCTCAACAACCCCAAGCGGATCGAGGTGAGCCGCGCGGCCTCGACCAATGCCGACATCACCTCCTTCAAGGTGCCGGTGAAGTCGCGTTCGAAGCGCGAGACGCTGCGCTGGTTCCTCGAGAACGATCTGGTCGAGACCGCGATCATCTTCGCCAACCGCAAGACCACGGTGCGTGAGCTCAACCAGAGCCTCAATCGCCACGGCTTCCGTTCGAGCGAGATTCACGGCGACATGGACCAGTCCTCGCGCCTGAAGGAGCTCGACCGCTTCAAGAAGGGCGAGGTCAACATCCTCGTCGCCTCCGACGTCGCCGCGCGCGGCCTCGACATCAAGGGCGTCAGCCACGTCTTCAATTTCGACACCCCATGGCACCCGGACGATTACGTCCACCGGATCGGCCGCACGGGGCGCGCCGGGGCCAAGGGCCGGGCCTTCACTTTCGTCTCGGAAGAGGACGCGGAGGCGATCTCCAATGTCGAGAAGCTGACCGGCAGCGCGATCAAGGTGTTCGGCAAGGAGGACGTGCGCGTCGATCTGTCCGAGGTGCTCGCCAAGGCCGAGGCCGCCAAGGCTGCGCAAGTGGACGAGCCCGAGACACGCGAGGAGCGCAAGCCCCGCCGCGCGCGCGAGGATCGCCCCGAGCGCGAGGAGCGGCCCCGCAAGGAGCGCCGACCGCGCGAGGAAGCCCGCGAAGACCGCTCCGACCGCAAGCCGCGCCGTTATCACGAGGATGACGCGCCCGTGCCCGCCGGGGAATGGAACGGCCCGCGCCCGAGCTTCCTCGACGTCGGCTTCGGCTGACGCGCCGCAGCCCGGGCGTCCGGGCTTAACCATTTCTTGGGCGGTCGCGGCGTAATCCCGCGCCCGTGATCGACAGCATCCTTGAATCCCTGCGCACCGAAGTCGCGGATGTCGTGCCGCTTGCGGTGCTGTTCGGTGCGCTCGCCTATGTGACCAAACGCGGTGCACTGCTCGCGGCGCTCAAGCGCGCGCGGCCCGAGATCGTCACCAACCTCGTCCTGCTGCTGGTCAACGCGGTGGTCGTGGTGCCGCTGATCGCGGTGCCGATCCTGACCGGCCACGCGCTGCTGCCGCGCCCGGACGGGCTGGTGAGCTTCTGGGAGGGGCTGCCCGCGGCGATCCCGGTCATTACGGCGATCGTGCTGCTCGAATTCGCCGCCTACTGGCGCCACCGGCTCGAGCATGTCCGCGTGCTGTGGCCGGTCCACGCCACGCACCACGCCGACGAGGCGATGAACTGGCTCAGCGTGCGCCGCAAGCACCCGCTGGGCGAAGCCTTGAGCGCTGTTATCGACACCCTGCCGGTGGTTCTGCTCGGCCTGCCCTACTGGGCAATCGCAGTCGCCCTGCTCATTCGTGGCTGGTGGGGCTATTTCATCCATGCCGACGTGCCCTGGACACTCGGCATCTTCGGCAAGGTGCTGATCTCGCCTGCCGCGCACCGCCTCCACCACATCCGCGACGAGGCGCTGATGGGGAGCAATTACGGCAACATGCTGACGCTGTGGGACAAGGTGTTCGGCACCTATGTCGACCCGGCGCCTTACGTGAACTGCGAGACCGGCATCGCCGAGGGCACCCGCGACGCGCTGGGCGAGCTCGCCCGGCCGTTCGAGGCGCGCTACTGGCGCAAGGCGGAAGCACAGCAGCCGGCCGAGCAGCCTGCGGGCTGAGCTACCCCAGCCCCCTCAGCCGATTGGCGTCACGAACGAATCCAGTACCCGCTTCTCGCCCGCCTGCTCGAACAGGATGGTGAGCTTGTTGCCCTCCTGATCGATCACGCAGCCCGTGCCGAACTTGGCGTGGGTCACCATCGCGCCGATGGCGATGTCGGAGCGGGCGGGAGCGGCGAAACTCGCCGCCGAACGCGTGTTCTCGCGCACACGGGCGGGCGTCGTGTCGTAGCCGCTGGCGAGCGCGCGCTGCCAGCCGGGGCCGCGCTGCTGCGCCCTGTCCGGGCGGTCGCGCGCGACGTGGGCGAAAGGATCCTCCTGCTCGCTCCAGTTCGCCCGCCACAACGAGGCCCCGCCGGTGAGTGTCGTTTCGCTCTCGATATGCTCGGGCGGCAGTTCCCCGATGAAACGCGAGGGGATCGAGCTCGTCCACTGGCCGTAGATCCGGCGGTTGGCGGCGTGGAGGATGGTGCAATGCCGCCGCGCGCGGGTGATCGCGACATAGGCGAGGCGGCGCTCCTCCTCGAGGCTGGCCAGCCCCCCCTCGTCGATCGCGCGCTGCGAGGGGAAGACGCCTTCCTCCCAGCCGGGCAGGAACACGTTGTCGAATTCCAGCCCCTTGGCGGCGTGGATCGTCATGATCGTCACCGTCTCGCCCTCGTTCGCGCGGTCATTGTCCATGACGAGGCTGACGTGCTCGAGGAAATCGCCGAGGGTGAGGTAATCCTCCATCGCCCGCGCGAGTTCGGAGAGGTTTTCGGCGCGGCCCGCGCTTTCTGCCGAACGGTCGGCGGCGAGCATGGCGTTGTAGCCGCTCTCCTCCATCACCAGCCGGAGGAGGTCGGCAGGCGAGAGCGTCTCGGCCTGTTCGCGCCAGTGCAGGAACTGGCGCATCAGCCCGCCGATGGTGATCGCGGCGCGCTTGGGCAGCTCGTCGCTATCCGCCAGTTGCAGCGCGGCGGCTGCCAGCGGCAGGCCGGTGCGCCGGGCGTGGCTGTGCATCGCCTCCAGCGCCTTGGCGCCGAGCCCGCGCTTGGGGACGTTGTGGATGCGCTCGAAGGCAAGATCGTCCTGCGGCTGCGCGATCAGGCGCAGATAGGCCAGCGCATCACGGATCTCGGCGCGCTCGTAGAAGCGGAAACCGCCGATGATGCGGTAGGCGATGCCGATCTGGATGAAGCGATCCTCGAACTCGCGCGTCTGGTACTGCGCACGCACGAGGATCGCGACCTGATCGAGGCCGGCGCCCTCGCGCTCCAGACGCTCGATCGCTTCGCCCACCCGGCGCGCTTCCTCGGGCGCGTCCCACACGCCGATCACCTTGACCTTCTCGCCGCCGTTGACCTCGGTCCACAGGGTCTTGTCGTGGCGCTGGCTGTTCTCGCGGATCAGGCCCGAGGCCGCGCCGAGGATGTGCGGGGTGGAGCGGTAGTTCTGTTCGAGCCGGATCACTTCAGTGCCGGGGAAATCCTTCTCGAACCGGAGGATGTTCGCGACCTCCGCCCCGCGCCAGGAATAGATCGACTGGTCGTCGTCGCCCACCACGCAGATGTTCTTGTGCCCCTGCGCCAGCAGCCGCAGCCACAGGTACTGGACGGCGTTGGTGTCCTGATACTCGTCCACCATGATGTAGCGGAAGCGGCGCTGGTAGTCGGCGAGGATGTCGTGGTGCTGCCTCAGGATGTTCAGCATGTGCAGCATCAGGTCGCCGAAATCGCAGGCGTTCAGCGCCTTCAGCCGCTCCTGGTAACGCGCATAGAGCGTCGCGCCCTTGCCGTTGGCATAGGCTTCGTTCTCCACCGCGTCCAAATCGGCGGGGTTGAGGCCGCGGTTCTTCCAGCGGTCGATCAGCCCGGCCAATTGGCGTGCGGGCCAGCGCTTCTCGTCGAGATCGGCCTCGGTGATCAGCGCCTTGAGCACGCGCAGCTGATCGTCGGTGTCGATGATGGTGTAATTGTGCTGGAGGCCGACGAGCTCGGCATGGCGGCGCAGCATCTTGGCGCAGATCGAATGGAAGGTGCCGAGCCACGGCAAGCCTTCCGCCGCCGGGCCGAGATGGTGCGTCACGCGCTCGCGCATTTCGCGCGCGGCCTTGTTGGTGAAGGTGACGCACAGGATCTGCGAGGGATAGGCGCGCCCCGTCGCCACCAGATGCGCAAGCCGGGCGGTGAGCGCCGCGGTCTTTCCCGTCCCGGCGCCCGCGAGCATCAGCACCGGGCCTTCGGTCGCGAGCACGGCGGCGCGCTGCGGCGGGTTCAACCGCGCGGCATAGGCGGGCACCGACTCGGGAGAAGCGGCGGGGGAGGGCAGGGGCTGGCTCATCGTCTCATGCGAACAGGTAGGGAACAATTCATTGGGGAGCAAGCCGCGAGACGCGGCCGCGCACAAGCTTGCGGCGGG
>NZ_LSJS01000220.1 GCF_001557325.1 Erythrobacter donghaensis
GAAGCGAGCACTGCCGCCGCGCCGAGCCCGCCTGCCGCGGCCGCTGCCGCTGCCGCCACCGCGCCCGGCGGGGGCGCCGCAAACCAGTCGGTGCGGATCGACCTCAAGAAACTCGACATGCTGATCGACGGCGTCGGCGAGCTGGTGATCGCCCAGGCGATGCTCGCCCAGCGCCTCACCAACGAGAACCTCGCCCACATCGAGGAGCTGGCGCTGATCGACGGGCTGGTGCGCGACATCCAGGAACACGCGATGGCCTTCCGCGCCCAGCCGATCAGCTCGGTCTTCGGCCGCGTGCCGCGCCTGCTGCGCGAACTCGGCGGCTCGACCGGCAAGCACGTCAAGCTCGAGGTTGCGGGCGAAACCACCGAGCTCGACAAGACCGTGATCGAGCGCCTGTCCGAGCCGATGACCCACCTGATCCGCAACGCCGTCGACCACGGGATCGAACCGCCCGATGAACGCCGCGCCGCGGGCAAGGACCCCGAAGGCACGCTCACGCTGTCGGCCGAACAGAAGGCCGGGCGCATCATCATCCGCATCGCCGATGACGGGCGCGGGATCGACCGCGACCGGGTGCTGGCGAAAGCCATCGCCAACGGCCTCGTCGCCCCGGACGCGCAGCTGACCGACGACGACATCAACCAGCTGATCTTCGCCCCCGGCTTCTCCACCGCCGCACAGGTCTCGAGCATCTCGGGCCGCGGCGTGGGGATGGACGTGGTCAAGCAGAACGTGAAGGAGCTCGGCGGGCGCATCACCATCGAGAGCGTGCCGGGCAAGGGCACCACCTTCAGCCTTGCCCTGCCGCTGACGCTGGCGATCTCGGACGGGATGATCGTGCAGGTCGGCGACCAGTCGCTGGTGATCCCGCTCACCCATGTGATCGAGAGCCTCAGGCCGACCCCCGCCGACGTCAAGGGCATGGGCACCCGCGCGCAGATGCTCAACGCGCGCGGCAGCTTCGTGCCGATCGTGCCCCTGGGCGTGCTGACCGGCGCGGATGGGGCCGTCTCCAACCCCTGCGATGGCGTGCTGGTGCTGGTCGAGACCGAGGGCCACGGCCGCGCCGCGCTGCTGGTCGACGCGATCGCCGACCAGCGCCAGTTCGTGATCAAGGCGCTCGATGCGCATTACCGCCAGATCGACTCTGTCGCGGGCGCGACGATCCTCGGCAACGGCAAGGTCGCGCTGATCGTCGATGTCGACTTCATCGCCAGCAACGCCGCGCGCAGTCTGGCGGGCACTGTGCCCCTGGCGGCTGCGGCCTGATCATGCAGGGTTCGGTCGCTCCTTCATCGGACAGCCAGAGCATGGTTCCCGGGGTCAGCCCGGCAATCTATGGCGAAGCCGATTTCCGCCGCATCGCGGGCCTGATCCACGCCGAGACCGGAATCGTGCTCAGCGAGCGCAAGAAGATGCTCGCTTATTCGCGCCTCGCCCCGCTGGTGCGGCGCAGCGGGCTGACGAGCTTCGGCGCGTTCCTCGACAGCCTGCGCGATGACCCGCGCACCATGACCGAGGTGGTCGCCGCGCTCACCACCAACCACACCTATTTCCACCGCGAGCCGCACCATTTCGAGCATTTCGAAACCGTCGTGCGGCCCGAACTGCTCCAGCGCGCCCAGGCGGGAGCGGATGTGCGGATCTGGTCGGCGGGCTGTTCGACCGGCGAGGAGATCTGGACGCTGATGATGGTGCTGCTCGGGCGCGACCGCGCGGCGGGGCTCAAGCTTGCGCGCGGTCGGCTGATCGCGCTCGCGAGCGACATCTCGATCAACGCCCTCGCCGGCGCGCGTGCCGCGCATTATCCGGCGAGCGCGCTCGAGGCCCTGCCCGAGCCACTGCGACGCGCCTGGTGCGTGCCGGCCAATGCTGCAGGCGAGCCGCGCCTCGGCATCGATCCGGCGGTGCAGGCGCTGGTGCGCTTCCGCGAACTCAACCTGATGGGCGAGTGGCCGATGAACCGCGCCTTCGACGTGATCTTCTGCCGCAACGTCATGATCTACTTCGACATTGCCACCAAGGAACGGCTGGTCGAGCGCTTCGCTCGCCAGCTCGCGCCGGGCGGTTACCTCTACATCGGCCATTCCGAACGGGTCAGCGGGGCAGCCACCGCGCTGCTCGAACCGGTCGGGCCGACCATCTACCGGCGAAAGGGCCACGCATGACCATCCGGGTCCTGATTGTCGACGATTCCCCCCTGATGCGCGCGCTGCTCCAGCACCGGCTGGCGCGGGAGAGCGACATCACCGTGATCGGCACCGCCGCCGATGCCGCCGAGGCGCGGCAGATGATCAAGGCGCTCGATCCGGATGTGGTGACGCTCGACATCGAGATGCCGGGGATGGACGGCCTCTCCTTCCTCGAGAAGATCATGCAGTTGCGCCCCACGCCGGTGATCCTCGTCTCGGGCGCGACCGAGCGGGGCGCGAGCGCGACCGCGCGCGGGCTGCAACTGGGCGCGGTCGGCTGCATCGCCAAGTCGCAGCTGCGCATGCAGCCGGACGAACAGGACGACGGCGCGCTCCCCGCGATGGTGCGCGAGGCGGCACGGGTGCGCTTCGTGCACACCCCGGCCCCGCCGCCCCCGCGCGCGCCGGTGCCCGAGACTGCGGCCACGCCCGCTGCGCTGCCCGATGTCATCGTCATCGGTGCATCGACCGGGGGGGTCGAGGCGCTCCACACCGTGCTCGCCGGCTTCCCCGCCGATTGCCCGCCGACGCTCGTCGTCCAGCACATCAACGGCTGCTTTGCCGGCGCGATCGCCCAGTCCTTCGACCGCGTGGTGCGCCCGCGGGTGATGCTGGCGGAGAGCGACATGCCGCTGGAACGCGGCACGGTGCTGCTGGCGCCGGGCAACGAGCGCCACCTGCAGGTCGCCACCGCGGGCACGCGGGGCCTGCGCTGCGTGCTGCGCGAGGGAGAGCCGGTCACGGGGCACCGCCCCAGCGTCGACCGCCTGTTCGCCTCGCTCGCATCGACGCTCGGCGGCCCAAGAGGGGCGCGCGGCCTGGGAATCCTGCTGACCGGCATGGGGCAGGACGGCGCGCAGGGCATGGCCCAGCTTGCCAGCATCGGCGCGCGCACCATCGCGCAGGATCAGGCAAGTTGCGTCGTGTTCGGCATGCCGCGCGCGGCGATCGAACTGGGGGCGGCGGGCGAAGTGCTGCCGCTCGACCGGATCGCCCCTGCCATCTTCACTCCCGCCCGCGCGGTGCTGTCATGAGCGACATGACTCCATTCCTGCGCACCGCCGCGCCCGCCGCCGCGGCTGCGCCCGAGATCGTCCGCGTCACGATCGTCCAGGGCGAGGCCAAGGCGAGCGCCGACGCGCGGGTCGAGATGAGCACGATCCTCGGCAGCTGCGTTGCGACATGCCTGTTCGATCCGGTTTCGCGGGTGGGCGGCATGAACCACTTCCTCCTCGCCGAGCCCCCCGCCCACATGCGCCACCAGGCCTTCGACAGCGATTACGGCCTGTACCTGATGGAGCTCCTGATCAACGAGATGTTGGGGCTGGGCGCGATCAAGAGCCGGCTGCGTGCGCGGCTCTACGGGGGTGCCAACCTCAACCCCGATCTTTCGCCGATCGGCACCGCCAATGCCGCCTTCGCCCGGCAGTTCCTCGAGCGCGAGAAAATCCCCTGCGTGTTCGAGGATCTCGAGGGCACCCAGGCGCGCCGCATCCAGTTCCGTCCCGCCAGCGGCCAGGTCCGCGCACGCCTCGTGCCCTCCGACGTCGCCCCTACGGAAAAACCACTGGGTCGGCCGCAATCGGCGCTTGGGACGGTCGAGCTATTCTAGGATCAAACGGAGCCCATCATGCAAGCCAGCAACTCTGCCCCCATCCGTGTCCTCACGGTCGACGACAGTGCCTCGATGCGCGCGCTCCTGCTGGGCGCGCTCACTTCGCGCGGCTTTGCCGTGGAACAGTGCGAGGACGGGCAGGAGGCGCTCGAATGGCTCGCCTCCAACGAGGTCGACGTGATCATCACCGATATCAACATGCCGCGCCTCGACGGCTTCGGGCTGATCGAGAAGCTGCGCACCAGCGCGCTCCACGCCGAGCGCCCGATCCTGGTGCTGACCACCGAAAGCTCCGACGAGAAGAAGCAGCGCGCCCGCAACGCCGGGGCGACGGGGTGGATCGTCAAGCCTTTCGATGCCGACAAACTCACCGCCGCGCTGCGCCGCGTGATCCACTGACCCGCTGACAGCCTGCCCCGAGGAACGCCTCCATGCGCCACGAACTCATCACCTTCGGCATCGCCAGCCAGCGCTTCGGCATCGACATCATGACCGTGCGCGAGATCCGCGCCTGGTCTCCCGTCATCCGCCTGCCGCGCGTGCCCGATTATGTCGCGGGCGTGGTCAACCTGCGCGGCGCGGTGCTGCCGGTGATCGACCTGGCCGCACGGCTCGGCTGGACTCCGACCGAGGCGACCCCGCGCAACCCGATCATCGTCATCGAGCATGAGGGCCAGATGCGCGGGCTGATCGTCCACGACGTCGCAGACATCGTCTCGATCGAGGCCGGCACGCTCCAGCAGCCCGATGCCATGGGGCACGAGACGATCACCCATTTCCTCGAAGGGATCGCCCCGCTCGGCGATGACATGGTGATGGTGCTCGATCTGGCACGGCTGATGGCCGACGAGCCGATCGAACTGGCGGCCTGAGCGTGAGTCGGCCCCTCCCCGCCGCCGGGCTGGCACCCGCCGGTGCGCTCCACTCTCCCGCGCTGCTGGCCGGGATCGCCGGGCACCTGTCGACCTTTGCCGAGGATGCCGAGGCTTTCGGGATCGTGCTCTGCAGCGATTACGATGTCGCCACGCGCTACCTCGTGCAGTTGCAGCAGATCGACCGGCTCGCACAGTCCCTGCGCGAGATGGCCAATGTGCTCGCCGCCGTCGACCCCGACGCTGCCGTCGCCGCGATCCGGCTGGGTGAACTGCGCCACGCGCTGGAACAGGCCGATGCTCGGTGACCGGGTGCTGCTCGGCCTGCATGGCGCAGGCGTCGCGCTGGCGCTGACCGCGGCGCTGGTGTGGCCGCGCCCCGGGCAGGCCGCGCTGCTGGTGCCGCTGGCCGGAACCGATGCGCGCGGCGTGATTGCCTGGGCGCTGCACGAGGAGGCCCCGTTGCTCGCGCTCGACACGTCGCGCGGCCGCATCATCGCGCGCATCGCCGATAATGCCGGCCTGCTGCGCGCGCTCGGCCATGGCATTCTCCCCCTCGCTGCACGCGCCCCGGGCTGCAAAGCCCAACGCAGGAGCTAGAACCATGCCCGTTGACGAACTTTCCGCATTGCGCACGACGGGTATGCGGGTGGTCGGGACGCTCGCCGGGGTGATCGGCGCGCTGCTGGCGGTCTGGGCGCTTGCCACCGGGGCGGTGCTGGTGGCGCTTGCGGCGATGGTGCTGCTGATCGCGCCGCTGGGCTTTGCCTGGACCGGCCGCGCGGATCCGCTGGCGCGCCTCCTCCTGGGCGTCACCTACCCGCTGCTCGCCGCGCTGCTGCTGGCGATGGCGAGCGGAACGGGCTGGCTGATCGACCTGCACATGGTGTTCTTCGCCTTCCTTGCGGTGCTCGCCGCGCTGGCCGACTGGCGGGTGATCGTGGCTGGCACCCTCGTGACCGCGCTGCACCACCTCGCGCTCAACTTCATCGCTCCCGCGCTGGTCTTCCCCGACGGCGCAGACCTGATGCGGGTGGTGTTCCATGCGGTGATCGTGCTGGTCGAGGCGGCAATGCTGATCCTGCTGTGCCGCCAGTTCGAGGCGCTGGTCTGCAATCTGA
Source organism: Erythrobacter donghaensis (assembly GCF_001557325.1). GTDB lineage: Bacteria > Pseudomonadota > Alphaproteobacteria > Sphingomonadales > Sphingomonadaceae > Erythrobacter > Erythrobacter donghaensis_B. The sequence goes on from NZ_LSJS01000220.1 coordinate 5,804, forward strand.
TGGAGGTGCGCCGCGCCGAGGCGGCGCTCGAAATCGAACGCAGCGCCGAGCGCGAGCGGCTGGCGGACGAGCAGCAGACGGTGCTCTCGGGCCTCTCCGAGCGGCTGCGCAAGCTGGCTGCGGGCGACCTGTCGAGCCGCCTCGATGCCCCCTTCCCGGGCGAATATGACCGCGCCCGCGCGCTGCTCAACCAGTCCTGTGCCGAGCTCGACCAGCTGGTGGGCGCTGTGGCACAGACCGCCGCGCAGGTCGCGACCGGCGCGCACGAACTGCGCGAGGCCTCGTCCGATCTGGCGGGCAAGACCGAACAGCAGACCGCCGCGATCGAAAGCGCGGCGCGCACCGCGGGCGAGCTGCTCCACGACATCGAAGGGCAGGCAGGGCTGTGGGCGGCGACCCGCTCGACCGCGCTCGACGCCAAGTCGGATGCCGACCGCGGCGCCGCCGAGATTGCCGCCGCCGCCGAGGCGATCACCCGGATCGAGGCCTCCTCGGCCGAAATCGGCGAGATGATCGGCTTCATCGACACGATCGCCTTCCAGACCAATCTGCTGGCGCTCAACGCCGGGGTCGAGGCGGCACGCGCGGGCGAGGCGGGCAAGGGTTTCGCGGTGGTCGCGGGCGAGGTGCGCGAACTCGCCCAGCGCTCGGCCCAGTCGGCGACCGCGATCAAGGCGCTGGTCGCCACCTCCAAGGACGAGATCGCGGTAGGGGTCGCACGGGTGCAGCAGCTGGTCACCCTGCTCGCCTCGCTGGTGGCGCGCTTCTCGGACATCGCCGGGCACGTCGATCACATCGCGCAAGGTTCGGAAGGCTCGCTTGACGCGGTTCGCCGGATCAATGCCGCGATGGGCCTGCTCGACCGCGGGATGCAGCAGAACGCGGCGATGGCCGAACAGACCAGCGCCGCCTCGGTCGCGCTGCTGCGCAGTGCCGAGGATCTCACCGGCCAGGTGTCGCGCTTCCGGCAGCAGGACAGCACCGCCGACGCCGCCCCGCGCCTCAGCCGCGCGGCCTGAGGAGGCTATTCGGCCGGCTGCGGGGCCGCGGCGGCGAGCGGGTCGGAATCCGCCGCGCGCAGTCGGCGGCCGGCGCGCTGGAGCAGGAAGAATACCAGCGCCGCGCCTGCCAGTGGCAGGTAGAAGAAGATCAGCCGCCAGGTGCTCATCGCCGCGACCAGCACGCCCGCGGCAACGAAAGGCGCGAACAGCAGCAGGAAGCCCGCCTCCGCCCCGCCCGCGCCGCCCGGGGTCGGCACCACCGAACTGATCGACTGCACCAGATATTGCAGCAGCCAGTAGAGCGCCGGGTGCCAGTCCTGCCCGAAGGCGGCGAGCACGATCCCGGCCATCGAGAACCGCGCCAGCCACTGCGCCAGCGCGAGCATCAGGTTGACCAGCGCCATGCCCTTGCCGCGGCGCAGCACCCCCAGCCAGTCGCTCACCACATGCCCGCCGAAATCGCGCGCGCGGGCATGGAGCGCCGCGGCGCGGCTGCGTGGGCCTTTACCCATCAGCCCCGCCGCCAGCGCCGCCGCAAGGCCCGCGAGCAGCATCAGCACGCATCCGGCGACCGCAGCGATGATCGCCAGATCGGTCTCGATCTCGTTGACCAGCCCGGGCTGGCGGCCGAGAAAATCGGCCAGCTGGAACCCGCTGAGCGTCAGGCACAGCGCCGCGAGCGAGGTCATCACCAGCGTGTCTTCGGCGGTCTGGAGCGAGATCAGCGTCGCTGCGCGGCGCGCCGGCACGCCCTCGGCCAGGAGGAACAGCATCTTGATCGGCATGCCGCCCGCCGCCGAGGGCGTGATCGAATTGGTGACCATCGTGCCCGTCACCACCTTGAGCCCCCCGCGAAAGCCTAGACCGAGGCCGAGGAACCGGCTCCACAGCGCGAAGCGCAGGGAATTGGCGAACATCGGGACGAAGGCGATGGCCGCCGCCACCAGCAGCAGCCCGGGCGCGACCAGGCGGCCGGCGAGGTCGATCCCGCCCAGCGACCACACCAGCACCGCGACATTGGCGAGCGCCACCAGCGGCAGCACCGAGAGCGCGATCGCCAGCGTGCGCCGCGGCAGGCGCTGCCACGGGGCGAGCGCTGCGGGAGAGGTTCCGGGATCGCTCAAGAGACGTTCAGGGCCCGCTTGACGGGGCCCAGCCACGTTGCCTGCATGCGGGCATCGCGCGCGGCGAGGGCAGCGGCATATTCGACGTTGATGAGCTGTTCGAAGGTCTGCGGCCAGCGATTGTGCGCGGCGGCGAGCGCGAGACTGCGCTGGCGGCGCCCGGCGTAATCGTCGCGCCACACCTCAACCACGCCGCGCGCCATCGCCACGGGATCATCGACCGGGCCAAGCACCCCGGTGCCTGGGGGAACGCGCTCGGGCATGGCGCCGCTGGCGACCCCCACCACCGGCAGCCCCGAGGCCTGCGCCTCGAGCACCGAGATGCCGAAGGTCTCGTCCGCCATCCCGCTGACATAGATGTCCGAAGAGGCCAGCGCCCGGGCAAGCGCGGCGCGGTCAGTCTCGTAGCCGGGGAAGGCGATCGGCAAGCCGCGGGCTTCCTCCATCAGCACCTCGCGCAGCTTGCCGTCGCCCATCAGCACCATGCTCGCGCCCATCGCGCGCGGGAGCTGCTTGAACATCTCGACCAGCACATAGGCGCGCTTCTCGTTGTCGAGCCGCCCGGCATAGATCAGCAGCGGGCCGCCATTGTCGGGCAGGCCCATCTCGGCGCGGAAGGCCGGATCGCGGTGTTCGGGCGAGAAGATGTCGATATCGACGCCGAGCCCCAGCACCCCGGTGTTGTGATAGCCAAGCCCGCCCAGCATCGCGCGGGCTTCGTGGTTCAGGGTGTAGACCCGGTCGAAGCGGTGGTAGGTCATCCACGCGTAGAAATAGGCGACATTGCGGAAGAAGCTTGCAGGATAGTGCCCCGACAGGTCCTTCATCACGCGGTAGACCTGCGCATTGGGAAAATCGGTGCGGTAGCCGGCGACCAGCGCCGTGTGCGGATAGCGCCGACGGTGGCGGATCGCGATCCACGGCAGCACCCAGGGGCAAAGGCTCTCGATGATGTCGGGCTGGTATTCCCTGAGCAGCGCGAAGACCGCGTCATTGCGGTTGATCCAGCGATAGTTGGGGCTGCCCCACACCAGCGGCGCGCCGACCTCCGCGAGGATCGTGCGGCCTTCCACCGTGATGCGGTCCTCCGGGCCCGGCACGATCTGGAGCAGCCGGTGCTCGGTGTTCTCCTGGAAGTATTGCTTCTTTTCCTTGAGGTAGGTGGAGATGCCCCCGCCACCGGTGGGCGACCAGCTCTGAGTCAGGTCGCAAATCAGCAGATCTTTCGCCATGCACACGCCTTCTTGCGCTCTGCCGCGGATGCCGGAGAGGAGCCATGGGCGTGGGGGCGCAAAGCAGGCTCAGGGCGCGCGGCGGGGTTGCGCACCTTTGCCCGCACTGCGTGTCTCTAGCGCGACGGTTTGCGGTCAGTTCGGTGGCGGTTCGCCGACCGCGACGTGACCGGACTGCGTCAGCCGTGTCAGATTACCGCGTTTTCATGATCGCCGGTGCGGAGGGAACCGGCGTGCCGGTCAGGATCGCGGTGCTCTCGTTCGCGAGGATGCCGACGACCTGTGTCCACACCGCGACGTTCTGGCGCAGCTGCGCGGGATCGATCTTGTCGAGCGTGTCGTCAGGGGTGTGGTGGAGGTCGAAATAGCGCGTGCCGTCCTGCTGGAGGTCGACCAGCGCGCCCTTCTGGTCGCGCACGATGTTGAGATCCGCGCCGCCGCCTGCGACATCGGTGCCGCTCGAGACGCCGAAGCGCGCGACCGCCAACGCGATCTTCTTGTGGAGCTCCGGGTTGGTGGTGCGGAAATTCGAATCGAAGCGCCAGATCCGGTCCGCGCCGAAATCGCTTTCGAGGCCGACGGCGATGGGTTCGGCGAGATGCGCCGTGCTGTAGGCCTTGCTGCCCCACAGGCCGGTCTCCTCTGCGCCCGCCATCAGCACGCGGATGGTGCGCAAGGGGACGCCCGTGTGCTTCACGTGCAGCGCTGCCGCAGCAATGATCGCGCAGCCCGCGCCGTCATCGATCGCGCCCGTCCCCAGCCACCAGCTGTCGAGGTGGCAGGCAAGCAGCACCGGCGGCAGCGAGGGATTACGCCCGACGATCTCGCCCACCACGTTGCCGCTCTGCGTCTCGCCGACGAAGCGCGGGGTCAGCACCAGCTTCATGGTGATCGGCCTGCCCTTTGCGCGGGCGAACATCCGTTCAAGGTTCGCCGCATCGGGATTGCTCAGCGCGCCGGCAGGGGTGGGCGCAACGCCTTCGGGGAAGCTGGTGCCGCCGGTATGCGGGTTGCGGTGATCGTCGGTGCCGACCGACTTGATGACGGTCGCGAGCGCGCCCTTCTTGGCCGCGATCCCTGCCGCGACCCAGCGCGTCGGCCCGGCGAAGCCGTATTGGCTCCCGTCCTGCGTGCGGGTCATGGCATTGCTGACATAGGCGATCTTGCCCTTGAGGCTGCCCTCGGGCGCAGCCTGCAATTCGGCGACGCTTTTGAACATCACCACTTCGGCGGTGACCCCCTCGGGGCCCGTCGAGGCCGTGTCACCCAGCGGCGCGATGGCGAAGCTCTGCGGGAAGGGGCTGACGATCTCGGCCTTGCCCGGCTCGCCCGGCACCCAAGTGGGCATCATGTAGGGCTCGTCGGCAACATTCCGGAAGCCTTTGGCCTTCAGCCACGCCACAGCCCAAGCGCGCCCCCGCGCCTCGGCCTCGGTGCCCGCCTGGCGCTGGCCGACCTCGGTGGTGATCCCCTCGACGAAGTCCCAGGCATAGCGGTCGTCTTGCAACGCAGCGTCAGCAGACTCCTCCAGCGTCGGCACCGGCGCGACGGTTTCTGCATGGGCGGCAAGGGCGAGAGGCAGCGCGGCAAGCGCGAGCAGCGAGGGCTTGATCATGGCGCAAGGTGCTAGGCGGCCCCCGCCTTCCTGTCTAGCCGCTTGCCCTTAGCCCTCCCCTTCCCTATCTGCGCAGCCAATTCCTCACCCCTATCCAAGACCCGAAGGACCATCCGATGGCCGCCCAATACGCCTATGTCATGAAGGGCATGACCAAGACCTTCCCCGGCGCCCAGAAGCCGGTGCTGAACAACATCTCGCTCCAGTTCTACCAGGGCGCGAAGATCGGCATCGTCGGGCCCAACGGCGCGGGCAAGTCGACCCTCATCAAGATCATGGCCGGGATCGACAAGGATTTCACCGGCGAGGCCTGGCCGGGCGAGAACATCACCGTCGGCTATCTCGAACAGGAGCCCGAGCTCGATCCGACCAAGACCGTGCTCGAGAACGTGCGTGAGGGCGCCAAGGAAACCGCCGATCTCGTCGCGCGCTTCAACGAAGTCAGCGCGCTGATGTGCGAGCCCGATGCCGATTTCGATGCACTCGGCGCGGAGATGGGCGAGCTGCAGGACAAGATCGACGCGGTCGACGGCTGGACGCTCGACAACCAGCTCGAAGTCGCGATGGAAGCGTTGCGCTGCCCGCCAAGCGACTGGCCGGTGACCGAGCTTTCGGGCGGCGAAAAGCGCCGCGTTGCGCTCACCCGCCTGCTGATCCAGAAGCCCTCGATCCTGCTGCTCGACGAGCCGACCAACCACCTCGACGCTGAGTCGGTCCAATGGCTCGAAAACCACCTCAAGGATTACGCGGGCGCGGTGCTGATGATCACCCACGACCGCTACTTCCTCGACAACGTGGTCGAATGGATCCTCGAACTCGATCGCGGCTCCTACTACCCCTATGAGGGCAACTATTCGACCTACCTCGAAAAGAAGGCCAAGCGTCTGGAGCAGGAAAGCCGCGAGGAAAGCGGCAAGCAGAAGGCGCTGCAGCGCGAGCTCGAGTGGATCCGGCAGACGCCCGCCGCGCGCCAGACCAAGTCCAAGGCGCGCATCCGCAAGTTCGAGGAGCTCCAGAACAGCCAGGACAGCCGCCAGGTCGGCAAGGCGCAGATCGTCATCCAGGTGCCCGAGCGCTTGGGCGGCAAGGTGATCGAGGCCAAGGGCATCTCCAAGGCCTATGGCGACAAGCTGCTGTTCGAAAACCTCAGCTTCATGCTGCCCCCGGGCGGGATCGTCGGCGTGATTGGCCCCAACGGCGCGGGCAAGTCGACGCTGTTCAAGATCCTCACCGGCAAGGAGCAGCCCGACAGCGGCACGATCGAGATCGGCTCGACCGTGCGCCTTGGTTACGTGGACCAGAGCCGCGACCATCTCGATCCGAAGAAGAACGTCTGGGAGGAGATCTCCGACGGGCTCGATTACATGAAGGTCAACGGGCAGGACATGTCGACCCGCGCCTATGTGGGCGCGTTCAACTTCAAGGGCGCGGATCAGCAGAAGAACGTCGGCAAGCTCTCCGGGGGTGAGCGGAACCGCGTGCACATGGCCAAGATGCTGAAGCAGGGCGGCAACGTCCTGCTGCTCGACGAGCCGACCAACGACCTCGATGTCGAGACGCTGGCCGCGCTGGAAGACGCTATCGAGAACTTCGCAGGCTGCGCCGTGGTCATCAGCCACGACCGCTTCTTCCTCGATCGCCTCGCCACCCACATCCTCGCCTTCGAGGGCAACAGCCATGTCGAATGGTTCGAGGGCAACTTCGAAGCCTACGAGGAAGACAAGCGACGCCGCCTGGGTGACGCGGCCGACCGTCCGACGCGGGTGGCTTACAAGAAGCTCACGCGGTAGATTTCTCTGCGGGCGGCCGGGTTGCCTAATCCCAGCCCGTCGCCTCCACCGTCAATCCCTCGATGGTCGCCGAATAAAGCACCTCGCCGAACGGCACGTCGCGTTACCCGCCATGAGCGCCGCCTTCCGTCCGGGTTTCGTAATCTTGTCAATTTTTCTGATCGCCGCGGGCGCGCGCCGCTTTACGCCTTCTTAAGCAGGTCTACGTCACTGTACCTAACGACATAACAGGTCGCAAAAGGGCAGCGGGGCGTCATGACGGGAATCGAAGTGCCACTCGAGGTGGCCGCATTGCTGTGCGCAGGGTTCACCGCCGCCGGGGCGTGGGCCGGAAGCCTGCGCGCCAACCGCCGTCTCGATCCGCGCCGCGACCCGACCGGCGGCCCGCTCGGCCCGCTCCACAGGCCCGAGATCTTTGCCCAGGCGGTCGATCTGGCCGCGCGCCGCAACGCCATGCGCGCCTCCTCGCAGGCGGTGCTGCACGGACGGATCGATCAGCTCCAGGCGCTCGGCACGGTCTGGAGCAGCGACACCCACGCCGAGGTGCGCGAGCATGTCGCCGCAGTGATGCGCGCCAGCCTGCGCCGCGGCGACCGCATGGCGCAGACCGAGGGTCATGCCTTCACCATCATTCTCGGCGGAACCGATGAGCACGCCGCCGTGCGCATCGCCAACCGCCTGCGCCGCAAGCTCGGCCAGCTGCGACTGCCGCAGATGGGCGCCGAGGCACCGCTGAGCGCGAGCTTCGGGGTCGCGGCCGCCGAACGCTTCGGAAATTCCGAAGACGCGCTCATCCAGCGCGCGCGCCGCGCGTTCGATGCGGCGCTGGCGACGGGCGCCGGCCATGTCGTGCCGGCGAGCGAGATCGAGGAGATCATGCTGCTGCCTGCACCCGCATCCGCGCATCCGACCGCGGCGGAACGCGGCCCCGGCACCTCCGCCTCGGCCGCCTGAGCCCCGCGCCTCAAGGCGAGACCCAGCACCCCGCCCACTCGGCCGCGCTGTCGCCCGGTGCGCGCGTGAACTGCGCGCGCACATGCCCGGTGTGGGCGAGGTGGAGCCAGTCGAGCGCGGTCAGCGTGATCCTGAGCAGCGCGAAGTTCTCCCGCGCGGGGACAAGCTGCGCTTCGTCGGGTTCGACCCCCTCGAATTCGGGCGGCAGGCCCGATGTGGGCGTGTCCGAACCCGCCCCCGGCCCCTCGCCCAGATAGCAGCGCCGGGCGAAGTTGGTGCTGGCGCTCCATGCCGCATCGACCTCGGGGCCGGTGCGCAGGATTTCGCCGACCCCGCGCGCGCGGATCTGGATCTTGGCGCCCTTGTCGTAGAACAGCACCGCGACGCGCGGGTCGGCCGCGATGGCGGCCGCCTTGGGCGCGCGGGTGTCGGTGTGGAGCCGCAGGTGCCAGCCTTGCGCATCGAAGGCGCGCAGCACCATCACTCTTGCATCGACATCGGCGGTGACGATCACCGGGGTGTGGAGCGGCGACTTGCGATCGCGCGGCGCACGAATCAGCCGGTCGTGACAATCGGCAAGACAGGCATCGAGGGTGTCGAACATGGTCCGAGGCCATTGGCAGCCCGCGCGGCCGCGTCAAGCACGGGAAGCTCCGTTCAGTCAAACACCACTTTTTCTGAACATCGCCGAGCCGGTTCATCGCCGCGACAGTCTGCGGGGCGTAGAGCGGCATCATCACAAAAGGCCTGTGGTGGGCTGGCGTCATCGGAGGCACTTGCCATGAATTCACTTTTTGCCCCCTTCGCCAGAAGCGGCGGATCGCTGGCTGCGCTCGCTGCGGCGCTCGCCGTGGCGCTTCCGGCCGTGCCCGCCGCCGCGCAGGATTCCGAGCCTGCTCCGCGGCCCCGGTTCGAGCGCGCCCAGCCGCGCGCCGAAGGTGGCCGGCAGCGTGTCGATCTCCCGCGCGCGCCGCGTGCCGAAGCGCCGCGCCCGCAGCGCGCCGACAGCCCGCGTCCGCAGCGCGCTGCGCCGCCGCCGCCTCCGGTGAGTCAGGCCGCGCCCGCCCGGCCTGCCGCGCGCCGGTTCGGCGGCGAGGTGTTCGATCGCGCCCGCGCGGCGCAGCAGCAGGCCCAGCGCGAACAGCGCGCCGATCGCATCGACCAGCGCAGCGAGCGCCGAGCGGACCGCGTCGACGGCCGCTTCGAGCAACGCGCGGACCGGGTCGAGCAGCGCGGCGATGCCGAGGCGCGCCGGCTCGAGTGGCGCGGCCGTGATCGCGCTGCCCAGCAGGTCGACCGACGCACCGACGCGCGCGCCGATCGCATCGAGGATCGCGGCGATGCCCGCGCCGACCGGATCGAGGATCGCGGTGACCGCCGCGCCGACCGGGTCGACGGACGCCGGGGTGACGGCCGCGTCGGCGACATCCGCGCCCGCGGCGGCCGCGATGGCCGCGATGGCCGCTTCGACGGACGGAGCGGCGGCGGGTTCTCGGGCCAGGTCGGCGATATCGCCCGCGACGCGCGCCGTGCGGACCAGCGCGGTGACTGGCGCGGTGACCGTGACCGGCGCGACGGCTGGCGCGGCGACCGCCGAGGCTGGCGCCGGGACGACTGGCGCTGGGGCTGGAGCGGACGTCCGGGCTGGGATCGCCGCGATTTCCGTCGCTGGGACAACCGCTGGCGCTTCGACCGTCGCTACGACTGGTACGATTTCCGCCGCGGCAACCGCTTCGTGTTCCGGCCCGGCCCCTATTACGCGCCGTTCCGCAGCCACCGCTACAGCCGGGTGGGCATCGGGTTCTATCTCGACAGCCTGTTCTTCCAACCGCGCTACTTCATCAGCGATCCCTTCGCCTATCGCCTCCCGCCGGTCTATGGGCCTTATCAGTGGGTTCGGTATTATGACGATGTAGTGCTCGTCGATATCTACACCGGCGAGGTCGTAGACGTGATCCACGACTTCTTCTGGTAGGTCTTCGCCAGTCGACAAGGGGCCCCGTCGGAGCGATCCGGCGGGGTTTTCCCTCTCCCGGCCCGGCGGCCCGCCCCGCGGTGGCGCCGGGGCCGCTTGCACCGCCGCGCGAAGGCTTGCTAGGCTCGCGCCACGATGACCGCCCCTGCCTCCGGTGCTGCCCCCGATCAGAACGCCCTCGCCCGCCTCGGCATGGCGGTGCGCGCGCGGCTCGATGCGATACCCGGGATCTACCGCGTGCCCGACGAGCGGATCGAGCTCTATGCCATCGGCGGCTTCCTGTCGGGCGAGGAATGCGCCCGCCTCACCGCCATGATCGACGCGGTCGCCCAGCCCTCGGCGCTGCACGAGCTGGGCTACGACAGCGGCTTTCGCACCTCCTTCTCGAGCGATCTCGACCCGCACGATCCCTTCGTCGCCGGCATCTCGGCCCGGATCGATGCGGTGCTGGGCGTGCCCAGGAGCTTCGGCGAGCCGATCCAGGGCCAACGCTATCTGCCGGGGCAGGAGTTCAAGCCGCACAACGACTGGTTCTACACCTCCGAAAGCTACTGGCCCTCTGAACAGCAGCGCGGCGGGCAGCGCAGCTGGACGACGATGGCCTATCTCAACCCGGTCGAGGCGGGCGGCGCGACGGCCTTCAGCCTGCTCGGCATCAGCATCGCCCCCACCCCCGGCGTGCTCCTCCTGTGGAACAACGCCCTGCCCGACGGCCGCCCGAACGAGGCGACGCTCCACGCCGGCACCCCGGTCGAGGCGGGGGCGAAGTACATCATCACCAAGTGGTACCGCACAAGGAAGTGGCGCTGAACGTCATGCCTTGGCCAGCGCCTCCGCGATCAGCGCGCGGGTGGGGGCAATGCCGTAGAGCGCGATGAAGCTCCCCATGCGCGGGCCCTGTTCGCTGCCCAGCAGGGTTTCGTAGAGCGCCTTGAACCAGTCCCTCAGGCTCTCGAAGCCGAACTCCTCGATCTTGCCGATCTCGTAGACGATGGTCTGCAAGTCCTCGGCGCTGGTCGCCGGGTCGGCCATTTCGAGCGCGGCATCGAGCGCCATCAAGGCTCCCACCTCGCCGCCAGCAGGCGCGCGCTTCTCCAGCGTCGGCGCGACGAAGTCGCGGTTGTAAGCCAGCGCCCGGCCCACCAGCGCATCGAGCGCCGGGTGCTTCGCCGGATCGGCATCGGCGACATAATTGCCGAGATAGGACCACACCGCCTCGCGCGTCGCCCCCGCACCGAGCACGCCCACAAGGTTCAGCAGCAGGCTGAACGGCACCGGCAGCGCCTCGCCTTCGCCCGGAGCTCCTGCGCCCTCGCGGCGCTGGTTGGCGCGCAGCAGGTGCCACACAGGATTGCCGAGCCGCTTGTCGACATCCTGACCCGGGATCGCGGCGCGGAACTGCCAGTAATCGTCCACCGCCTTGGGAATCACCCCGGCGTGGAGCTGCTTGGCGCTCTTGGGATTGGCGAAGATGTAGTAGCCGAGGCTCTCCGGGCTGCCATATTGCAGCCATTCCTCGATCGACAGGCCATTGCCCTTGGACTTGGAGATCTTCTCGCCCTTGGCATCGAGGAACAGCTCGTAGATCAGCCCCTCGGGCTTGTTGCCGCCGAGCACACGGGCGATCTTGCCCGACTGGATGCCGCTATCGGTGAGGTCCTTGCCGTACATCTCGTAATCGACGCCCAGCGCCACCCAGCGCATCGCCCAGTCGACCTTCCACTGGCACTTGGCCATCCCGCCGAGCGCGGACTGTTCGACGGTGCTGCCGTCCTCGTCGGTGAAACGGATGATCCCCGCAGCAGCGTCCACCACTTCGATCGGCACCTGCAACACCGCGCCCGTGGTCGGGCTGATCGGCATGACGGGGGAATAGGTCTTGCGCCGCTCCTCGCCCAATGTCGGCAGCATGATATCCATGATCGCACCGAAATTGGCGAGCACGCCGCGCAGCGCATCGTCGAACTTGCCGCCATTGTAGCAGTCGGAAGAGCTGACGAATTCATAGTCGAACCCGAAGCGATCCAGAAAATCGCGCAGCATCGCGTTGTTGTGCGCGGCGAAGCTTTCGAACTTCTCGAACGGGTCGGGGATGCGCGACAAGGGCTTGCCGAGGTTGGCCTCGAGCAGCGCCTTGTTCGGCACGTTGTCGGGCACCTTGCGCAGGCCGTCCATGTCGTCGCTGAACGCCACCAGCCGGGTCGGCTGACCGGTCAGCGTCTCGTAGGCGCGCCGCACCAGCGTGGTGCGCAGCACCTCCTGAAAGGTGCCGATATGCGGCAGGCCCGAGGGGCCGTATCCGGTCTCGAACAGCACCCCGCCGGGCTTGCCTTGCGGCAGCCGCTTGGCGAGGCGCTGCGCCTCCTGAAAGGGCCAGGCCTTGGAGTTGGTCGCTGCGGCGATGAGGGCATCTTGGGTGATTGTCATAGCGGGGCGGCTATTACGGGGCTCGGGGCGGCTTGCAAGCACAATGGCGCGCGCAAAGCGGACAAAGCGGACACCGTGTCCGCTTTGCGCAATGCGATATTGTTCAATTGGATCATCGGCTTGCACTCGGTTTGCGAAGCGGACGGACACGGGTGGCGGGGCTTGAAACCTATCCGTGCCGCTGGCGTATTCCTCCTTCTACCGCTTGCGGTGCCTGTAGGACAGATGCGCGGGGCAAAGCCGGAGCGCATGGCGTTTACATCGCCGTGCCACTCGCCCATCTAATGACCAGTGACCCTCCCCGATCCGCTTGCCCTGCCTGCCCTGCACGCCAGCCACGGCGGCCACTGGCTGCGTGCCCCCTCGGGAGGGACGCAGGCGGTGTCGAAGGGCGATGCAATCATGGCGGCCGCCGATACGCCCGTGCTGCTGCTCAACGCGCCGCTGGTGGCCAGCCGCCTGGGCTATCCCGACCTCTCCGGCCTCGACCTGCTCGAGGCCTTCGCCTTCATCCACCCCGCGCGCTTCTGCGTGCCGACCCCGCGCGGGCTGGCCGAGGCCTTGGGGCTCCCCGTGCCCGAAAACGACGCCGCGGTGCCCGAGCTGCTCCAGCGCGCGGCCGGGGCCCTGGTGGCAACCTGCGGCGATCCCGAATGGTTCGAGCGCGAGGGCGCGTGGAGCGCGGTGCAATCGCTCGAACGCCTGCGCTGGCCCTGGGCGCAGGTGCTGCGCCCCCACATCGCCAAGCCCGAGCGCGCCGAGCGCTGGCTGTTTGCCAAGCTGCCCGAATGGGAGGAAGCGGGCGAGCGCCCCGCCCCGCGTCAGGTGGATTTGTCGGCAGAGGCGGTGCAGGCGCAGCTCGCGCGGCTTACCGGCGAGGGCGCCGAACAGCGCGAGGGCCAGCGCGCCTATGCCGGGGACGTCGCCCGCATATTCGCCCCGCGCTCGGCCCCCGGCCGCCCGCATCTGGCATTGGCGCAGGCGGGGACAGGGATCGGCAAGACGCTGGGCTATCTCGCCCCGGCCTCGGTCTGGGCAGCCTCGAGCGGGGGTACGGTATGGGTCTCGACCTTCACCAAGAACCTGCAACGGCAACTGCGCGCCGAGAGCCGCCGCGCGTGGCCGGCCAAGCGCGCCGATGGCACCCCGCCGGTGGTGGTGCGGAAGGGCCGCGAGAATTACCTCTGCCTGCTCAATCTCGAGGACGCGCTGCAAGGCGGCTTTGCGGGGCGCCCGGCGATCCTCGCGCAGCTGGTGGCGCGATGGGGCGCTTATACGCGCGACGGCGACATGATCGGGGGCGACCTCCCCGGCTGGCTCGGGACGCTGTTCAGGAAGCGCGGGATCGCCGCGCTGACCGACCAGCGCGGCGAGTGCATCTACGCCGGGTGTCCGCACTATCGGAAGTGCTTCATCGAGCGCGCGGCGCGGGATTCCGCGCAGGCCGATCTGGTGATCGCCAACCATGCGCTGGTGATGGTCAACGCGGCCCGCGCGCGCGACCCCAACCAGCGCCCGACGCGGCTGATCTTCGACGAGGGCCACCATGTCTTCGATGCAGCGGATTCGACCTTCGCCGCCACGCTCAGCGGGCAGGAGACGATCGAACTCAGGCGCTGGATCATGGGGCCGGAACGAGAGGCGCGGGGGCGGCGGCGCGGGCTGGCCGCCCGTCTTGCCGATGTCGCCAGCTATGACGATGCGGGCGCCGAGGCCATCGCCGCGGCGTGCAAGGCGGGGCAGCTGCTTCCCTCCGACGGCTGGCTGCAACGCCTCGCCGAGAACGCGCCCTTCGGCCCACTGGAGGCCCTGCTCGCCGCGGTGCGCACCGCGACCTATGCGCGCGACGAAAGCGGGCAGGAGGCGGGCTACGGGATCGAGACCGAGGCGGCGGGGCTGCCGGGCGAGGTGATCGAGGCCGCCGGAGCCGCCTCCGAGGCGCTCGCCTCCATCCGCGTGCCGCTGATCCGGCTGGGCGGCAGGCTCGAGGCGATCCTCGCCGAGCCGCCCGACTGGCTCGACGCGCAAGGGAGGGCGCGGATCGAGGGGGCGCGCTTCGCGCTTGCCTGGCGGATCGACCTGCTGGCGGCGTGGGAGGCGCTGCTCGACCGGCTCGGCGGGCCTGCCGACCCCGAATTTGTCGACTGGCTCGCGGTCGACCGCTCCGATGCGCGCGAGTTCGACGTGGCGATCCACCGGCGCTGGCTCGACCCGATGAAGCCCTTCGCCCGCGTGGTGCTCGAGCCCGCACACGGCGTGCTGCTGACCAGCGCGACGCTGACGGACCGGACGGAAGATGACGACCGCTGGGCCAGCGCCATCCAGCGCTCGGGCGCGGCGCATGTCGAAGTCGCGCCGCTCCTGTCCGCGGCCGAGAGCCCGTTCGACTACGCCGCCCGCGCGGAAGTGCTGATCGTCACCGACATCGCCAAGGGCGATCTGCCTGCGCTCGCCGGAGCCTATGCGCGGATCATCGAGGCTTGCGGCGGCGGCGTGCTCGGGTTGTTCACCGCGATCCGGCGCCTGCGCGCGGTTCACGGCCGCATCGCCGACCGGCTCGCGCGCGGCGGCCTCCCGGTCTACGCCCAGCATGTCGATCCGATCGACACCGGCACGCTTGTCGACATCTTTCGGGACGATCCGCGCGCCAGCCTGATCGGCACCGATGCCTTGCGCGACGGGGTCGACGTGCCCGGTCACAGCCTCAGGTGCGTCGTGATGGAGCAAGTCCCCTGGCCGCGTCCCGACATCCTCCACAAGGCGCGGCGGCTCGCGGGCGGCGGCAGCGCCTATGACGACCGCATCATCCGCGCGCGGCTGGCGCAGGCCTTCGGGCGGCTGATCCGTTCGAAGGAGGATAGCGGCCACTTCATCGTCCTCTCCCCCGCCTTCCCCTCGCGGCTGCTCAGCGCCTTTCCCAAAGGCACCCCCGTGCTGCGCGTGACGCTCGATCAGGCTTTACAACGCGTGCGCGCTGGTGTTGGAGCCGCAAGCAGCGGTGACGTGTCGGTGCCATCGGGAGAAGCCTTTCAGCCATGAAGATTCTCGGCCTCCTGCGCCACGCCAAGTCCGACTGGGACGACACCAGCCAGCGCGATTTCGACCGCGGGCTGAACGCAAGGGGGCGCAAGGGCGCTGCTCTGATCGGGCGGCATATCCGCGACCACGGGGTCAAGTGGGACAAGCTGATCGCCAGTCCGGCGATGCGGGTGAAGCTGACGCTCGAGGGCGCGCTGCCCGAGCTTGCGCCGATCTACGACCAGCGGCTCTACCTCGCGAGCTTCGACACCATCGTCGAGACGATCGAGGCCCACGCAGGCAGCGGTGACGCGGAGGCGAAGACGATCCTGATCTCCGGGCACAACCCGGGCCTGCAGGACGTGCTGCTCGAGCTGGTTGCGCCGGGCAAGGAGAACGCGCTGTTCAAGGAAGCGGTCGTCAAGTTCCCGACCGCCGCCTACGCCGTGCTCGAATGCGACATCGCGCATTGGAGCGAGCTGAAGCGCTACTGCGCCGAGCTGGTGCATTTCGCCCGGCCCCGCGATCTCGATCCGGAGCTGGGGCCGGAGGGGTAGTCTTACTTCCCCCCCCCCCTTGCGGGAGGGGGAGAAGAGCCTCAGTTCACCGCCACCACATTATCGTCCGCATCGCGGTCGATGTGGAAGTTGTAGGGATCGACCCCGGCGAAGGCGGGCTTCTTCGCGGTGACGATCTCGATCACCTGGCTTCCGCCGCGCACCGGCATGCGTTGCATCGACAGGACATTGGCCTTGGCAAAGGCGCCCGTGCCCGGACGCGCGGTGAACGCGCCGATCTCGATGTTCTCTGCAAGGCTGGCGGGGGTCTCGACCCCCTTGCCGTCGGCGTAGAACTTGCCCGCCTCGATGGTGATGCGGGTCACCCACTTGCCATCGGCGCGCTTGGTGCTGGTCGCCTCGCGCGCCTTGAGATCATAGATCGTGATCTTCTCGAACAGGTCGGTGATCAGCGCATGGTCCGCCGGGGTCTTCGCTTCCTTGCGCAGCTCCGCGATCAGATCGAGGCTGCGCGGATAGGGCGCACCCTTGAACTTGTAGCGCGCCACCAGCCGCGCCAGCGCGCGGTTGACCGCATCCTCGCCGATCCGGTGCTGGAGCAGGTACATCACCATCCCGCCCTTGTTGTAGTGGATGTGCTGCTGGTTCTCGACCCGGATCAGCGGCTGTTCGGGCAGGACATCGGACTTGCGCCCGCCGAGATAGCGATCGAGCTCGAACTTGAGGAAGCGGCGGATCTTGTCCTCGCCATAGAGCTTTTTCATCACCATCAGCGCGGAGTATTCCGCGAGGGTCTCGGACAGGAGCGTCTGCCCCTGCAAGTCCGCGCCGACGATCTGGTGCGCCCAGTACTGGTGCCCCACTTCATGCGCGGTGACGAAGGTGACGTAGTCGATGGTCTCGGGATCGCGCACATCGGCGGCAAAGCCGATGCTTTCGGAATAGGGCATCGTCCCTGCAAAAGCCTGCGCGAAGCTCGAATAGCCCGGGAACTCGATGATCCGCGCATAGCCGAACTGGTAGGGCCCGAAATTGCGCTGGTAATAGGCGAGGCTCGTCTTCATCGCCTTCTGCATCGCGGGCACGTTCCAGGCGTGCTTGGGATCATAATAGACGCTGAGGCGAACGGGGCCCGCCATTTCCTCGGCCACGGCATAGCGCGCCGATTGCACCGAGAAGAAGTTGAGGATCGGCGCAGGCGACTGGAACACCGCGATGCGGCGGCCATCCTTGACCACGTCCGAAATCTTGTCGCCCGGGGCGACCGGCACCTGATCGGCCGCGGTCGAGAGGGTGATCTTCGAATTGACCCAGTCGGCGCCGATATAATTGCGCACCTGCGCCGAGGTATCCTCGAGCTTGGCCATGCGCAGCTCGGCCGGAAGGCCCTGACGGCGGCGCGCGGTGCGATCCTGCAGCAAGATGTTGCGGTCCATCCCGATGATCGGCGCGAAGGTGAAATTGTTCACGAAGGTGCCGTTGTCGATGATGTCGGTCGCCGCGCCGCGATTGGCGAAGCCGCGCCGCCAGATGTCGGTGGCGAAATCGAGCCGCGTGACCGCCCCCGGCGCGAGCGGCCGGGCAAAGCGGTAGATGCGGTAGAAGTGCGTCTGGTCGAAACTGGCGAGCCTCGCCCCGGCAAGCTCGAGCCGAGTGAACTTCGCGCCCTCGTCGCCCTGGCGGACGTGCAGCTCGGTGATCGGCTGCCCGCTGTCGTTGCGCAGCAGGTAGTGGCCGGTTGCCTTGAGGCGCTTGGCGTCGGGATCGATGTCGATCACGAACTCGACGTCGGTGACGACCGGGCGCGGCAGGCTCGCATATTTGAGGTACTTGCGCTCGAAATCGGCGAGCCGGGCCTCGGCCTCCTCGGCGGTTTCGTAGCGGTTCAGCTCCTTGATGTTGTGGTGGATGACGAGGCCGGTGCCGACCATCCCCGCGATCGCCGTCAGCGCGATACCGCCCGTGGCAAGGCTGGCGCGCTTGGCGATGCCCTTCAGCCGCGGCACCACCGCAACCACCGTGCCGCGCGGCCAGGCCCAGTGCGCAAACACCAGCAGCACCACCCCGAAGCAGGCCCAGTAAATCCGCGCGATCGCCGCGCCCATCCAGAAGCCGCCAGAACCGTTCATGTCGGAGAGCGGCTCCGACGGGGTGCCCGAATAATTGTAGAGCATATTGGTGTAGCCGAGGTTCCCCATCACGATCCGGGCCACGAACCACACCAGAAACAGACCCCAGCCGACATATTTGTTGGGGCTCAAGACCTGGAAGAACACCGCAAGGATCGCGAGCATCAACAGGTCGATGCTCTGGGGAATGACATAGGCGGTGAGATAGAGCCCGAGGTCGACGCTCGTGGTGCCCTTGGCGAGCTGGTAGAGCACGCCGGTGAGCATCGCCGACAGCGCCATGGCGATGAGCACCACGAAGATCGCGAGAATCTTGGGCACGAACATCGTCCAGGCCGGGACGGGGGTGGCGTCGATGATTTCGCCGATCTTCACATCGCGCTCGCGCCACACCAGCTCGCCGCCGTAGAATACCGCGACGATGATGCTGAACAGCGCCATGCTGCCGCCCACCGTCAGGATGACGCCCGCGGTGAGCGGGTAGGAGGGCGTGCCGAAGGTCGTCTGCGAGAAGAGCAGGTTGATCAGCGCGAAGCCGATCGCGAGCGGCAGCAGCACGAGGAAACCGGGGCTGCGGGTCACCATGCGCACCTCGATCTTGAGCCGGAGCCAGAAGGTGGCGAGCGCATGGCCGGTGCCGAAGCTGCGGGCGACCGGCGCGGTCAGCGTGCGCGGCGCGACGGCGGCGGTCTTCTCGGCCTTCGCGGCCTGCTTCGCCAGCCGGCGCTGCCGCCAGCGCGACGGCGCGCGCTCGGTCATGCTGAAGCGCAGCCACGCGATGCCGAAAAACAGCGCGGAAAGCACCAGCACGAAGACGCGGTTGAACAGCAGGTTGCCCTCGAGCGGGATCGCCTTGCTGTTCATGTCGGCCGAGGTCCAGTAACGCGAAATCTCGCCGATCGCGCCGGTGCCGAGCGGTTCGAAGCGTGCGACCGGATCCTGCCAGCTCGGATCGTCACTGAGCAGCAGCGGCACGGTGAGATAGCCCAGCACCAGCACGATCACGCCGATATAGCTCGCCAGCATCGAACGGGTGAACGTCGCCAGCGCGAAGAGCAGCGCGGAGCACAGGATCAGGTTGGGAATGGCGATGATGAGGAAGGGCCAAGCATAGAGTGCGAAGCTGTTGGGGCCAACCGTCTCGGGATCGACCCAAGGCATCGCCGCCCCAACCGCGATCCCCAGCGGGATCGCCAGAAACCCGAGGATCGCGATGAGGAGCCCGCCGAGGAAGCGGCCGGCCAGAAAGCTGGTCCGCCCCACCGGGGTCGCGCGGATCATCGGGCCGAAGCCGGTCACATCGTCGCGCACCACGGCATTGGCGACGAAGGCGGTGATGACGAAGAGATAGAAGATCGACAGCACGGCGGTCGCGATGCTGACCGTGAAGGGCGAATTCTCGTGAACCGCGCCGGGCGAGCCGAAGCTGATGAAGTCGCTGGCGCTGAGGCCGAAGCCCATGAGGAAGAAGATCGCGACCGAGACCCAGAACACCGGATTGCGGAGCTGATAACGGAGTTCGAACGCGGCGAGGCGTGCGGTGAGCATCTGTCCTGCCCTCCCTTACGCGGCGTGTTCAGGCGTGGGGGCGGCGGGCGCGCGGCGGGTTTCGGCGAGGGTAGCGAAGTAAACGTCCTCGAGCCCGCCGTTGACCGGCGCGAAGCCCTCGGGCTGGGTGTCGGCAAGGACGTGGACGACGATGTCGCCGGCAAAGAAGCGGTGCGAGATCACCTCGTATTGCGCCTGCATCTCGGGCAGCGCGGTGTGCGGCACGGTCTTCTGCCAGACGCGGCCCCGGGTCGAGGCGATCAGGTCATGCGGCGCGCCCTCGAGGCGCAGCTTGCCCCCGGCGAGCACCGCCATGCGCGGGCACAGGTCGGCGACGTCGTCGACGATGTGGGTGGAGAGGATCACCACCACGTTCTCGCCGATCCCGGCGAGGAGGTTGAGGAAGCGGTTGCGCTCCTCCGGGTCCAGCCCCGCGGTGGGTTCGTCGACGATGATCAGCTCGGGCTGGCCGATCAGCGCCTGGGCGATGCCGAAGCGCTGGCGCATCCCGCCCGAAAAGCCCGCGATCGCCTTGCCGCGCACGTTCCACAGGTTGGTCTGATTGAGCAGGTGTTCGACCATCGCCTTGCGCTCACCCTTGGCGCTTACGCCCTTGAGCACCGCCATGTGATCGAGCATTGCGGCGGCCGAGATGCGCGGATAGACGCCGAAATCCTGCGGCAGGTAGCCCAGCGTGCGGCGCAGCCGGTCGGGTTCGGCCAGCACGTCGATCTCGCCGAAGCGGATGCTGCCTTGCGTGGGCGCCTGCAGCGTCGCGATGGTGCGCATCAGGGTCGATTTGCCCGCGCCATTGGGGCCGAGCAGCCCGAACATCCCCTTGGGGATCGACAGGCTCACATCATCAAGCGCCTTGGTGCCATTAGGATAGGTGTGGCTGACGCCGACGAGTTCGAGCATGGTGTGTGGGCCCCTGTTATCAATCCTTTGCACTCTAGCGCATGGCTGCCAGCGTGAAAGCCGCATTCGTGGGAGCGGACGCGCGATCGATCGACGGTAACGCCGTTCGTCGATGGTGGTAAACGGTTCGGCGCCAAGCTGAGCGCCCGCAAGCCGCTCAGCCGAGCAGTTTGCGCGGCCCCGGCCCCTCACCGCCGAGCCGGTCTTGCGGGTTCCAGATCGCGCAGTGTTCGAGGCTGAGGCAGCCGCAGCCGATGCACCCGTCGAGCCGGTCGCGGGTGCGGGTGAGATCGGCGATGCGCTGATCGAGCCGAACCCGGATCGCGGCGCTGATCGCCTCCCAGTCGCGCGCAGTGGGGGTGCGGCCGAGGGGGAGCTTGGCGAGCTCGGCCTCGATCTCGGCAAGGCTGAGGCCGAGGCGCTGAGCGATAAGGATGAAGCTGAGGCGCCGGATATCCGAGCGCAGGAAGCGCCGCTGGTTGCCGCCGCTGCGCACCGGCTCGATCAGGCGCTTGTTCTCGTAGAAGCGGATCGCCGAGACAGAGAGCCCGGTGCGCCGCGCGATCTCGCCGATGGGGACGAGGTCGGAGGGCTTGAGGCGGCGGGGTGCGGGCGCTGGCGGCATGGGTCGGGGTCTCGCGATAAAGCTTGATCTCAAGTTAGGTTGAGATTGCACAAGGGGCAAGACAGCCGATTCGCACCCCTTGTCACGAAAGGATTTCCCCGATGCCATCCGCCTATCTCGAACACGTCAACATCACCGTCAGCAACATCGAGCGCAGCGCCGCGCTGCTTGAACGGCTGATGGGCTGGCACATCCGCTGGCGCGGGCCCTCGCAGCTTGGCGGCGAGACGATCCATGTCGGCGGCGAGCGTGATTACATCGCGGTCTATACCAAGGGCACGCCGGTTGGCCCGTTCGGCAAGGGCGTGCCGCTCAACCATGTCGGGCTGGTGGTCGATGATCTCCACGCGGCCGAGAGGATCGTGAAGGACGCCGGGCTCGAGCCCTTCAACCACGCCGATTACGCGCCCGGCCGCCGGTTCTATTTCTTCGACTGGGACGGGATCGAGTTCGAGATGGTGAGCTATTCCTAGAACAGCCCCGGCTGCTGCGGGGCGGGCGAAGGGGCCGCGCTCTTGGCCCAAGGCTCGCTGGTTCGCGTGATCGCGAGCGGCCCCGCCCACCCGCGGCACAGGCCGAAAGCCTCCTCCGGCGAGCCCTCCAGCCAAGGCGCGTGATCGGCCGGGGCGAGCAGCACCGGCATGCGCTCGTGCACGGCGGCCGCGTCGCTCCCCGCGCTGTCGGTCATCACCATCGAGTAGCAATCGCCCCACTCGTCCGAAGGCCGCCACACGCCCGCGGCCGCGAACAGGGCCGCATCGGGCAGAGAAAGCCACGTCCGCGTCATCCGCCCCTTGGGCCCCTCGGCCTCGGCCCAGGCCTCGAGCGGGATGAGGCAGCGGCGGCGCTCGAAGGCATGGCGCCAGAAGCCCGTTCCCAGCTTGTCGGTGCGGGCATTGTTGACCGGCTTGGGCTTCAGCGGCTGGCCCTTCGCGCCTTTCAAGACCAGCGGGAAGCCCCAGGTCATCGCTCTGACCGCGCCCTCGGCCACTACCAGCCCGGTGTAGCCCGGATAGACCTCGCCCGCGAAGTTCGCCCCGCCCGTGCCCTCCACCGTCCCGAACCACGCGGCGACCTCGCTCGCGTTTTTCGTCATGCGGTAGAGGTTGCACATCGCTCAGGCATTCCCGACCACGAAGCACGCCGCCGCCATCAGCGCCCCTGCCCAGCGGTTCGAGCGGAAGCGGGCGAGCGGGTTCGCCGGGTCGTCGGCGTCGAGGCTCGCCACCTGCCACGCCAGATGCCCCGCCACAGGCACCAGCGCGGCGAGCGCGAGGGAGTCGGCGCGGTAGAGCCAGAAGGCGAGCGCCCACAACCCGATCGCGGCGGCATAAAAGGCGGCGATCCCGCCCCGCACCGCAGCGCCCATCGCCAGCGCCGAGGAGCGGATGCCGACCATCGCATCGTCCTCGCGGTCCTGCAGGGCATAGATCGTGTCGTAGCCGATCACCCAGCAGATGCTCCCGGCATAGAGCGCCGCGAGCGCGTCCCAATTGTCCCACCGGAGCTCGGTCCAGCCGACGAGCGCGCCCCAGGTGAACACCATCCCCAGCCACGCCTGCGGCCACCAGGTGATGCGCTTCATGAAGGGATAGGCCGCGACCAGCGCAAGGCTGCCCAATGCGACCAGCTGCGCCTGCCACCTGAGTTGCAGCAGCACCACGAGGCCGACGATGCACAGCACCAGCAGCCAGCCCCAGGCGAGCTTCTTGGAGACCCGCCCGCTCGCCACCGGCCGCAGCGCCGTGCGCGCCACCTGCCGGTCGAGATCGGCGTCGACGATGTCGTTGTAGACACACCCCGCCCCGCGCATCGCGATGCTCCCCAGCAGCAGCCAGCCGAGCAGCGCGAATTGCGGCCCGGCCCCCGCCAGCCACACCGCGAAGACGCAGGGCCAGAACAGCAGCCACCACCCGATCGGGCGGTCGAACCGCGCCAGCATGGCGAGATCGCGCGGAAGCTGCGGCAGGCGCGCGACAAGGCCGCGATGCTCGCTGTCGGGGACCACCTGCTCGCTCATGCGGCCTCCCGCATTGCCGCACGCCAGCCGAGCACTGCCAGCGCCAGCATCGTGACGTTGCCCGCGAAGTCGAGCATCCCGATGCTGGTCAGCACCGGCACCTGGTAGTGGAACCAGTAGTTGAATCCGAAGAACGGCAGCAGCAGCACGGCGAAGATCGCGAAGCTCGTCGCGTTCCAGCGGGTCACCAGCGCCATCAGCCCGAACAGCACCGCCTGCGCGCCGAAGCAGGCCATGGTGAAGCGGGAGAGGTAGGCGCTGTCGCGATAGGGCTCGGTGATGGCGAGTTCGATCACGCTTGCGGGGGCGAAGAGTGCCCAGCCGCCCAGCCCCAGGAATACGGCGGCGATCAGGAATTGTGCGGTTCGCGCGGACATGACTTGCTCCCTAGCGGCCCGCGCGCCTAGTGCAAAGCCATGCCCGCAACCCCTGCATGGCCCCCGAAGAGCGCCCCGCGCCTGTTCGTCGCCGAGACGCTGGCGGCGGGCGCGTCGATGCGGATCGAGGGCAACCCGGCGCATTACCTCACGCGCGTGATGCGCGTGGGCGCAGGCGACATCGTGATCCTGTGCGACGATGTGACCGGCGAGTGGGCCGCGCGCGTGGCCGACGCAGGCAAGCGCGATGTGGTGCTGGAAGTGGCCGAGATGCTGCGCCCGCGCGAGGCGGTGCCCGATCTGTGGCTGTGCCCTGCCCTGCTCAAGAAGGACCGCTTCGACCTGATCCTCGAAAAGGCGACCGAACTGGGCGCCGCGCGAATCCAGCCGCTGCTGACCCGCCGCTGCGTGGCCGACAAGCTCAACCTCGAACGCGCCCGCGCGATCACCACCGAGGCAGCCGAACAATGCGCCCGCACCGCGCTGCCGCAGCTGGCCGAGCCCGTGAAGCTCGATGCGCTCCTCGCCAGCTGGCCAGAGGAGCGCGCGCTGTTCTTCGCCGACGAGAACGGGGGCGAACCGGCCGCCGCCGCCTTCGCGTCGCATCAAGGCCCCGCCGCGATCCTCACCGGCCCCGAAGGCGGTTTCGACGAGGCCGAGCGCGCGGCCATCCGCGCCCACCCGCAGGCCCGCGCCATCACCCTCGGCCCGCGCATCCTCAGGGGCGAGACCGCCGCCATCGCCGCGCTTGCAACGTGGATGGCGACCGCAGGGGACTGGTGACAGCACAGGCCTTCGACGGATTTTGCAAGACAAACCGGCTTACCATGCGCAAAGGCGAATTTGCCTTCCCAGCGGCAAATCAGTTTTATAAGGCAACCGGCCAGAGAGGGCCTCTTCGATGAGCACACGCGAAGCTTCCACTGCCGACGATCCGGTGATCGAAAGCCTCGACCAGCTGGTCGCCCCCATGATCAAGGGCGAAAAGCCGCCACAGGACTGGCGCATCGGCACCGAGCACGAGAAGCTGGTCTACAAGCGCTCAGACCACCGCGCGCCCTCCTATGACGAGCCCTGCGGCATCCGGGACCTGCTGAAAGGTCTCGAGAAATTCGATTGGGCGCCGGTCGAGGAGGGCGGCAACGTCATCGCCTTGAAGGGCGCGGACGGGGCAGTCAGCCTCGAGCCCGCAGGCCAGCTGGAGCTGTCGGGCGCACCGCTCGAGAACCTCCACCAGACCTGCGCCGAGACCGGACGGCACCTCGTGCAGGTCAAGGAAGTCGGCGAGAAGTGCGGCGTGGGTTACCTTGGTCTGGGCATGTGGCCCGACAAGACCCGCGAAGCGCTGCCGATCATGCCCAAGGGCCGCTACGACATCATGCTGCGGCACATGCCGCGCGTGGGCAGCATGGGCCTCGACATGATGCTGCGGACCTGCACCATTCAGGTCAATCTGGACTACCAGTCCGAGGCCGACATGGTGAAGAAGTTCCGCACCAGCCTCGCCCTGCAACCGCTGGCGACCGCGCTCTTCGCCAATTCGCCTTTCACCGAGGGCAAGCCCAACGGCTTCCTCTCCTACCGCTCGCACATCTGGTCGGACACCGATCCGGCGCGGACGGGCATGCTGCCCTTCGTCTTCGAGGACGGCTTCGGCTACGAGCGCTGGGCCAAGTATATGCTCGACGTGCCGATGTATTTCGTCTTCCGCGAGGGGAGATATATCGATGCGGCGGGCCTCAGCTTCCGGGACTTCCTCGACGGCAAGCTCTCCGTGCTGCCCGGCGAGCGCCCGACGCAGAGCGACTGGTGGGATCACCTCTCGACCGCCTTCCCCGAGGTGCGGCTCAAGTCCTTCCTCGAGATGCGCGGCGCGGACGGCGGTCCGTGGAGCCGCATCTGCGCGCTTCCCGCCTTCTGGGTCGGGCTGCTTTATGACCAAGGCGCGCTCGATGCGGCGTGGGACCTCGTCAAGGGCTGGTCGATGGAGGAGCGCGAGCGGCTGCGGAACGAAGTCCCGCGCCTCGCGCTCGCCACCAAGTCACCCGATGGCGGCACCTTGCAGGATCTGGGACGCGAGGTGCTCAAGATCGCCCACGCCGGATTGAAGGCGCGCGCGCGCCTCAACGCGGCGGGCGATAACGAGACCGGCTACCTCGAAACCCTCGATGAAATCGTCGCCAGCGGCAAGGTTCCGGCACAGCGCCTGCTCGATGCCTATCATGGCGAGTGGAACGGGGATATCACGCGGGTCTACGAACAGTCCTTCTAGGGACGGCAGGGGGGGGGGAAGCATGGTCCGGTTGCTCGCGCTCATCGTGCTGCTGCTCGCGGGCGCCCCCGCGCCGCTTGCGGCACAGACCCCCCCAGATCTGGCCGCCCGCTTTGCCGCCGACGCAGCGCAGCATGTGCGCGATCTCGGCGATCTCTATTCCAAACGCGGCTTCACCCCGCCCAAGATGGCGCAGCCGACGCTGGAAGACGTGCAGCTCTATCTCGCCGAACAGCGCGACGACTCCAGCCCCGGCTACCCCGAAGGCGCGGCGGTGCTGTTCTACGCCCATCACGAGGGCAAGCTGGCGATCTACCTGATCGACCGCAGCGGCCTCAGGGCATTCCACGAGACCGCGATCACCGCGGCGGGCTTGCGGCTTTCGGCCAACTATTACCGCCTCGACCTCGACGTCGACGGGCTCGCCCGTTCGCGAGCGCCGCAGTGGATCGGGAGCGGCGCAGCCCCTGCCCCCGTCGTCTCGTCCAGCAAGGCCTCGGGCCAGACCCCGATTGCCGACATCCTGCTGCCGCCGACGATCCGCACCGGGCTGCTGGATGTGCGCCATCTGGTGATCGTCGCGAACGGCGTGATCGCCTCGACGCCGTTTGCCGCCTTCCCCCTCACCGAAAACGAGATGCTGATCGACCGGATGAGCATCACCGTTTCGGCCGGGCTGTTCGATCTCGACCAGATGATCCGGCCATGGGGCAAGCTCAACGCCTATCAGGGGCTGCTGGTGGTGGGCGATCCGCGCGTGCCGACCACGCCCGACTGGCGCGTGCCGCCGCTGCCCGGTGCCGCGCGCGAGGCGCAGATGCTCGCCGAGCGCGTTGCGGCCGAGCCCTTGCTGGGCGAGGCGGCGACCAAGGCGGCGGTGATGGAGCGGATGGGCGCGGCGCG
Source organism: Erythrobacter donghaensis (assembly GCF_001557325.1). Taxonomy (GTDB): domain Bacteria; phylum Pseudomonadota; class Alphaproteobacteria; order Sphingomonadales; family Sphingomonadaceae; genus Erythrobacter; species Erythrobacter donghaensis_B. The sequence continues at coordinate 32,250 of NZ_LSJS01000220.1, forward strand.
GATGCTCTACTTTGCCGCCCACGGCGTTTCCGATCCGCGCGATCCGCTCGCCGGCGGCTACCTGATGCTCGCCGGTCCGACGCGCGAGGAAGCGTTCCTGACTGCAGGCGAAGTCCAGCGGATGCGGCTGCGCGCCGATCTCGTCGTGCTGAGCGCCTGCCAGAGCGGGCTCGGCTTCAACCATGACGCCGGGGTCATCGGCCTCGCCCGCGCCTTCCAGAAGGCGGGCGCGCCGCGGGTGGTGATGAGCCTGTGGAGCGTCAGCGACGAGGCGACGCTCTACCTGATGGACCGCTTCCAGCTCGCCGCGATGGTGCACATGCCGGCCGAAGCGCTGCGCCTCGCGATGCTGGACGCGCGCAAGAAATACCCCGAACCCGCGCTGTGGGCCGCCTTCACCTTGTTCGGCACCCCGCGCTGACGAAACCACAAAGGGAGAGAGACATGCTGATCGTATTGGCCAAGGCGCAAGTGGGCGAAGGGGCGATGGAAGCGGCACAGGCGGCGATTGCCGACATGGTCGCCGCCTCCAATGCCGAGGCAGGGTGCATCGCCTATGCCTTCACGCAGGACGTTTTGCAGCCGGGCGTGATCCACATCGTCGAGAAGTGGCAGGACGAAGCCGCGCTCGCCGCGCACTTCGCCACGCCGCACATGGCGGCCTTCGGCGCGGCGATTGCGGGGCTCGATTTCAAGGTGATCGAGGCGCTCAAGTTCCCGACCGACGATGGTTCGCCGGTGATGTAGCCTATTCTGCCGGGAAGGCCTTCGGGTCATCCCGGCGCGGTCCGGTCGCCCCCAGCAGGCGGCGCCTGAACCGCGCGAGCGGCGCGGTGATCAACCCGTGCTGCTCCATCCACGCGTGATATTCGGCGTATTTCGGGTCTTCGGCGAGGAGGTGCGCCTCCTCGGTCTTGGCGCGCCAGTAATAGATGGCGTTGACCGCGAGGAGGAAGATGCAGTTGCGCAGCGGCTCGAGGAAGCCGCCGCCCGTCACCAGGAAGGGCAGCACGCTCGCCCACCAGAACAGGTTCTTCGCAAGGTAGGCCGGGTGACGGGTGAAGCGGTAGGGGCCATTGGTCAGCACGCCGCGATAGGTGAGGTTCGAGAAGCGGATGCCGAACACCACCGTCGCCCAGGCGTAGATGGCGGTGAGCAGCACCAGCAGTGCGCCCCAGGCCCACAGCAAGGCGGTGTTCCCGGACAGCCAGTGCGCCCAGCCCGGCGTGGCATATTCGTAGCTCAGGATCTGGTTGTCCGGCCCGATGATGCCCCACACGAAGGGCGGGTAGCACAGCAGCGCGGCGAGCCAGCCGGCGAGGAAGGGATTGCCCGAGCGGATGTGCGAATCGAGCGGGCGCAGCGTCAGGAGGTAGCCGACGGTGCCGATCTGCACGTCGACGAGGAACAGCAGCGTCACCAGCAGCATGACGAATTCGACAGGATCGGCAATGAGTTGCGCCGGGTTCGCCTCCACCACCTGCGCGAAGCCGGGGGGGAGGATCGAGATCATGAAGGCTCCGAAGAAGCCCTTGATCGCCCAGGCGCGCCAATGCCGGGCGATCGCGGCGCCATCCCACTGGTCGCGCCCTGCGAGCCCCCCGCCCGCCACCAGGGCGCCGAAGTGGAAGCACCCGTCGCGCGGGTTCACGAGGTAGCGGTCGAGCCAGATGACGTAGGGCACCGACAGGATCACCAGCGGGACGATCGCGAAGCTCAGAACTTCCATCGAGAACAGGTAGTTGCCCGTCCAGTACCAGCGTCCCAGCGCGTAGAAGCCGGCGAGCAGCGCCCAGGTCGACCACAGGCCGACCAGCTTGATCACCGCGACCGGCATCACTTCGGGCAAGGGCCGCCTGAGGCTCCAGTCGATGCCCGTCGAGGGGCGCAGGTGCACCTTGTCGACCAGCACCGACCACGCCGCCATCGGGGCCGCGGTGAAGAGCATTGCGGTGAGCGCGGCATAAGGCCCTGAAAGAACGCCGCGTTCTCCTCCCAGCGGGCCGCTCAGGCCCACTGCCTCCGCGATCGCGGGATAGGAGCGGCAGAAGCCGATCCACAGCGCCAGCCCCGCCAGCCCCGCCAGCCCGACGCCGGTCGAGACATCGCTGCGCGGGGGCGCGGTTGGAACTGGAGGCGGCGGCGGATTCATGGCCGCATCCTCCTACAGGCCAAGGGTTAACACCCCGGCAACTGGGCTCCGGATCGGCAACAAGCGGGCGAAAAGGGCACCATGACCCGCTCATGACCCGCCCATAACCCGCCAACGCCGCGCAGTGGCGAAAAGCGGGGGTAGGAGATCACTTCCAGGCGTGGATCGTGCCGCTGTCGTCCAACAGGTAGAGCATCCCGTCGGCCACCACCGGCGCCATGCTGACGGCCGAGCCGACATCTGCGAAGAGCGTCGCCGAGCCCTCGCCCGCGCTGACCTTCCACAGCTCCCCGCGCGAGCTGGCGACCCACAGCTGTCCGCCCGCGAGCACCGGGCCGGTCCAGAAGATCTGGCCCTCCTTGTCCTCCTCGTCCCGGTAACGCCGCAGCTGGCTGATCCAGCGCACCCGCCCCGAAGAGCGGGCGATGGCGAGCAGGCGCGCATCGTCGGTGAGGGTGAAGATCCACTCGCCCGCGATTGCGGGGGTGGAGATGCCGGCAAGGTTCAGCTCCCAGATGCGCTGGCCGCTGACCAGTTCATAGGCCGCCATGCGCCCGCCCTGCCCGAGCGCGTAGACGCGGCCCGAATCGATGATCGGATCGGCGTCGATATCGGTGACCGAGCCGACCGTGGTCGAGATGTTGGTGCGCGCCAGCGCGTCCGACCACAGCACGCGGCCGTTCTCGTAACGATAGGCGGTGAGCTCGCCGCTCGAATAGCCCGCGACGATCGTGCCCTGCCCGGCGGCGGGCGCGGCGACGCCGAACACGCCCGACTGGGTGTTCGACCCGCTCTCGTCCCACACCAGCGAGCCGTCGCCGATGGCGAGCGAGATCAGCTGGTTGTCCTGCGTCATCACGAACAGCTGGCCAAAGGCGATGGTGGGCGCGCCGCGCAGGGGCCCTGCCGGCTTGACCTTCCAAAGCATCTCCCCGGTCTCGGCATCGATCGCCTTGACCTCGCCCACGCCGTTGGTGGCGTAGAGCTTGCCGCCATCGAAACTGACCCCGCCGCCGAAGGCCGAGGGGCGCATGTCCTTGGTCATGCTCTCGTCGTTCTGGAGCGACCAGAGCCGCGCGCCGGTGTTCTTGTCGAAGGCGGTGATGACCCCGTCGGTGCCGGTGACGAACAGCTTGCCCGCGCCCACCACCGGCGAGGCGGCGAGGCGCTCGCGGTTGCTCGACCCGGCAACCTGTGCGGTCCAGACCTTGGAAGGGTTCTCGGCGAGCGCGAGGTGGCCGTAGGACTTGCTCGCCGCGCCGCCGACCTGCGCCCATTCGGGGTTGCCCCGCTGCGGCGGCAGCACGACGCTGATCCCGGCGAGTGCAGGATCGACCTCGGCCCCGCTCTCGATCCGCGAGAGGATCGGCACGCGGTTGCCGACGGTCGGCGTGGTCTTGTCCTTGCCGCCGCCGAACAGCCCGCCCTTGCAGCCGGCGAGGCCCGCCGCCAGCACGCCGGCGAGCAGCGCGGCGCGCAGGATTTTGTTCTGTTTCATCGGTACCTTGCTTCCCATCCCTCGATCATTGCGCAGCGGGCGCGGGCAGAGCCCCTGCGCCTTCGCCCGCGCTATCGCCTTCGTCATCGGACGTGACCCCTTCGTCCTTCAGCAGCTTCTTCACATCGACGATCGCGTCGACCCCCATCAGCCCTGCCATCTGGCGCGCGCGGCTGCGCAACGTTTCGGGCAGGTCTTCATCCTTCGAGATCGCCGCGAACAGCTTGCCCGCCTCGGCGCGGTTGCCGGCTTCGAGCTGCGCCATCGCCACCAGTTCCCCGGCCGAGCCGAAATAGGGATTGCCGGGCGTCGCCAGATCCTTGAGCTGCGCGATCACCTCGGCCGGCTTCATGGCGTCGTAATCGATGCTGACCTTGCGCACCCGGGCAAGATCCTTGAGCGCGGGCGGCGTGGTCGGATCGGCGGCGATCTGCTGGTAGAGCCCGCTCGCCTTGGTGCGGTCGCCCGCCTCGAGCGCGGCCGCCGCCTGGATGAACCGCGCCGCCGCGCGCGCACCGGGCGAGGCATCGTCGCCGAGCAGGCCTGCGACCTTCTCCGAAGCGCTCTTGAAGTCGTTCTTCCCGGCCAGGTCGAGCGCGGAGATGATCGTTTCCGACTGCGTCTCGAGCGCCCTTTCGGAATAGTTGTGCCAGACCATGTAGCCGCCCAGCAACGCGATCAGCGCCAGCACCCCGCCGAGCACCTTGATCCCGTGCTTGCGCATGAATTCGTAGAGCGCATCCTCGCGCACCGCCTCGTCGATGTCGCGGATCAGCACCTCGTCCTCGCGCGAGGGGGCGGGGGTGTCGGGGGAGG
>NZ_LSJS01000221.1 GCF_001557325.1 Erythrobacter donghaensis
ATGATCTCACCAAGGCCTGCTTCTACATGCTCAAGCGCTGGGACGCGTTCACCCGCTTCCTCGACGATGGCCGGATCTGCCTCACCAACAACGCCGCCGAGCGCGCGCTCCGCTGCATCCCGCTTGGCCGCAAGGCATGGCTGTTCTGCGGATCCGATCGCGGCGGCAAGCGTGCCGCCATCATCTACACCCTGATCCAGACCGCCAGGCTCAACGATGTCGATCCGCAGGCCTGGCTCGCCGATGTCCTCGCTCGCATCGCCGATCATCCGGCCACCAGGCTCGATCAGCTGCTGCCTTGGAACTGGCGCAAGAGTGAAGGTCTGCTATCGCAGGCGGCATGACCCGCCAAAGCGCCATCGACAGTTTTACCGAGATCGCCACGCTGCGTATCGAGCTGAACGATTCCGACCCGCTCATCTGGCGAGAGCTCGAAGTCCCAACCTCCATCACCCTCAAGGTGCTGCACGAGATCGTCCAGACCGCCATGGGATGGCTCGACTATCACCTCTGGGAGATGGTCATCGATCACCAGACCTACGGCCTGCCCATGGACGAGGACTGGGGGACCGCTCCCCGCAAGGTCGCCTCCCGCACACGACTGCGCGATGTGCTTGCTCCCGGCACTACCCGGATTCATTATGTCTATGATTTCGGCGATTACTGGGAACACAGTTTGATCATCAGGGATGTCCGAGCTGGGGATCGCTCCACGGCATATCCGCGTTTCATCGCCGGTGAGCGCAACTGCCCTCCCGAGGACTGCGGCGGCATCCCGGGGTTCTACGAAATGCTCGAGGCGAGAAACGATCCGGACCATCCAGATCACGCCGATGTCAGCGAATGGCTCGACGACTACGATCCAGACGAACTCGATGTCTTCCCGATCAACGGCATCCTCGGCCGGATCGCCGCTCGTCGTAACGCCGCAGCAAAACGCATCATCAAACCCAGTGACCGCTAACTGAAACGGGTGCGGCCTTCACCGGATGGATAC
>NZ_LSJS01000222.1 GCF_001557325.1 Erythrobacter donghaensis
CCGGCAGTCCACTTCAACACCTCAGTCGATGCGGTGCTCGCCCCTGATCCACCGCACCGTGCCGCTCGAGGCCCGCATCACCACGCTCTCGGTGGTGAGGATGGTCTCGCCGGTCACCTTGCGGCGGCGCTTGACACCCGCGAGCAGCGAGCCGTCGGTGACGCCGGTCGCGGCGAAGATGCAGTCGCCCTTGGCGAGGTCCTCGAGCTTGTAGATGCGACCCAGGTCCTCGATCCCCCACTTGCGCGCGCGAGCGCGCTCGTCGTCGTTGCGGAACACGAGGCGGCCGTTGAACTGCCCGCCGACGCAGCGCAGCGCGGCTGCCGCGAGCACGCCTTCGGGCGCGCCGCCCTGGCCCATGTACATGTCGATCGTGGTGTCCTCGTCGGTCACCGCGATCACCCCCGCCACATCGCCGTCTCCGATCAGCACCACGCCGCAGCCGAGGCCGCGCAGCTCGGCGATCAGCTCGGCATGACGCGGGCGGTCGAGCACGCAGACGTTGATGTCGGACGGCTTGACGCCCTTGGCATTGGCCACGGCGCAGACGTTCTCGGTCGCCGACTTGGCGAGGTCGATGATGCCTTCGGGATAGCCCGGGCCGACCGCGAGCTTGTCCATGTAGACGTCGGGCGCGTTGAGCAGGCAGCCTTCCTCCGCCGCCGCCAGCACCGCGAGCGCGTTGGGCCCGGCCTTGGCGGTGATGGTGGTGCCTTCGAGCGGATCCAATGCGATGTCGATCTTGGGCCCCTTGCCCATGCCGACCTTCTCGCCGATGAACAGCATCGGCGCCTCGTCGCGCTCGCCCTCGCCGATCACCACGGTGCCGTCGATGTAGAGGTTGTCGAAGGCCTTGCGCATTGCCGCCACCGCGGCGGCATCGGCGGCCTTCTCGTCGCCGCGCCCGACCAGCTGCGCCGCCGCGACCGCCGCCTTCTCGGTGACCCGCACCATCTCGAGCACCAGCACGCGCTGGATCGCGTTCTCGGAGGATTCGGCCCGAGCGGCGGCGGGTTGCGGGGTGGCGGCAAGCTGGGTATCGGACGGGGAGTTCATGTGCAATTCAGCCCTTCTTCGCTCTGGATGCGGCCCGGCCATGGGATACCCTGCGGCGCTTAAGCGGATGGAGACGGGTTTGTCGAGCAAGGGAACGCTAGTCCTGACCCGTTTTCGCCTCTGTCTGGCTGCCTGTGCCGCGCTGATCGGCTCGCCTTTGGCTGCGCAGGATGACAGCAGCGCGACACCGCCGCCTGCCGAGGAGGCCTCCGCCGATGCCGCAGCTGCCGCCGCCGCCGCGCCTGCGGGCGTGCCGCCGCGGGTCAACCTGACGGTCTCGGTCCCGCGTGACGAGGCGAGCGCGGCGGACCTGCGCGAATGCCGCGATGACGAGGAGGCGGCCGCGATCAACGGCGAGATCGTGGTGTGCCGGGTGCGCGACCGGGATGGCGGTGCCCTCACCGGCAACCGCGCCGAAACGCAGAAGCGCTATGCTCAGGAGACCGCCTTCAAGGGTGCCCCGCCGCCGCCCGACCTGTTCGGCATTCCCGACAACGGCAAGGGCATCGGCTTCGGCAAGCCTCCGCCGGTGGCGATCACGGTCGACTTCGCCGCCCTGCCCAAGGCGCCCGCGGGCTCGGACGCCGACCGGATCGCGCAAGGGCTCCCTCCGCTCGGGCAAAATGAGGAGCTGACCGAGGAACAGGAACGCGCCCGGCGCGAGGCGGAGGGGATCAAGACCACCGTGCCCCCGCGCTCCGGCAAGAGGAAGGGCGGGTAAGGGAGCGGCGCAGTGCTTCTCCACCTCATCGCCGCCGCGCTCGCCGCGCAGGTGCCGACCGACCCGCAGGTGCCGATCGGCCCGCAGGTGCCGCCGCAGCAGACCTTGCAGCTGCCGCCGCTTCCTGCCTCCGGCAAGCCCGCCAAACCGCCCGAGCCCGCACGCCCGCGCATCCCCATCGACCTCGGCCCCGATGCGCCCGTGGCCGAACCGCCGCAGCAGATCGACATCCTTGCCCCGCCCCAGACTTTCGAGGCGGCCGATGCGGTGGAACTGAAGCAGTGCGCCGATGACACCGAGCGCGGAGTCGTGTCGGGCGAGATCGTGGTGTGCCGCGAGCTGCCGGCGGACACCTCGCAGCTCTACAGCGGCAGCCGCGAGGCGTGGCTAAAGGACTATGCGGAGCGGACGCAGAATGCGGGCACCATTCCGCCGCCCGACGTGGCCGGGCCGGGAATCTTCCGCGGCCCTGCCACCATCAGCGGCCTGTGCTTCATCCCGCCCTGCCCCAAGGACGCAGCGCTGATCGTCGACGTCGAAGCGATCCCGCCGCCCCCCGCAGGCTCGGATGCGGAACGGGTTGCGCAGGGTCTCGCCCCGGTCGAGAGCGATGACGCGCCTCTGGACGAGGACGCCCGCCGCCGGGTCGAGGCCGAGCTGGGCTTGCCCGAGGCGCCCAAGCCCGAAGGCTAGCGCGGCAGGATCGGCAGCACCAGCGGCTCGCCCGCGAGGCTGTCCGAGCCCTCGAGCAGTGCCAGCGCGCGGGCGACGCAGCGCTCGGGGCCCTCGTGGGTGACCATCGCCACCATCACCTCGCCCCCGCCATGGCTGCGGCCCTGCTGGATCAGGCTCTCGATCGAGACGTCCCCGTCGCGCATCGCCGCGGTGATCTCGGCGAGCACGCCGGGGCGGTCCTTGACCATGAACCGCAAGTAGGTGCGCTCGGTGCGGTCGCCCGGCTCGGCGGGCGGCATCGCGGCGAGCTGCGCGCAGGGGATCGAGAAGGGCGCGCCCACCTCGTCCCGCGCAATGTCGATGAGGTCGGCGGCGACCGCGCTGGCGGTCGGCCCGTCACCCGCGCCCGCGCCCTGGAACAGCAGCCTCCCTGAGAAGTTGCCCTCGGCCACGACCGCGTTGGTGGGGCCGTCGACAGCGCTCAACGGGTGGCCCTTGGCGACGAGGCAGGGGCGCACGCGCTGGAGCAGGCGGGGGCCTGCGGGGGTCTCCTCGACATCGGCCTCGCCGATCAGGCGGATCACGAAGCCCAGCGCATCGGCCTGCGCGATGTCGGCAGCGCGCACCCGAGTGATGCCCGAGACCCGCACGCCCGCGAAGTCCACCCGCGTGCCGAAGCCGATGCTGGCGAGGATCGCGAGCTTGTGCGCGGCGTCCACCCCCTCGACGTCGAAAGCCGGATCGGCCTCGGCAAAGCCCAGCCTTTGCGCCTCGGCCAGCACGTCGGCGAAGTCGGCACCGGTCGCCTCCATCTCGGACAGGATGTAGTTGCAGGTGCCGTTGAGGATCCCGTAGACCTTGGTGAGCGCGTTGGCGCTGGTGCCCTCGCGCAGCCCCTTGATGACCGGGATGCCGCCCGCGACCGCCGCCTCGAACTTGAGCGGGGCGTTGCTGGCCTCGGCGATCTCGGCGAGCTCGAGCCCGTGATGCGCGATCATCGCCTTGTTGGCGGTGACGAGCCCCTTGCCCGCGCTCAGCGCCGCGCGCGACAGGGCGAGCGCGGGGCCGTCCGAACCGCCGACCAGCTCGACCACCACGTCGACATCCTCGCGCCGGGCGAGCGCGGTCATGTCGTCCTCCCAGGCGAAGCGGGCGATGTCGACGCCGCGATCCTTGCCGCGGTCGCGCGCCGCCACCGCGACGACCTCGACCGGACGCCCGGCGCGCGCGGCGATGAGCGCGGCGTTGGTGTCGAGCAGGCGGATCACGCCCGCGCCCACGGTGCCCAGCCCGGCGATGGCGATCCTGAGAGAAGCCGGGCGCAGCGGTGCAGTGGTGGTCAAGCAGCCCTCCGTTGGTGACAGAGGCCCGCGCTTAACCGTGCTGCCGGTGCGGTCAAGCGGGCAAAGTACCGATCACCCCTTGGTGATCTGCCGCTCGCACGGGCCCAGTGCCTGGCGCACGAAGGCATAGTCGCCCGCCGCCAGCCGCCGCTCGTCGGCATCGCGCGCAAGGTTGGCGCCCGAGGGCAGCTGGGCAGGCAGCGCGCAGGCGAGGCGATACCAGCGCAGGGTTTCGGGCGCGGGCGGGCGGGCGGCCGAATCGATGATCTCGCCCCACGAGACCCCCCACTGCACCCGCTGCCCCGGGCGGCGCAGCACCGTGATCGAGACCGGCGAGCGATTCTCGGTCGCGAGGAAGATCTGGGTCTCTGATTCGCCCGTCAAGGTGCCCGGCACCGCCAGCGCGTCGCTCACCCCGGTGATCCGCGGCGCCGCGTCGGCGGCGTAAAGCTCGGTCAGGATCGGCCGCAGCCGCGCCTCCAGTGCCGGGGTGTAATCGAGCTGGGCAGCAGGGCCGATCAGCTGAAGCTCGCCCGCACGCCCCGGCACGGCGCGCGCGAACAGCAGGAATTCGCGCTTCTTGAGCTTGGGCACCTTGCCCCTGGCGTCGAGCGGCACGTCGACCAGATAGGTGACCGCCGCCCCCACCCCGCTGCGCCCGGCGATCAGCGCCAAGGTGTTGGCCTCGACATAGAGCCGCGCGAATCCCGGCGCGACGCCGGGCGCGCGTTCGGGTCGCAGCACGGTCGCTTTGCGAATCTGCACGCGCAGCACCAGTTCCGCCGCGTCTGCCAGTGTCGCGAGATCGGCATAGGTCGGACCGAAGGCCGCTCCCGCCGGCCGGGCGACATCGCCCCCCGGCGCGGCCTGCGCCAGCGCTGCCGAAGGCACCATGGCGAGCCCCCCGAGCGCCACGGCTGACATGGTCAGAGTCTTGAAAAACGACATTAATCTTCCCTTTACCTTTGACCCCGCGGCGGGCCGGCACACACCCTTGCGGCTTTGCCTATTAGCAGGGTCTTTTGCACATGACTCGCAGTGAACCCGTGCTGAACCGCAAAAGCGTTTGATCGGCTAGGGGTTGCCCGTTAAAGCCCGCAGGACTGAAGGCGCGGGACTGGGGACATTGCCGCGCGGACAGTGTGAGGTTGCGTGCGGGAATCGTTTCTTGTCCCGCGCGTGCCAGCCGGAGAAAGATCGGGTCACGTGCGATGCATGGGCCCGTAATTTTGTTCCGGCGTGGGAGGACCGAAATGACCGGGATCCGCTCGCCGACCAATATGGCCGGGGGGTGGGGAGTGTGCCGATCCATGGGATCGGCGAGTATTTGGAGAGAAAGCGCTGGATGTCCTACGCTAGCCAACAACAGGCGGGGAACAAGACGGTTTCCATCGCGATCGTGGTCCTCGTCCACGTCGCGATCGGTTATCTTCTCGTGACCGGTCTGGCCATCAACGCCGTCAAGGACGTGGTCGAACGTGTGACCACCGTCAACGTCGAGGAACCGCCGCCGCCGCCGCCGCCGCCGGATGAACCGCCGCCGCCGGAACAGCAGCCGGACGTCACCTCGCCGCCGCCGCCCGTGACCCCGCCGCAGCAGCTCAACCTTGCGCCCAACCCGCCGCCGGTGGAGACGCGCCAGGACATTCCGCCGCCCGCGCGGACGGAAACCCGTCCCTCCGCGCTGCCCAGCGCGCCTCCGGGGCCGCCGCCGGCGCCCAAGGGCCCGTCCAAGGCCCGCGGCGTGCAGCCCAAGAACCAGCGCTCGTGGTCGGCCCGCATCCAGGAAGACTATCCGCGTCGTGCAGCCCAGGAAGAGATCGAAGGGACCGTCGGCGTGCGCTGCACAGTGACCACCGATGGCCGTGCCACCGGTTGCTCGGTGACCTCGTCGAGCGGCTCGGACATCCTCGATGGCGCAGCCACCAAGGCGGTCGAGCGCTATGCGCGCTTCGAACCGGCGCTCAACGATGACGGCGTGCCCATCACCGCCAGCTGGTCGACCCGGATTACCTACAAGCTGAACTGATCAATCGGGCCGGCAGCCCAAGAACCCTCGACGGCGCCGCTCCCACACGACCCATTCTTTTCAAGAGGACTTTCGCAATGACCCTTACCCTTCTCACCGCCGCTGGGGCCGAAGCACCCGAAGGCAAGTTCGGCTTCTACGAAGCGATGGTCGAGGGCGGCCCCGTCGCCTGGTCGATCCTTGCCATCATGATCATCATGTCGGTCGGCTCGTTCTACATCCTGTTCACCAAGCTGTTCGAGCAGAACAAGGTGATCAAGCAGTACAAGACCGTGCAGACCAGCTTCTGGCGCGCCGCCAGCCTCAAGGAAGGCGCCGCCAAGCTCGAGAAGGACGGCCCGTGGCGCCAGCTCGCCGACGACGCCGTCAAGGCCCAGGAAGAGCACGGCAAGATGACCGACAGCCTCGAATCGCATGACTACATGCACGGTTCGCTCCAGCGTTCGGAAGATTCGATCAACGCGGTGCTCGCGGGCGGCCTGCCGTTCCTCGCGACCGTGGGTGCGACCGCGCCGTTCGTCGGTCTGCTCGGCACCGTGATCGGGATCTACCGCGCGCTGATCAACATCGGCATCGCCGGCAACGCCTCGATCGACAAGGTCGCCGGCCCGGTCGGTGAAGCGCTGATCATGACCGCGATCGGTCTGCTCGTCGCGGTTCCCGCAGTGTTCGCCTTCAACTGGCTGCAGTCGCGCAACCGCAAGATCTCGGCGATGCTGAGCACCTTCTCGAACGACCTGCTCGCCTACATGAACTCGAACGGCGCGGTGAAGCCGGCGGTTCAGGCGGCTCCGGCGGCCAAGCCCGCTGCCAAGCCCGCTGCCCCTGCCAACCCGACGCTCAACAAGTCCTGATCGTCAGAGCTGCTGACCGGCGGGAGCGGGCTCAGAGCCTTGCTCCCGCTGGTGCCCCGCAGCCCGCCAGGCGCGGCGCTACGGGGCAAGCGGTAGAAGCCAAAGTATTGACAGGCTAGGAATTCACAATGGCGATTTCAACGGGAGGTGGGGTCGATACCCCGATGTCCGACATCAACACCACGCCGCTGGTGGACGTGATGCTGGTGCTCCTGATCATCTTCCTCATCGCGGTTCCGGTGGCGATCCAGACGATCGAGAAGCTCAAGATTCCGGTGTTCGAATCGCTGGAATCGAAGGACAAGGTCGAAAACCTGCTGCTCACCGTCAGCGCGACCGACGATGCCGGCCGCAGTGCCGGAGACGCAGGCTACGAAGGCGCATCGCGCAACGGGCAGTGCCGGGTCTATTTCAACAACATCACGCTGGTGGATTCGAACGAGCTGCAGGAGCAGGCGTTCAAGCGTCTCGACGCGATCGTCCAGCGCGCGGGCGGGGTCGAGGCCCTGCTCGAAGACCCGGAGAAGATCCCGCAGGTCCACATCCGCGGTGACGTCAACGCCCCGTGGCGTTGCGTGGCGGGGGCCATCTTCCGCGTCCAGCTGGCCGGCTATCCGATCGTCGGGTTCATCTCGAACCCGGTCGAACCGGGCGTCTGACCGCAACCGCCAATTTTCTGAGGAGAACACACCATGGCAATGTCTGGAGGCCAGCTTGACGGCGAGCCGATGATGGACATGAACATGACTCCGCTGATCGACGTTCTGCTCGTTCTGCTGATCATGTTCATCATCACCATCCCGGTGGCCACGCACTCGGTCGATATCGACCTGCCGCAGCCCAACGATGCCCCGCCGCCGCTGGTCGAGCCGACCAAGAACAAGCTGGTCCTCACGCCCGATGACCAGATCCTGTGGAACGGCACGCCGATCGATCAGGGCCAGCTCGTCGCCGCGCTGCAGCAGTCGACGCAGATGAACCCCGAGCCCGAACTCCAGTTCGAGCCCGAATCCCAGGCGAGCTACGACCTGTCGGCCAAGGTGCTGCAGACGATCAAGTCGTCGGGCGTCACCAAGTTCGGCTTCGTCGGCAACGACAAGTACCGCGACTTCGGCAAGTGACCGCCAGCCCCGGCTGATACAAGGGGCTTTCGGCTGGTAATGGCCGGGTTGTTGCCCGGTTGTTGCATGATCATGGGGGGCGCTGCGAGCGATCGCGGCGCCCCTTTTGCTTGTGGCGCGGGGTTCAGGGCGCGCTCGATCGCACACCGCAATGTTTCACGTGAAACATTTCGCGAACATCGGCTGCACCGCCTGACCGGTTGCAAGCCCGATACCGGTACGCGTTAGGCAACCTCTTCTTTTTGCGATATTCTCATAGGGCTAGTGCGGCTTCGATCCCGCCGGGGCCGCTCTGCCAAAGAGGAGAGAGCCATGCCGCATGCCCTGAAGCGCCCCAATCTCACCGCCCCCCGCCCCCAGCCGCTCTCGGCGATGAATGTCACCCCCTTCATCGACGTGCTGCTGGTGCTGCTGATCATGCTGATCCTCGCGATCCCGATGGCGGCCAATGTCACCCCGGTCGATCTGCCTACCGATGGCCGGCCCAAGCATCCGGTGCTGGAGACGAACGTCCTCACCATCGACGCAGGTGACCGCCTTGCATGGAACGGCCATGTCGTCACGGCCGCCGAACTGCGCGCCCAACTCGCTGTGGCGAGCGACCTGCCCGTCCAGCCCGTGCTGCGTTTCGAGCCCGACGCGCAGGCGAGCTACGACAAGTCGGCCCGCACCCTCGCCCTGATCCGCGAAGAAGGCGCGCAGAGCTTCGTCTTCGACGGCAACGAGAAATATCGAGACTTCCCCTGATGCCCCACCCCTCGCTGCGCCGCGGCCCCATGCCGCGGCGCTTCGACCATGGTGAACCGATCCGCGCGATCGACACCCGGCCGATGCTGTTCGTCGCGCTGTTCATCGCGGTGGTGTTCCTGCTAGCGGCGAGCCAGACGCGCACCCATGCCCTGCTGGTGGAGTTGCCGCAGGGCTTTGCGCCGCCCGATTTCGCGCCGCCGTATATGGTCGTGAGCCTCGCCGAAGGCGGAGACCTGGCGCTTGACGGCATCCCCGTGCCGCTCGCCGGTCTTGCCGCCGCCATCCGTGCCAAGGCCTTCGACCTGCCCATCGTCCTGCTGCGCGCCCAGCCCGATACGGCCTACGACCGTGTCGCCCACGTGCTCGACCAGATCAGCGAGGCAGGCGTCGCTCCGGAGGACATCTGCTTTGACGGGAGGCAGCTTGAAGGCTCGGGCAACTTCAACAAGAGCTTCTATACACCGCAACCCCAACCACGTGGCCCCGAGCCCCGCCCGCCGCACGATCTGCGCCCCCTGTTCGAGGCGAGGCACGGCGGCTGCGAGCTGTTCCTCGAACAGGCGCCGCGCGTTTAATCCCCCTCCAGCGGCGCATCGGGCCGCATCGCCGCCGCGATCAGGCCCTCGGCCTCGAGCAGCAGCTCGTCATCCACCGCCCCCTGCGGCACCGCCTCGCGGCCGATCATCGTCATCACCGGCACCGCCAGCGGCGAGACGCGGTCGAGTGTCACGTGGACGAGCTCGCGCTCGGAACGCTCCAGCAGGTCCGCGAGCCGCCCCACATCGGTCATCCGCGCCCGCGCATCGGCCCAGGCGGCTTCGATCAGCACGTGATCGGGCTCGTACTTCTTGAGCACGTCGTAGATCAGGTCGGTCGAGAAGGTGACCTGCTTGCCGGTCTTCTTCTGCCCCGGGTGCTGGCGCTCCACCAATCCGCTGATCACCGCCACCTCGCGAAAAGCGCGGCGCAGGAGGTGGCTTTCGGTCACCCACTCGACGAATTCACCGGTGAGGATATCGGGAGAGAGCAAAGGTGCCGGATCGGTGACGGGCTTCAGCCCCCACACCGCGAGGCAATAGTCGTTCGCCACGAAGCCGCCCGGCAGCAGCCCCCGATCCTCCATCCGCCGGGTGATCAGCATGCCCAGCGACTGGTTCGCGTTCCAGCCCTCGAAAGTGTAATAGGCGGTGTAGTGCTTGCCGCCATGCGGGAAGCTCTCGACCAGCAGCTCGCCGGGTGCGGGCAGGCGTGAGCGGTAGTCCTGCATCTCGAGCCATTCGCGCACATCGTCGGGGAACCGCGCCCAGCCCGCGCGGTCGGAGAGCATCTCCTGCACGCGGGTGGAGAGATGCGTCGTCAGCGGCAGGCGCAGTCCGCCATAGCTCGGGATCGTCGCGGACCTCTTCGCCGCGCGGACGGTAACGTCCATATCCTTCACCCCCTCGACCTCGAGGCTCATGCCGGCGAAGAAGAAGGTGTCCCCGGGGGAGAGCTGGGCGGCAAAACGCTCCTCGACCTTGCCGAGGCCGCGGCCGTTCCGGAAGCGCACGGTGAGCATCTCGGAATCGACGATGATCCCGGCATTCATCCGGTGGCGCTGTGCCTGGTTGGGGTGCGCGAGCCGCCACACGCCTGCCTTGTCGCGCACGATCCGCTGGAAGCGGTCATAGGCGCGCAGGGCATAGCCACCATTGGAGACGAACCCTAGCACCCGCTGGAAGGTTGCGCGATCGACCCAGCTGTAAGCCAGCGAAGAACGCACCTCGGCCAGCAGCGCATCCTCGTGGAACGGCCCCGCGCAAGCGCAGGCCATGACGTGCTGGGCGAGCACGTCGAGGCTCCCCGGGCGGAAGGCCTCGCCATCGCGCTGGCCCTGGTCGACCGCTTCCTTGGCCGCCATGGCCTCGAGAAATTCGAAGCGGTTGCCCGGCACCAGCACCGCGCGGCTCGGCACGTCGAGCCTATGCCCCGCGCGCCCGATGCGCTGGAGCAAGCGCGAGGAACCCTTGGGCGCGCCCATCTGCACGACCAGATCGATGTCGCCCCAGTCGATCCCGAGATCGAGGCTGGAGGTAGCGACCAGCGCGCGCAATTCCCCGCGCGCCATCGCCTCCTCGACCTTGCGCCGCGCCTCGGTGCTGAGCGAGCCGTGGTGGATGCCGATGGGCAGGTGATCCTCGTTCGCCTCCCACAGGCACTGGAAGATGAACTCGGCGAGGAAGCGCGTGTTGGTGAAGACCAGCGTAGTGCGGTTGGCCTTGATCGCCTGCATCAGCTGCGGCACCGCCCAGCGCCCCGCGTGGCCGCCCCACGGCACGCGCTCCTCCTGCGGCAGGAGGATCTCGACCTCGGGCTCGGCGCCTTCCTCGCCCAGCACCAGCGCAGCCGCGGCGATCTCGCCGTCCTCGCCGGACTGGGGCGCGAGCCATTCCTGGAAGTCGCGCGGGTTCGCCAGTGTCGCCGACAGCGCGACCCGCTGCGCGCCGGGGGCCAGCGCGTGGAGCCGCGCCAGCGAGAGCGCGAGGAGATCGCCGCGCTTGTCGGTGGCGAAGGCGTGGACCTCGTCGATCACGATACGCTTCAGCCCGGCGAACAGATCGGCGCTTTCGGGGTAGGAGAGCAGCAGCGAGAGGCTCTCCGGCGTGGTCAGCAGGATGTGCGGGGGGCGTTCGCGCTGGCGTTTCTTGCGGTCGGCTGGGGTGTCGCCGCTGCGGGTTTCGACCCGGATCGGAAGGCCGATCTCCTCGATCGGCGTGAGCAGATTGCGCTTCACGTCCTGCGCCAGCGCCTTCAGCGGGGAGACGTAGAGGGTGTGGAGGCCATCCGCCGGGAGCGTGTCACCCGCAAAGTCGCACAGGGTCGGCAGGAACCCGGCGAGAGTCTTGCCCGCGCCGGTATCGGCGACCAGCAGCGCGTGCTCGCCCGCGCGCGCTTTCTCGAGCATCTCCCACTGGTGCCGCCGCACCCGCCAGCCGCGCTGCGCGAACCATGCAGCGATTGGGGCGGCGATGGCGGGAGGAAGGGTCAGCTGCGCGGGGGTCACGCCTGCCATGTGGCCCGCGCCGCAGCCCCGCGCAAGGCTGCGCGGGGCTCAGACGACGGGGTCTTCGACCTCGTCCTCCTCGGCCATCACCTCGGGCACCAGCGCTTCGAGCTCGCGCTCCGACTTGCCGATCAGCCGCGCGGCGCGGGTGCGCTCGGCGGCGCTCAGCTGCGAGAAATCGCGGCTGCCCCCGAACTCGGCCTCGATCGCGGCGAACTCCTCGGTCATTTCGGGCATGAGCTTGGCCGCGGCCGGGCCCATTGCCTCCATGAAGCCCATGATCTGCGGGTCATACTGGACGAGGAAGCTCTGCGCCGCGAACTTGGCCCCGAGCGGGGTGGCGAAGAAGGTCAGCAGCTCGCGCATCTCGGCCTCCTCGAAGCGGTGCGTGAAGGCGCGGGCGAGGCCTTCGCGATAGGCGGGCTCGATCGCCACCATCAGCTTGCCCATCATCCCGGTGAAGGCGGCCGAGGTGCGCTGGGTGCGCGCGGCGAACTGGGGATCGAAGATGTCGAGCGCCTCCTGCGCGTCCTCGTCGGAGAGGCGCTCGAGATCCTCCGCCGTGACCCCGCTGATCTCGGCGAGGCGCACGCGCGGGCCGTTCTCGGGATCGCCCAGCACCACCTCCATCATCGGCTCCAGCACCCCGTCCATCGCTGTGCGGAAGCTGCCATCGGGCATGACGTGAGCCGCCATCTGCGTGGCGAGCGGCAGGAGGGCCTCCTGTTCGGGGGTGAGCGGATCGGCCTTGAACAATTCGCCGAACAACGAGAAGGCTTCGGCCAGCTCCTGCTCGAGCTGCGCCTGTGCCTCCTCCTCCTCGGTGAGGAAGACGAACTCCTCCTTGCGGTTCTCGATGCCGGCGGCCTTCCCGGTCGCGGTGTGCTCCTGCGCGGCAAGCGGCGGCGCGGCGAGAGCGAGCACGGCAAGGCTGGCGGCAAGACCTAGGATGTTGTTGCGAATCATGACGATGGCTCCCGGGTGAGGCACCATTGTGCCGCACTGCGCGTCGGTGCGAAAGCCCGCCCGCGCGGTTACAACGCGCGCAGCACCTCGGCCGAGACCCGGCCGGGTTCGGCGAGGATCACCTCGGCCAGCGTCAGGTCGACCAGGCAGCGCTTGGGATGATCGGGGTCCTTGAACGCGGCGGTCAGTTCGTCGATCCCGAGCCCGCTCTTCTTCAGCATCTTGTCGACCGCCCAGCCGGGCACGCTGAAGGAGGTTGTGCGCTTGCTGCTGCGATGATTGAGGAGCTTCGCGTCGAGCAGCCGCCGCAGCAGCTCCTGCTCGCGCGCGGTCTCGGCCTTGCCGAGCGCCAGCGGGAGCGAGCGGAAGTCGCCGGCGGTCACGTTCCTGCACTGCGCCGGATTCCTGAGCGCGGCCCCCAGCCAGAGGCGCTTCAGTTCGCCCAGCGCCACCAGCTCCTCGAACTCGGCGATCTCGGCCACTTGCAGCGCCTTGTGGCGCACGAAGGCATCGACTCCGCCATTGTCCTCGGCGTTGCGAATCCCGAGTGCGAGCTGGTCGGCGAAGACCGGATCGGCGGCGCGCACCTTGGCCATGTCGGTGCCGGGGCCGAACACGCTCGCAACCGCAGCGTCGATCTCGGCCTCGCTCGGCCCCGCGACCACCACCGGCGGCGGCAGGCCATTGCCCGCCGAAGTCTCGCCGCCCGAGACTCCCAACAACGCCACCGCGCGGATCAGCGCGAAGAACAGCACCACGAACAGCACAGCGCCGCCAAAGCCCCGGCCCGCGTTCGAAAGCCCCTCGGCGCTCGCCGCGCCCGCGCCTTCCCACGAGACGACGCGCTCGGGATCGAGATAGCTTTCCAGTTCGGGATAGCGTTCGCGGATGCCGACGAGCAGCTTGTGGACATCGAGCCGGTTGACCCGCAGCCGGTCGAGCACCCCGGCGCGCCCGGGGCGCGAAAGCTCCACCCACGCCTTGTGGAGCGGGTGTTCCGGCTGCTGCACCTTGTCGTGGAAGCGCATTCCCTTGATGCGCTGGTTGAGGAAGCGCAGCGCCGCGCGTTCTTCGAGGGCTCCAGCTTCATCGAGCCAGCCGAAGGCGGCGTTGGCGGGCTCGACGAAGGGTGCCGAGCGCGGCCAGGTGCGCGCGAAGAGATCGGCGAGCGCGCCGTCGAGCGCGTCGTGTTCCTCGATGTCGGCCTCCTCGGCGCGGGCCGTCAGCACGGCCAGCGCGGCGAGGCCCTCGTCGAGCTCAGCATGCGTGACCGCATCCTCGCTGAAATCGCCGCCGGGGTAGAGCACCTCGAGCAGCCGGTTCCACGCCGCCTGCGCGCGCTGCTGGGCTTCGGTGAGTTCGGGCGCGGGTGCGCGCATGTCGCCGGGGGTGAAGGCGGGGGCGATGTCCCAGGCGCCGTCATCCCCCCCATCGCCCCAGTCGCCATCGCGATCATCGGCGTGGTCGAGAGTGCCGAGGCCGTAGAGCTCGCCCTCGTCCTCGCCCTCATCCTCGTGCTCGCCCTCGCTTTCGTCCGCGTCTGCCTGCCGCGCGGCGAGCCAAAGCGCCTGATCGCGGGCGCGGCGCAGGTCGGCAAAGCCGGCGATGTCCTCGTCCGGATTGATCGACCGCAGCACATCGGCATAGGCCTTGCGGATCGCAGCCTTGTCGCTGGTGGGATCGATCCCCAGGCGGCTCCAGGGAAAGGCGCGGCGGATCATCGCGAGACCTTCAGAGCGGCGATTGCGCGTCGATCTCGTCAAGCAGCCGGGTCAGCCCGTCGCGCGCATCGGCGATGATGCGCGGGTCCTGCTTGTCGAGCGCGCCCTGGAACTCGGTCAGCCCCTGCCCGATCACGTCACGCACCGGGCCGGTGAAGCCCTCGTACGCGCGTTCGGCGCGCGCGAGCAGCGCCACGTTCTCGGCCTCGTCGCGCGGGTGCACTTTCAGCTTCTCGAGCCGCTTGCGGCTTTCGGAGATATCCTTCTTCGAGCGCCGGTCATCCTCGTCGACGATCACCAGATTGCGGGTCAGCCCGGTCAGGGGCACGTTGACGTCGACATCGAGCAGCCCGCTGGTGTCATAGGTGAAGCGCACCTCGACCCCCACCTCGCCCGCCGGTTTCGGGGGGACGGGGACAGTGAGCTCGCCGAGCTTGACGTTCTTCTTCACGTCGCGCGCCTCGCCCTGGTAGATCGCGAAGGTCACCTGCCGCTGGTTGTCGCCGAGCGTGACGAAGCGCTCCATCCGGCTGACCGGCACGGGGGTGTTGCGCTCGATGATGGGCGCAAAGATGTCGTCGTGGAAACGCCCGTGCGCATCGCGGGTCGAGGTGCTGACGCCCAGGGTGAAGGGCGCGACGTCGGTGATGCGGATTTCCTCGAGCCCGTCCCCGCCCGAGAGGAGTCCGGCCTGGATCGCGGCGCCCAGCGCGACCGCGTGGTCGGGGTGGACGGTCGAATTGGGGAACCGCCCGAACATGCGGGTCAGCGCCTTCCTCACCACCGGCATCCGGGTGGCGCCGCCGACCAGCACGATGTCGGACAGGGCCTTCACATCGATATGGCTGTCGCGCAGCGCGCGGATCACGGGATCGCGCAGGCGCTTGAGGAGGCCGCTTGCCGCCTCCTCGAAACCATCGGCGGTGACCCGTGCGGTGAGCGGGGTGTCGTCCGCCACCACGATGAAATCGGCCTCTTCCGAGGTGGTGAGCGCGCGGCGGGTGCGCTCGGCCGCGAGCGTCAGCAGCGCGCGGCGGCGATCCGCGGGCAGGCCGGCGAGCGCTTGCGCCGCTGCCTGGTCCTTCGCCAGCAGCGGCTCGACCAGCTTGACCAGCACCTCGTCGAAATCGTCGCCCCCCAGGCGGTTGTCCCCGGCCGAGGCGCGCACCTCGACGATCCCTTCGAACATCTCGACGATCGAGACGTCGAAGGTGCCCCCGCCGAGGTCAAAGACGAGGAAGGGCTCGCGGTCGCCCTTGTCGGCAAGGCCGAAGGCGAGCGCGGCCGCGGTCGGCTCGTTGATCAGGCGGCGCACTTCGAGCCCCGCAATCTCGCCCGCACGGCGCGTGGCGCGGCGCTGGCGCTCGTTGAAATAGGCTGGGACGGTGATGACCGCCTCGGTCGGGCGGGTGCCCGTTGCCGCCTCGACGTCGTCGGCCAGCGAGCGCAGCACCATCGCCGAGAGGTCTTCCGGCGTCAGCGTCGTCCCCGCCAGCGTCACGGTGGCGGCGGTGCCCATCATCCGCTTGAAGCTGGTGACGGTGTCGGCCGGGTTGGTCGCCATCCGGTCGAGCGCGGCCTGCCCGACCCAGGTCTCCCCGCCCTTGGCGAGGCTGACCGCGGAAGGGGTCAGCTCGCGCCCCAGGGCATTGGGCACAAGCTGCGGCGCACCGTCCTTCCACAGCGCGACGGCACTGTTGGTGGTGCCAAGATCGATACCGACAAGCATGCCGCTTCTCATAGCGCGGACGGCGTGTCAGGCAATTGGAATCGCGGCGAGAATGGCTCTCAATGCCCCACGTTTTCGCCCCGCTCGAGGCCCGAGGCGGCCAGCTGCGCGTCGATCTGGGCGAGCAGGCGGTCGAGGCCCTCCTCAGTATCGCTTTCCGCCCGCGCGACCAGCACGTCCTGCGTGTTCGAGGCGCGCAGCAGCCACCAGCCGTCGGCGGTGTTGACGCGCACGCCGTCGGTCGCGTTGACGCTCTCGACCTCGGGGCCGGGGCTGGTGGTGAGGCGCTCGGCGATCTCGGCCATGGCGGCGAACTTGCGGGCTTCGTCGACCTGGAAGCGCAGCTCGGGGGTGTTGAGCATCGGCGGGATCGCACTCCGCAGCTCGGTAACAGACCTGCCGAGGCGCGCAGTGGCCGCCAGCAACCGTATTCCTGCGTAGAGCGCGTCGTCGAAGCCGTAATACTGATCGGCGAAAAACACATGCCCGCTCATTTCCCCTGCGAGCGGCGCGCCTGTTTCTTTCATTTTGGACTTTATGAGCGAATGGCCGGTCTTCCACATCAGCGGCTCCCCGCCGAGCTCCGCCACCCGATCAAACAGCGCGCGGCTCGCCTTCACATCGGCGATCACCGTCGCGCCGGGGCGGGTTTTGAGCAGATCCTCGGCGTAGATCATCAGCAACTGATCGCCCCAGATCACCCGGCCCTCGCCATCGATCGCGCCGATCCGGTCACCGTCGCCGTCAAAGGCAACTCCGAAATCGAGTTTCTTCGTCGCGACTAGCTCACGCAGATCGGCCAGATTGGCTTCGACGGTGGGATCAGGATGGTGGTTTGGAAAATGTCCGTCGACATCGGTAAAAAGCAGATGGTGTTCCCCCGGCAGCCGCGCCGCGAGTGCTTCGAGCGCGGGGCCCGCAGCGCCGTTGCCCGCATCCCAGCCGACCCGCAGGGTTTCGAGCTTGCCGGGCTCGATCCCGGCCAGGCCCTCGAGCAGGCGCTCGACATATTGGCCAAGGATGTCGCGCGTGGTCACCGTCCCGGTGCCGCTGGCGAAAGCTCCGTCTGCTGCCAGTTTCCCGAGCTTCTGGATATCCGCGCCGAAGAACGGGCGTCCCAGAAATACCATTTTGAAGCCGTTGTAATTGGGGGGATTGTGGCTGCCGGTTATCTGAATGCCGCCATCCACCTGCTCATCTGAGGCTTCCGCGTAATAGAGCATCGGCGTCGCGCCCATGCCGATCCGCACCACATCGACCCCGCTCGTCGTCAGCCCCTCGACCAGCGCGTGCTCGAGCATCGGCGAGCTGACCCGCCCGTCATAGCCCACCGCCACGGTCCGGCCGCCCGCCTGGCGCAACAGCGTGCCGAATGCCCGGCCGATCGCGCGCGCGTCATCGGCGCCGAGCGTTTCGCCGATGATCCCGCGGATGTCGTATTCGCGCAGGACGGTGGGGTGGAACTGGTGTTGCATGATCGAGAAACTCTCCTTGCCGCATCCCCGGCGGGCTCCCAAGGCGCGACATGCCGCAGCGAAATGACGGCGCGAAGGCGGTCTGCCCCCGTGTCCCCGCGACAAGATGGCGCGGCGCCGAAAAGCCCTTGCCGTGCGCCTGTGTCAATCCCGCAGGATAGGATCGCGCCGCTCAGCCCTCTGCTCCGCCACCCGCCAGCGGCAGCTCGTCGAGCAGCAGGTCGCGCGCGGCGTTGGCCTCCTGCATGGCGGCATTGCTGCCGCCCTTGTCGGGATGCACCAGCGTGGTCAGGCGGCGATGCGCGGCGATGATCTCCTCGCGCCCTGCCCCGGCCTCGACCCCGAGCAGCTTGCGCGCGCGGAAGATCGCCTGGCTGCGGGTCGGCGTGCTGCGCAGCAGCTCCCACGGCCACTTGCCGATCGCCCAGCGGCAGAAAACGCAGGCGACCACGAGAAACAGCAGATACTTCATGCCACCTCCAACCGGTCCTGCTCGCGGCTGAACTCGGGCAGGCGCAGCGCCTTCACCAGCGCGCGCAATTCCTGCCGCGCAACCAGGTGGCTGGTGCCGAGCTCGCCCAGGTGCCCCTTGTCGAGCAGTGTCAGCCCCGAAGGGAACAGCTCGCGGTAGATCACGCGCTCGGACAGCCCCTGGGTGACCCGGAAGCCGACCCGCTTGGCCATCTCCCCCAGCGCCTTGTGCAGGCGCGCCTGGTTGCGCGCCTCGACATGGCCGGTGCGGTTGCGGACCACCAGCCAGTCCATTTCGGGCCGCTGCTGCTCGATCGTCATGCGGCTGCGCTTCATCCGCGCCTCCCAGATCAGTTCGGCGAAGAAGGACAGCTTCTTGACCTTGAAGGTCTCGGCATCAACCTGGCCGATCAGGTCGAAATCGACGAAACTGTCGTTCATCGGCGTGACCAGCGTGTCGGCATATTCGACCGCGACGCGGGCATAGGGATCGTCACGCCCGGGGTTGTCGATGATGAGGAAATCGCAGCTCGCCTCGAGCCGCCGGATCATTCCCAGCAGATCGCCGGTGCTGTTGCCGCGGAACACCTCGCAGGCCGGGGTCGGCAGGGTGAGGCCGCGCTTCTCGAGCGTGGCAAGCCGGTTCTCGACATAGCGGTGCATGGTGCGCTGGCGCGGATCGAGATCGACCGCGGCGACGCGCGCGCCAAGGTAGGACAAGGCGACCGCGACATGGACGGCGGTGGTCGACTTGCCGGTCCCGCCCTTCTCGTTGGCGAACACGATCCTGTGCGCTTGCCCCTTGCGCAAGGCCCGGGTCGCAGCGGGTTGGGAAGGGGCGGCGGGGAGCATCACGGGTCTCTCGGCGGAGTGGCTTGAAATGGAACAGGTCGGGCCGCTAGGGCGTGATTTCGTGTATCCTTGGAGGCCTGACGGTGCAAACGGTCAAGACACTGCAAATGTTGAGAACCGCTTTGGCACAGCTGCGTGGCGGTTCGGGGGCAAGGATCGCGCTGGTGCCGACCATGGGCGCGCTGCACGAAGGCCACCTCACGCTGGTGCGCCGCGCCAGGGCCGAGGCCGATCACGTGGTCGCCTCGATCTTCGTCAACCCGAAGCAGTTCGGCCCCAACGAGGATCTCGACGCCTATCCCCGCCAGCTCGCCGCGGACGCCGCGATGCTGGAGGCGGAAGGGGTTGCGCTGCTGTGGGCGCCTGACGTGACGGCAATGTATCCGCCCGGTTTCGCCACCAACGTGAGCGTCGCCGGGGTAAGCGAGGGCCTGTGCGGCGCCGCGCGTCCCGGTCATTTCGATGGCGTTGCGACCGTGGTGCTCAAGCTCTTCAACCAGGTCGCCCCCGACATGGCGTTCTTCGGCGAGAAGGATTTTCAGCAGCTTGCGGTGATCCGGGCGATGGCGCGCGACCTCGATCTTACCGCGCCCCACGTCGAGGCGATCATCGGGGTGCCGACGGTGCGCGAGGCGGACGGGCTCGCGATGTCGAGCCGCAACCGCTATCTGTCGCCCGAGGAGCGCGCCGCAGCAGCAGTGCTGCCGCGCGCGCTGGCGGATGCTGCGCAAACGATCACCGACGGGCTTCAACCGGTGTGGCTGGCGAAGGCGGTGGTAGAGGACGAGCTGCAGATTGCAGGCTTTCGCCTCGACTATATCGAGGTGGTCGATGCCGAAACCCTCGCGCCGATAGAGGCGCTGGCGGACCGCCCTGCGCGGATCCTCGTCGCTGCCCGGATCGGCGGGACGCGGCTGATCGACAACATGGCGATCAATCCTGCCGTTTGAGGCCCGCAAGTGATTGACGCGGCCGCGCCATCAATGGCATGGGCGCTGCCGAGCCCTGAGCGGGTATAGCTTAGTGGTAAAGCTCCAGCCTTCCAAGCTGGCTATGCGGGTTCGATTCCCGCTACCCGCTCCAGCCCTCCCCCTTTCGTCCCGATTGCCTGCGGCGGACGCACGCCCTGATCAGCCGATCCGCGCCCTGATATAGCCGGCCAGTGTGGTGGCCGCTTCGCTCACGGCGTGATCGGGTGCGATCTGCAAGCCGGCTTCCAGCTGGCGCGCATAGTCCGCCGCCTGCACAAGCGCGATCGAGAAGGCCTGGCGCAGGCGCGCGTTGACCACATTCTCGGGAATGTCGGACACGCACTCGACCACTTGAGCCCGCAGCAAGAGCAGGCTGGGCATCCCGTATTCGGTGACGAGCTCGAACAGGTTGAAGCGCGGATCGGACGAGAACTGGAGGCAGAACCTGACGTAGAGCCGCCCCTCCTCGTCGAGGCAGCAATCCATGAAGGGGGCGATCGCCGCCGCCATCAGCGCGACGAGCCGGCGCGCCGGATCGGGCTCATCGACCTTGGCGAGACGCAGGGCGCGCTCTGCTTCGATCGCCCTGTAGCGCTGGATGAAGACTTCCTTGATCAGCGTTTCGAGGTTGCCGAAGTGGTAATGCACCGCGCTCGGATTGCGGGCACCGGCAGCGCGGGTGATGTCCTTGACGGAGACCGTGCCCAATCCGCGCTCGGCGATGAGGCGCTGGGCGGACTGAAGCAGGGCGGTTCGCGTGTCGGAATGGGTGGGTTGGGGCATGGCTCTCGTGTCTAATATTGCACATTAATGCCGGACATGGGATATCACACCCGCAGGGGTGCCGCCAAGAACTGAACTGGTTCGCCCGGCCTGCAGCCAAAACGATCGGGGGGATACGACGCGTGTACAATCAAGCCGGTGCACCCGATCCCATCAACGAGACCACCGCCCCCCCGCCGCTGTCGCGGCCAACCAAGCTCGCCTTTGGCGTCGGCGCCATCGCTCCGGGGATCACAGCGGCCGCATTCGATTTCTTTCTGCTGATCTTCTACAGTCAGGTGGTCGGCCTCGACGCGCGGCTGGTCGGGTTGGCGATCCTGATCTCGCTGGTGTGCGATGCGATCAGCGATCCGATTGTAGGCTATTGGTCCGACAATCTGCGCTCGCGCTGGGGCCGGCGCCACCCGTTTCTCTATGCCTCGGCCATCCCGCTGGCGGCGAGTTACTACTTCCTGTGGACGCCGCCCGCGAATGCCAGCCAGACCGTGCTGTTCTGGTACCTCGTGACGCTGGCCGTGATCGTGCGGACCGCGATCACCTTCTACCGCACCCCCGCGAGCGCGCTCGTGCCCGAATTGACGCCGGACTATCACGAGCGGACCGCGCTCTACAGCCTGCGCTATTCCCTTGCGTGGGTGGGCGGCAATGCGGTGTCGGTCTGGGCCTTTGCCGTGTTGTTCCCGATGTTCGTGACCGCCGCCATTGCCGACGGGCGCTTCAACCGCGATGCCTATCCGATCTATGGTCTCGTCGGGGCGCTGGCGATCCTGCTGTCGATCCTCGTGAGCGCGCTCGGCACCCACACGCGAATTCCCTATTTGAAGTCGGCTCCTGCGCCACGCAGACTGACCATCGGCGTCATTTTCGGCGAGTTGATCGAGACGCTGTCAAACCGCTCCTTCCTGTCGCTGTTCATCGCCGCGATGCTGGCGGCGATCGCAGGCGGGCTGGCTGCCGGTCTCTCGCTCTATTTCCTCACCTACTTCTGGGGCTTCGACGAGCGCCAGACCGGCGCGATCTTCATCGGCACCTTTGTCGCTGCGGGCATCGGGCTGGTTCTCGCACCCTTCGTCTCGCGCAAACTGGGCAAGAAGCGTGGCGCGATCATCGTTGGCCTGCTGGCCTTCGTCGGCGCGCCGGTGCCCATCATCCTGCGGCTGCTCGACCTGCTGCCGCCCAACGGGACGCCCTTCATCTTCTGGTTCGTCACGATCACCAACATCCTCGATATCGGGCTGATCATCTGCTTCCAGATCCTGTTCGCATCGATGCTCGCCGATCTGGTGGAGGACAGCGAATTGCAGACCGGCCGGCGATCCGAGGGCGTCTTCATTGCCGCCGAGACCTTCATCGACAAGGCCGTGCGCGGTCTCGGAGTGATGGCGGCAACGACGATCCTGACGCTCGCCGGCGTCTCGCCGGGCGCCAAGCCGGAGGACGTCAGCGCCGACGCCGTCTGGCGGATGGGGGCCTATTACGTGCCGCTCGTGCTGGCACTCTGGATCGCGATGATTGCGGTCATCGCCACATACCGGATCGATCGTGCCACCCACGAGGAAAACCTCAGGAAGCTGGGTTCCTGAGGTTTTCGTGGAGCCGGAGCCGAATGGGCTTCGGCGCAGCGGCTAGAACGACTTGCGGAGCGTCACCCCGTAAGTGCGCGGCTGATTGGGTGCGCCGTTGATCGTGCCCGCCTGTGCCAGGGCGGGCGAGGCGAAGACGATATGCTGATCGTCGAGCAGGTTGCGTGCCCACAAGGACACCGCAAAATCCCCGGCAGTCCTGATCCCGACCGACATGTTCACGAGGTTCTGCTCGCGCGAAAAGCCGCTGCCCACCAGCCGGGCTGCCTCGTTCGGATCGTCGAGGAACGGCGAATTGCCGATATGCTGCCAATCGGCCCGCACGAAGGCG
Source organism: Erythrobacter donghaensis (assembly GCF_001557325.1). GTDB lineage: Bacteria > Pseudomonadota > Alphaproteobacteria > Sphingomonadales > Sphingomonadaceae > Erythrobacter > Erythrobacter donghaensis_B. The sequence continues at coordinate 22,475 of NZ_LSJS01000222.1, forward strand.
TCGAGGCTGCCGATGGTGAAATTGTAGTTCGAACCGAGCGTGAACTGGGTCTCCGCCACACCTTGCGGCTGCTGCCCGGAGATGTCGATGCCGGGGCCGAAATTGGGGAAGCTGTCATAGACCGGATCGAGAAAGGTCGCGCCGCCGATGAAGAACAGTCCGTCGAGCGGGCTCCAGCGGAAATCGACCTCGACGCCGAAGGTCGATTGCTCGGCCGCATTGGCGAACACGAAGCCGTTCTGCGTGAACACGGTGGTCTGGAAATTCTTCAGGGTCTGATCGAAGACCGTGAGGGTGAAGGCAAAGTTGTCGAAGGTGCCCTTGACCCCCAGCTCATAGACCTCGGCGTCCTCGGGCGAGGCCACGCGTGTCCCGGGCAGGAGATTTGTCGAGTAAAGTCCCGCACCGGCAATCGGCGAAGCTGGCGTCGCCCGCAGAACCTGCCGCGTGACCGGATCGACCACCGGATTGCCGGGAACAAGGATCGCGGCCGGTGGCCTGCTCTGCCGCGACAGGTTCCACGAACTCGCCTTGAAGCCCGTCGCATAGGAGGCATAGACGCTGATCTGGTCGGTCAGCTCATAGGCGAGGCGGGCGGTGAAATCGGTGCTGTTGTCGCGCGATTGTCCGTCTTCCACCGCATTGGGGAGATTGACGAAGGGCGGGAAGAACTGCAGCGCCCGCAAGCCATTGAATGGGTTACCGGTGCCAAGCGCGGTCGCCAGGGCCTGCTGCTGGAGCTGCGCATAGATGGCCGGATTGGCGGCGACGAACGGCCCCACCGATGCCGGATTCTGCAAGTTCACGCCGCGCGCCGCCAGCAGGTTCCTGAGCGTGGCGTTGTAGCCGAGCTGGTCAAGATTGACCGCAGCCAGCGCATCGGTGCTGAGCGCGGTGACCGAAACGTCCTTGCGATCTTCGGTGTAGCTGAGCCCGAAAGTGGCGGTAAGGCGGTCGGTGAGATGCACGTCGATATTGCCGAAGACCGACCAGGCGGTGTTGTCCTGCTCGCTCCTCTCCGAAATGCCTTGTCCGGGTGCGGCAAAGGTGCCGGCCGGCACCCCGGCAGCGGCCTCGAATGTGGCAACCTGCGTGGGGTTGCCGAGCAGCGCGCCTAGATAGGGCCGGAAATCCGTGCCATAGAACAGGTCGTTGCCGGACTGGAGCCGCTCATCGAAATAGAAGCCCCCGATCATCCAGTCGAACAGCTTGCCCGTGCCATTGGACTGCAGCCGGATTTCCTGCGTGAAGGTCTCGATTTCCGATTGGCCGCTATTGGTCGAAAACAATCGGAGGCTGGTCGCGTCGGGATCGAACTGGGAAGCGACGTCGTTGCGGCGATAGGCGGTGATGCTGGTCAGCGTCGCGAAGTCGAAGTCGATATCACCCTCGAGTGATACGCCGTAGTTCTCGATCCTGTTGCTCGGCACGATGTCGTAGAACACGTTGTACGAAAACGGGTCTTCCGAGACGAATTGCCCGCCCAGCGCGCGGATGCTGGCGCCGGTCGGCCCCTCGACCAGATTGGTGAGGATACAGCAATTCTCGTCGATCTCGTCATAGTCTGCGATCAGGCGGAAACTGACATCGAGCGAGGGTTCCCACAGGATATCGCCGCGGATGCCCCGACGGTCGCGCTCGTTGTATTCGGCTCCCGTTCCGAGATCCTCGACATATCCGTCGCGCCGGTTGAAATTGCCGCCCAGCGCCACGGCCACGGTGTTGGTGACGGGGCCCGTGATATAGGCTTCGAAGCGATGCAGGCCGTAGTTGCCGAGGCTCGTTTCAAGATGGCCGCCCCATTCGAACTGCGGCTTTCGCGTGGTCACGGAGATCACGCCCACCGAGGCGTTCTTGCCGAACAGGGTCGATTGGGGGCCGCGCAGAACCTCGACCCGCTCGAGGTTCGGCAGGTCGGAGATCGAGGCGGCCGAGCGCGAGCGATAAACGCCGTCGATGAACACCCCGACCGAGGGTTCGAGCCCGATGGCGTTCTGGCCGTTGCCGAAGCCACGGATGAAGAAGTTGGTGTTGCCCGAAGTCTGGCCCTGCCGGATGGCGAGCGAGGGAACCAGCGTCTGGAGGTCGAGCAGGTCCTGGATTTCGGCCTGCTCGATTGCCTCCGCCTCCACCACGGAAACCGCGATCGGCGTGTCCTGCAAGGTCTCCTCGCGCTTGTTCGCGGTGACCACGATGTCCCCGACGCGCGGGGACGAGACGGCAGTTTCTTCCTGATCGGCCTCCGGCTGATCCTGCGCGTGTGCCGGCGCGCTCAATCCGAGCAGTACAGCCGGCAGCGCCGTGCCTGCAGACAGCGCCACCTTGAACCGGTGCGCGAGATGCCGATTGGTTGTCCTTGCCATAAATCCCCTCCCTTCAGGCAGCGCCAGGCTCCAGCCCCCAGTCTACTGCGATGCATTAATGTGAAAGATTATTGATGGATCCGCAAGGAGAGATTTGCACCCGCACAGCGAGGGCCTTCGAGCGATCAAACGGGCATGCGCAGGAGCGCCCGGAGGCCCGGGATGGGGCGCACTGAAGCCTTGCTTGCGCGAAGATCTCTAGGGCGAGGCAGATCAAGGGGAGCGGGGGACGCTGGCCCTAATTGGGCCAGATCACGTATTCGTCGCCTGGAAGAGCCTTCTGCGCCTCGGTCTTGTCAACCATGACCGGGCTGGCGAGCTTGAAGGGGTATAGCGGCTTGACCGCATCCTTGCGATGCGCGGCCAGCAGTTGCGTGAGCTCGGCGACCTTGTCGGGCCGCTTTCGGGCGAGATTGGTCTTTTCGGTGGGGTCCGCGGCCAGATCGAACAGCCATGTCTTCTTGCGCGTGCCGTCGATCTGCAGCTTCCAGTCGCCAGCGCGCACCACCTGATAGGCACCCGATTGCCAGAAGATCGCATTATTCGGTCGCGAGAACGCGCCGGCGCCGGTCGCGAGCGGCAGCATGTCACGCCCATCGATGATGCGATCGGCGGGCAGGGGCACGCCGGCCGCCGAGGCCAGGGTCGGCAGGACATCGATATGCGCGACCGGGGTGTCGATCCGAGTCCCGGGCTTGATGGCTTTGGGCCAACGCACGAACATCGGCACCCGGATCCCGCCTTCGAACAGCGTGATTTTCCAGCCGCGATAGGGTGCGTTGATATCGGGCAGGCCGACATAGCCCGCCCCGCCATTGTCGCTGCTGAGCACCACGATGGTGTTGTCGGCAAGCCCCTCCTCGTCGAGTTTCGCCATGATCCGCCCGACGCTGCGATCGAGCGCGCGCACCATCGCGGCATAGACCCGCAGGCGATGCGGCTTGATGTCGCCGACCGCCTCGAAGTCCTCCCGGGTGGCCTGGAGCGGCGTGTGGACGCCCCAATGGGCCATGTAGAGGAAGAACGGCCGGTTGCGGTTGGCTTCGATCACCTTCAATGACTGGTCGGTCCACCAATCGGTGATGTAGCCGCCCGGCTCGAACGGCTTGCTCCCGTTGAACGTCGCGGCGAATTGCAGCTTTGCCCAGAAGAACTTGTCGATCGGATCGAAATCGAGCTTGGCGTTGACGACGTTGGGATCGTCTTCCGGGAGATACATGCCATTGTGCATGTTCAGGCTCTCGTCGAAGCCTTGCGCATTGGCCTTGAACTCGGCTGCCTCGCCAAGGTGCCACTTGCCGATGTGGACGGTGTGGTAGCCCTTGGTCTTGAGCAGTTCGGCGATAGTGACTTCCGAGCCGGGGAGCCCCTGATTCTTGAAGGGCATCTTTTCTTCGTCGAACTCGGGATTGAACACGGTCGGCGGCAAGGCGCCGCGATCCATGCCGGCAGCGAAGATCGGCAGCGCCTTGGCCATGCCATCCGGGATCGGGGTGAATTCGAACCCGGTGCGGGTGGGATAGCGACCCGTCATCAGCATCGCGCGCGAGGGCGCGCAGGTCGAAGTGCCGGAATAGGCCTGATTGAAGATGGCGCCCTGGCTCGCGAGCTTGTCGATGTTCGGAGTGGGCACCCGGCCGCCGGCAACCCCGCCGCCGAAGGTGGAGAGATCATTGTAGCCGAAATCGTCGAACAGGATGAACACCACGTTGGGGGGGCGTTCGGAGACGGGCGCATCGGCGGTGGCCGGGCCCTGATCCCACACGACCTCTCTTGTGGGCTCGACATTTTCCTTGGTCGCCTCGATCCGGCGCATCAGCAGCGCGGTCATGATCGCGTTGCGGTTGAACCAGCCGACCGCGCCGCCGATGACGACCACGGCCAGCACGGCGATCAGGATCTTTCTCAGCATCGTTTCCCCCACCGCGGCGACGTCGCCATCAAGGTCTAATGCAATCAATTATCGCGCACAAGGCAAGGCGGCCCCCATCGGCCAGTCGCCCTGCGGCCGTCTCACTTGCTGAAGACAAGGCCCCGATAGGTGCCGGAGCGCCGCCACGCATCGATGTGCTTGAAGTAGCCCTCGGCCCCGCCCGGATGGCCCTGCGACTGGCGGAACTCCTTGCTCCAGCCCTGACCTTCATTGTTCCAGAAGCCGGGCGTGCAATCGGTCGAGGCAATCAGCGAGCCCTGCCCGGTCAGGATCAGATCGACCCATTGCGAAACCGCCTCCTCGGTCGGCTCGACCTCGGCATAGCCATGGCTCTCGGCATAGGCGATCACCTGCGCCACCGTCTTGGCGTGATCGACGATATTGTGCGGGATGTTGGTCACCATGTTGGCGGCCTGGTTCATCTGCACCATGAAGGCGTTGGGAAAGCCGGGGACGTGGAGGCCGTGCAGGGTGCGCAGGCCCTCGGCCCAGTATTGCGACAATAGCTGGCCGCCCCGACCCTTGATATCGAAGCCCGTCTTCATCTGGAAGTTGGCCCCGAATTCGAAGCCCGATGCATAGACAATGCAATCGACCTCGTAGTGCTTGCCGCCGACCATCAGCCCGGTTTCGGTGATGCTTTCGACACCCTTTCCGTCGGTGTCCACCAGCGTGACGTTGGGCGAGTTGAAAGCATCGAGATATTCGTCGCTGAAGCAGGGTCGCTTGCACAGCTGCGAATACCACGCCTTGAGATGCTCGGCGGTCTCCGCGTCCTTGACGACCGCATCGACCCGCGCGCGGATTTCCTCCATCTTCTCGATATCGGCATCCTCGATCGCGGCCAGGATCTTCTCCGGGCTCATCTGGCGCGGGGGACGCCCCAGCGCGCCCGCGATCCGCGTCGCCAGCCTGGCGAGCCACACCGGCCGGCCATCCAGAACCTTCTCGCGGATGCGCCGCGAGATCGCGGTCCAGCCATCGTCGATCAGATCCTCCGACGGCAAACCGCGCCCGACATTGTCGACGAAATTGTCCATCCAGCGCTTCTGCCAGCCCGGCTTGGCAATTTGCGCGAACCACTGCGGATCGATGGGGTGATTGCCGCGCACATCGACCGATGACGGGGTGCGCTGGAAAACGAACAGCTGGCCGGCGGTCCTAGCGACCTGCGGGATGCACTGGACCCCGGTCGCGCCGGTGCCGATCACGGCCACCCGCTTGTCCGCAAGCCTCTCCATCGGCGCACCGAAAGCATCGCCGCCGGTATAGTCGTAATCCCACCGGCTGGTGTGGAACTGCTTGCCCTTGAAGGCCTCGATCCCGGGGATCCCCGGCAGCTTGGCGACGTGCAGCGGGCCGGTGCCCATGCCGAGATACTTGGCGGTAAAATCGTCGCCGCGGTTGGTGGTGATGCGCCACAACCGGGCGTCTTCCTGCCATTCCACCGAGGCGATTTCGGTGTGGAACAGGGCCTTGTCATACAGGCCGTAATGCTTCGCGATCCGCTCGCAATGGCCGAGAATCTCGTGACCGGGCACGTATTTCTCGCTCGGCATGTAGCCGGTTTCCTCGAGCAGCGGCAGGTAGATCATCGCCGCCGTATCGCAGCGCACGCCGGGATAGCGGTTCCAGTACCAGGTGCCGCCGACGCCGCCCGCCTTGTCGATCAGGCGAACGCTTTCGATCCCAGCCTCTTTCAGCCGTGCCGCCGTGACCAGGCCGGACATGCCTGCGCCGATGAAGGCGAAGGTGACATGGTCGGTGACCGGATCGCGGGGAACGAAGGGCGTGTGCGGATCGACTGCGAAATCCGCGAACTTGCCGGAGAGGCGCTGGTATTGCTCGTTGCCTTCGGGCCGCAGCCGCTTGGCGCGTTCGGCCGCGTATTTCTGCCTGATGGCTTCCTTGTCGAGCACGGTGGTCATGAAATCGCCTCTCGCTTGTCATGCGCGACGAGGGGCACCCGGCAGCGCACCCATAAGTGACGCGCGCCGACCCGCTTTGTCGCAATCTAATATATTGCATTAACTAACAACTGCACCCGGCCCGGGCAAGCGCTTTGTGCCGTGACGCTACTCGGCAGCCGCGGCGGCTGCCTGCGGTCCGCCCTTCCGGACCTGGTCGAACACGCGCAGCACTGCCTCTGCGATCACCTCGGGAACCTCTTCCTGCAGGAAATGCCCAGCCGATGTCTCGGTAACCCGTGCGTTGGGAAAGTTCTCGAGCATCGCGGGCACCGCGCTGCCGAGGATGGGATCGTTGATGCCCCAGACGATCTCGACCGGCACATCGAGCCCGCGCACGAAGGGAACCAGCGCGCGCATCACCGGGGTGCTCGGATGATCGGGACCGTCGGGCACCATCCGCATCATCGCCAGCGGCGCCTTGTGGTTGCCGCTTTCGCGCACCGGGCGGGCATAGAGATCCTTGACCGCCTGCGGCATCGAGGCGGGATCGTGCTGCGGGCGGTGCAGGCCCCTGAAGATCGCGGTGCGGACATTCCCCAGGAACTCGCCGACAATCGGGGTCTTCATCAGGTCATGAATCCTGGAAAGGCTGGTCTTGACCTCGGTCACGCGGATCGCGGTGTTCATGATGACGACGCCCTTGACCATGCCGGGCGACAGCGCCAGCGCGCCGATGCCGATCGGGCCGCCCCAGTCCTGCCCGACATAGATCGCCTGCTCGAGCCCGAGCTGCCGCAGCGCCGCGTTGATCCAGCGGTTGTGGTTCGCCGCGGTGTGCATGCTGACCGGCACCTTGGACGAGAAACCGAGCCCGACCAGCGTCGGCATGATCACCCGCACCCGGTCAAGCGGGAGATGTTCGACGACCTTGCGATAGAGGAAGCCCGAGGTTGGATTGCCGTGCTGCATGAAGATCGGATAGCCCTCCCCGACTTCGAGCATGTGCACCTTGATGCCCGGTTCGACCTCGATGAGATAGCTCTTGTAATCCGGGGTCACGAATTTCTGCGCGTAGTCGGGCAGCGGGAAACCCTCGAACGTGCCCGAGGCCGAAGTGACCTTGCCCACCCCGCTAGGGGTGACGATCGACCCGTCTCGAGTGATCGCGAATGCGCCCGCTACCGCTGCAGCGCCCAGCGCGCCCGCGCCGATCAGGATTGTCTCAACCATGCCTTGCTCCCGCTTGATCGTCTCGACCCTGCGCCGTCAGTGCGCCTGTTGGCCGACTTGGGGCGTTTGGCGCGCTGCGAGGTAGAGCAGGCCCACGAACGCCAGTTCCGGAATGACGCGCTCGGGATGAACCGGCGCGCCGTGGAGCAGGGTCGCGGCTATCCGGCCCAGCGCAAAGAACCCGAACAGCATCATCGCCGGGTAGAACCACACACGTTCCTTGCGGATCAGGCCAAGCGCCAGGCAGACCGCGATGGTCAGCGCCCAACTGGCCGAGTGGCCGGTCAGAGAGCTCAGCCCCAGCCCGCTGTCGGGAAACCGGTAGCCGAAGAAGGCCGCGGCGCGATCCGGGTTCGTCATCGTGCGGATACCCAGAAACCCGAACAGGATCGCCAGCACCACCGGCGGCACGCGAACCGCCCATTTCAGAACCTTTGCCATCATTCATCCCGTTCGATTGGCCCGACGTCGGATCGGGCTCTCGCGGATTAATATGAGACATTACGGCGTGTCGGGCAATCGCTAATTCTTGCAAGGCGGGCAATTGCGGTACCCCTTGCCCGAATAATGTATTCGATTAATGATGCACATCAGCCGCAGCAAGCCAGTGTCGGCGATTCGAACGGAGCATGCCCATGCACAAACCCATCCGCATTCTTGCCGCAGCCGCTCTGGCTTGCGCCGCATTCCCGGTCGCCGCCCAGCCCTCGGCGGAGCAGCTCGAAAAGGTCCGCAACATTCTCACCGAAGCCGACGCAAACGGCGATGGCAGGGTCACCCGCCGTGAATATGACGCGCACCGCGACGACATCTTCGCCAAGCTCGATCGCAACGGCAACGGCGTGGCGAGCGAGGAAGACGCGCCCAAGATCCGGATCGCCAGGAAGAAGTTCACCGAAAAGCTCGAACAGGTGCTGGCGATGGCCGACAAGAACGGCGACGGATTGCTGTCGCGCGCCGAATGGGACAAGCCCGAGCGCGATATCTTCGCCCTGATCGATCAGGACGAGGACGGCGTAATCATCCTCGCTGACCTGCCAGTGCTCTGATTATCCCGGCCCTGCGAAACCCGGAGCCGTGCCACGAAACCGCTTGCCATTGCTGATCGGGACGCGCCGCACCACCTGTCGGCGCGTCCCGATCGCTTCAGCCCCTACTTGTAGCGGGCGTCCAACTGCGCCTTGAGCTGGGCGAAGGTCACGTAGCCATCCTTGTCGGTGTCGATCGTCTTGAAGTTGGCAACGACCCGCGTCATTCCGCCGTCCTTGGCTTCCTGCAGGCTGAGCTTGCCATCGCCGTTCTTGTCAGCCGCCTTGAACTTCGAGGTCAGGTGCGACAACGCCATGTCGTAGCTCTGGGCATGGGCTGCGGGGGCAAGGGCCAGCGAAGCCGCTGCGAGCGCTGCAATCCGGTACATCGTTTTCATCGGTCATTCTCCTTCAGGGGGGTCAGGGGCGGGGAAAGCCCAAAGGCGGCAGCGGATCAGCCGCTGCGTCATATCAACCGACTTCGGTCGATCGTCTTGCTGCCGGTGGGCAGCGAGAACATCATGCCGTCCTCGCCGACCACGATCGGGCCGGAAAAGCGGCTTTCGGCATCGCCGAGGAAGGCGGCGTAGAGCCACCGGCTCGGCAAGGGCGGGACGAGATGGCTCAGCACCAGCATCCCGGCCCCTGCGGCCTGCGCGCTTTCGGCGGCCTCCTCGGGCGAGGTGTGGTAATCCTGAATGTCGTGCATGATCTTCGCCGCGCCGCCCTGGCCGTCCGCTCCCGCCGCCGCTTCCATCTTCTGGACCAGCCCGGGGTTCAGCGCCTCGTGCACGAGGATGTCGACGCCCTTGCACACGGCTTCGAGATTGGGCGATTTCTTGGTGTCGCCGCTGATGCACAGCGAGCGTCCCTTGTAGTCGAAGCGGTAGCCGACCGAGGGCTTGATCGGATCATGGTTGACCGTGAAGGCGGTGATCTTCAGCCCGTCACGCTCGAGCACCACCGTCGTCGGGCCGGTCATTTCGAACGGGCGCGCGATGCCGCCCGCGCCGCTCGGCGGGACGACCGCGGTGCCGTGGTGCGCGATGCGATAGGTGTTGTCGGTCGCGTAGGCCGCGTTGAACCCGCCCACGATCGCCTCGACCCCGCTCGGGCCATAGACCGGGAGCGGCGCGGTGCTCGATCCGCGGGTCCAGTGGAACAGCATCAGCGGGCCGAAGCCGTCGATATGGTCGGAATGGAAATGCGTCAGCAGCAGTCCGTCGGCCTTGCCGGGGCTTAGCCCCATGACATTGAGCGTCTCGGCCCCGCCCTCGCCGATGTCGACCACGAACATCTGCTTGCCGGCGATGACCACGTTGCAGGGGCCTGCGCGGTCGAGATTGGGCATGGGAGAGCCGGTGCCGCACAACCCTACGTGAAGGCCATCACCCAAGGCGGCGAGGTTGTCGACGCCCATGCGCTGCGCCGTGCCGCGCTCGAACAGCCAAACGCCGATGCGCGCCTGAAATGCGTAAACCGCCACGCCGCCGATGAGAACGATGGCGAGTGCCGTCAGTCCGATCCTTTTCAACCAGGTCACGATTCGGCTCCTTCCATCCGGGCAGCGTGCAAGCTTGGGCCACCTCATAGTGCCGCGAACTAATACCATGCATTAACGAGCAATCAAGAACCGTACAAAAGCGCCCAGCGTCGCCAGAGGCCGGGCGGCTGGCGTGGCTCCAACGCCCAACGCCGCCGGATCATGCGCCGGGGCGGCGAAACACCCGGCGCAGCAGCCTGATCAGGCCCCAGACGACCAGCCCGGCCAGCAGCGCCAATCCCGCCATCACACCGTAGAGCCAGGGATAGTTCGCGAGCATCTGAACGATGTTGTTTTTGGCGGTCTGCTTCACCGAGTCGTAACCCTCGGGCATCGCCAGCACGCCCACGCGCTCGGCATAGGCGTCATACTCGGCCACCATGTCGGTCAGGAGCTGAGGCCGGGCCACGCTGAGATCGGTGGTTTCTCCGGGGTCGCGGGCGAGATCGAACAGCCGCCAGCGGCCATCGCCCAAGGGAAGCACGCTGCGGGTGATCTTGAAATCGCCGCGGTAGAGCGCGGTGTTGCCCGATACCTCGATCACCCGCACCTCGTGCTTGGCATAGGCGCTCGTCGCCTTCCCGGCGAGGACGGGGAGCAGGCTGCGTCCGGTGACGGGGCGGGCACCCTGATCGTCACTGCCGAGCGGCGCGCCGATCCATTCGAGCAGCGTGGGGGCGATGTCGGTCATCATCGCCGGGCTGTCGATGCGCGCCGCCTCGAGGCCCGGACCGGCGATGACCAGCGGAACGCGCACGCCGCCCTCGGTGGCGTAGAACTTGAACCAAGCGCCTGGCGTTGCGGTGGCTGCCGCCCATTCGGGGCCGATAAAGCCCCAGCTCCCGCGCCCGCCCATGCCCTCGAGCCCGACGTGATAGCCGGCCACACGGTGCCAGGCGCCGAGCGAGGCATTGTCGTCGCCGCGCGAGGGTTCGGGCCCGTTGTCCGAGGCAAGCACGAAGATTGTGTTGTCATACTGGCCACTGGCCTTGAGGTGATCGATCAGGCGCCCGACATTGGCATCCATCGCCTCGAGCATCGCGGCATGCACCTCCATGCGCGCGGCATAGAGTGCGCGATCCTGGTCGCTCAGGTCGCTCCAGCTGCGATAGCCCGGCGGCAGGTCCGCCATCGCCGCGCCCGGCGGCACTAGCCCGAGCGCCTCGGCGCGCTGCTGCCGCTCGCGCCGCAACACGTCCCAGCCCGCGTCATAACGGCCCTTGTACTTGGCGATCAGCTCCGCCGGGGCCTGCACCGGGATGTGAACCGCCTGAAACGGCAGATAGGCGAAGAACGGCTTCGATGGGTCGGTCTCGCGCAAATAGGCGATCATCTTGTCGACGATGAAGCGCGAGGAATAGAAGTTGTCGGGCAGATCGGCCTCGACCCCGTCCTCGTACCAGGGCGCGTCCTTGTAATAGGGGATGTAGGCCTTCTTCTCCCAGTTATCCGCCCCCGATGCGGCGAGCGCGAAGGAGCGATCAAAGCCGTGTGCTTGCGGCATCGCCCCGGCCTCTTCCCCCAGGTGCCACTTGCCGACCATCAGCGTGCGATAGCCCAGCTTGCGCAGGCGATCGGCCAGCGTGAGCACGCCGGGCTCGAGCGCCATGGTATAGCCCGGCCTGCCGCGCTGCTCGCTCGGGAGCACCTCGGGGATCGTCGCGAAACCGGTCAGGTGGTTGTCCATCCCGGTGAGCAGCATGGCGCGCGAGGGCGAGCACAGCGGGGAGGCGCGGAACTGCGTGAACATCGCGCCGCGCGCGGCGAGGGCATCCATGTTGGGCGTGTGCGCTTCCCCGCCAAAGGCGCCGAAATCCATGAGCCCTGCATCATCGGCAAGGATCACGACGACATTGGGGCGGGGCCGAGCCGTGTCCGCGGACGTGGCCGGCGGAACAGCCGCGCCGGTGAGCAGCGCAGCCGCCAATACCGCCGCCAGCACGCCATACCTCGCCGGTGCCCGCAATCTCCGCATCGCTCTCCCCCGCCGTCATCGACCGAACATCGGGCGCCCGCGCCACGAAAAGCAGCGGCGCGGGGCGGTCCATCGATCAAAACTAATGGCAAACATTATGCCAATAGTCCAGCGCCGGTCGAGACTGCGCCGGAGACGGCAGGCATGGTGCGGCGCTGCATAGCCGCCGCCGAGCCCGCGCTGCGCAGCAACGCGGCGGCTCCACTGCTGTCCTAATCCCCCGCGAAGTCTCCCGGCGTGCCGTGGTGCGGGGCCTCGTGCGTGGCCCAGTCGGCGCGGCCCGGCGGGGGTGCGGGCGGGCCTGCGGGGCCGGCCGGTTCGCTCGGCTCGCCGGTGCGCAGGCGGTGGAGGTGGACCTTGGCGATCATGTTGGCCGCAATCGGCGCGGTGACGAACAGGAACACGGAGATCAGCAGCTCGTGCGTGGTCCACTCCCCCTCGCCCAGCTGGAACCACACCACCGAGGCGACCAGCATCGCGCCCAGCCCGAGGGTGCTCGCCTTGGTGGGGCCGTGGAGCCGCTCCATCAGCGAGGGCAGGCGCACCAGTCCCCAGCTGCCGACCAGCGCGAAGCCGCTGCCGAGCACGATCAGCGCGGCGGCGAGCAGCTCGGCGAGGAGGGGGGCGGCGGGGCTCATTCGATGATGTCTCCGCGCAGCAGGAACTTGGCGTAGGCGGCGGTGCCGACAAAGCCCACCATCGCCAGCAGCAGCGCCGCCTCGAAAGCGGTGCCGCTGCCCCCGGCGATCCCGGCGAGCACGATCAGGCCGATGGTGTTGATCACTATCGTGTCGAGCGCGAGGATCCGGTCGGTCACTCCCGGCCCCTTGAACAGCCGCCACAGGTTCATCGCCAGCGCGAGGCCCAGGCCTGCGAAGCCGAAGGCGAGCGCCGCCTCGATCACCCCTGCCGTCATGGGAAGATCTCCTTGAGCCGCGCCTCGTAGCGCGCCTTGACCTTGGCGATCTCGGCGGCGGGATCGGGGGCGTGGAGCGCGTGGACGAGGAGGTACTTGCCGCAAGCCGAGACATCGGCCGAGACCGTGCCCGGCGTCAGGCTGATGGTGCCGGCAAACACGGTGATCGCCTCGGGGCTGGGAAGCTCCAGCGGGATCGTCAGCCAAGCGGGGCGAAGGTCGCGGTTGGGCTTGAACAGGATGATCGCGGCGACCTGGAAGTTGGCCACCACGATGTCCCACAGCACCAGCCCGGCATAGGCAAGCGCAGGCAGGAACCGCACCTTCGGGCGGCCCGGCCACCAGGGCGCGGTGAAGATCGGCACCGCCACCCCCACCACCAGGCCGAGGAACAGCGTGCCGACGGTGAGGTCGTTGACCATCACCATCCACATGACCACCAGCAGCGCGGTAAGCCCGGGGTGCGGGAGCAGGCGGCGCATCATCGCGGGCCCTCCCCCAGCACCGCCGCCGCGCTTTGCGCAGGCGCAAGCACTTGTGCAGCGGCAGCATTCGCATAGTCGCTCGCAGCTCCCGCGCCAGCCGAGAGCGCGGCGAGACAGGCGAGCGCCAGCGCGGGCGCGGCAAGGTCGAGCCGGGTGTCGGGCAGCGGCGGGGCCTCGCACCCTTCGGCGGTCTTCCAGAAGATCACGCTGCCCGCGCGGGCGAAGCCGATCACGCCGATGAAGGTCGTGCCGAGGATCACGCTCCACGCCCAGCCCCAGTTCGGCAGCGCCGCGACCGATTGCAGGATCAAGAGCTTGCCGATGAAGCCCGAGAGCGGCGGCAGGCCGGTGGTGGCGATCGCGGCGGCCATGAACAGCAGCGCCGCGCCCCCGCGCCCGGCGAAGGCCGGGCCGGGGCTCGTGGCATCGCCGAAGCTCCCGCGCCGCCGGCCGACGATGTCGGCAACAAGGAACAGAGCGGCGCCCGCGAGGGTCGAGTGGACGAGGTAGTAGAGGCCTGCACCAAGGCTCGCTCCGCTCCAACCGGCGACCGCGATCAGCAGCGTGCCGGTCGATCCGATGATGGCATAGGCGGCTTGCTCGGCAAGGCTGCGCGCAGTGAACACTCCGGCAAAGCCGATGCAGGCGCTCACCAACGCGGCCGGGAGCAGCCACGGCGCCGGCGCCCAGGCCGCCGCGCCCGCGCCCTCGCCGAACACCTGCGGCACGACCCGGATCAGCGAATAGACCCCGACCTTGGTCATGATCGCGAACAGCGCTGCCACTGCAGGGGTGGCGGCCGCATAGGTGCGCGGCAGCCACAGGTGCAGCGGCACCACCGCCGCCTTCAGCGCGAAGACACTCGCCAGCAGAAGCGCCGCGATCCGCAGCAGGCCCTGATCGTCTGGGGCAACCTCGCGCACTCTGAGGCCCATGTCGGCCATGTTGAGCGTGCCGGTCAGCGCATAGAGCATCCCCAGCGCGATCAGGAACAGCGCCGATCCGACGAGGTTCACCACCACATATTGCACCCCGGCCTTGAGCCGCGCGGGGCCCTGACCGTGGAGCATCAGTCCGTAGGAGGCGATCAGCAGCACCTCGAAGAAGACGAACAGGTTGAACAGGTCGCCGGTCAGGAAGGCGCCATTGAGGCCCATCAGCTGGAAGTGGAACAGCGGGTGGAAGTGCCAGCCCTTGCGGTCGGCGCGGGTCACCACCGCGTGCAGCAGCACGATCAGCGCGAGCACCGCGGTCAGCACCAGCATCAGTGCCGCGAGGCGGTCGGCGACCAGCACGATCCCGAAAGGCGCGGGCCATGCGCCGAGGGCATAGGCAAGGGTCGTCCCCCCGCTCACCCGCTCCATCAGCAACACGGCGACCGCGAGCTGCGCCAGACAGGCGGCAAAGCCGATGCCCACCGCCAGCGCGCGGCGGCGGCGCATCACCAGCAACGCGAAGGGCGCCGCGAGCGCGGGGATCGCGACCGGCAGGATCGGGAGATGATCGGCGAGGCTCACGGCTCGTTCCTCTCCCCATCAGCCAGCCCGTCCTGGGCATCGCAGGGCACCCGGTCGCCATCGACATGGTCGCTGCCGGTCTCGAGGAAGCTCCGAAGCGCGAGGATCACCACGAAGGCGGTCATGCCGAAGGTGATGACGATCGCGGTCAGCACCAGCGCCTGCGGCAGGGGGTCGGTGTATTCGCTCACCGTCTTGTCCCAGATCGGCGGACGGTTGAGCACCAGCCGCCCGCTGGCGAACAGGAACAGGTTCACCGCATAGGAAATCAGCGTCAGCCCCAGCACCACCTGGAAGGTGCGCGCCCGCAGCGCGAGGAAGATCCCGCCTGCGACCAGCACGCCGATGGCGCTGGCGACGAGGAATTCGTAGCTCATGGCGCGCCTTCCACTTCTCCGGCGGCGCGCGCGGCCCGGGTCGCGACATGGCTCAGCTGCGCCAGCGCCAGCATCACCGCGCCGAGCACGGTCAGGAACACGCCGGTGTCGAACAGCATCGCGCTCGCCAGCTCGAACTTGCCGATCAGCGGCAGGCTGAAATAGTCGAACCAGCTGGTGAGGAACGGCGCGCCCAGCACCATCGCGCCGAGCCCGGTCGCCATCGCCACCAGCACGCCCCAGCCGATGAGGTTGTGTTCGCCAAAGGGCTTCCTCGCATCCGACCAGTCGAAGCCGGCGGCGAGGTACTGGACGAGGAAGGCGATCGCCACCACCAGCGCGGCGATGAAGCCGCCGCCGGGCTGGTTGTGGCCGCGCAGGAACAGGTAAATGCCCACCGCCAGCGTCAGCGGCAGGATGATCCGGCTGGCGGCGACCAGCATCATCGGATGGCGCTCGGGCGAATGCGGCATGTCGGCGCGCCATGCCCGCAGCCGCGCGCCCGATGCGCCAACCCCCGCAGTGTCGAGCAGCGCGAAGATCCCCAGCCCCGCGATCCCCAGCACGATGATCTCGCCGAGGGTATCGTAGGCACGGAAATCGACGAGGATGACGTTGACGACATTGGTCCCCCCGCCCCCCGGCTTGGCGTTGGCGAGGTGGAAGGCGGCGATGCTCGCCCCCGGATCGCGGGTCAGCATCGCCCAGGCGATCCCGCCGACCAGCAGGCCGCCCGCGATGGCGATGGCAGCATCGCGGGTCTTGCGCGCGCGGCTCGAGATCACCGGCGGCTGCTTGGGGAGCAGGTTCAGCGCGAGCAGCATCAGCAGCACCGTCACCGCCTCGACCGAGATCTGCGTCAGCGCGAGATCGGGTGCGGAGAGCACCGCGAAGGCGAGGCTGACGACAAGGCCGATCACGCTGACATAGATCAGCGCACGCAGGCGGTTGTGCGATTCCAGCGCGACCGCCAGCGTCGCGGCGATCAGCAGCACCCAGGCGGCCATCGCCGGAAGGTTTGCCGGGAGCCCCGCGCGCGTGCCGGTCAGCACCCCGCCGCCGGTGAGCGCACCCTCGATCACCAGCAGGATCGTGACCGCAAAGCTCGCCAGCAGCATGCGTTGGAGCGAGGGTGTGTGGGTGGCGACCAGCGCCTTCCTCGTCCAGCGGTCGGCGAGGCCGAGCGCGGTCTCGAACATCCGCTTGGCATCGGGCAGCGAAGCGCGCTCCCACAGGGCGAGGAGGCCCTTATGCCGCCACAGCAGCGCCGCTCCGCCCGCGACCGCAGCCACGCTGAGGATCAGCGCAAGGTTGACCCCGTGCCACAGGCCCAGCTCGACCTCGGGCGGGGCGCTCCCCGTGACGGCGCCCGTGACCGCGCTCACCAGCGGCGCGGCGAGCCACATCGGGACAAGGCCGAGCAGCACCGCCAGTGCGGTCAGCAGCGCGGGCGCGGCCCACATCGCGGGGGAAGGATCATGCGCGCGCGCGAAGGGCCCGGCCTCGCGCGGCTTTCCGGCGAAGAGGTGCGCGGCAAAGCGCAGCGAATAGGCGACCGAGAAGGTGGCGCCCACCGTCGCCAGCGCCGGGAGCAGCCATGCGATCCCGAACAGCGCCAGCTTGGGCGTCTCGTAGAGCATCGCCTCCTTGGAAATGAACCCGCCCAGCGGCGGCAGCCCCGCCATCGAGGCGGCGGCGAGCGTCGCGACCAGCGCGGTGACCGGCATCGCCTTGGCAAGCCCGCCAAGCCGGCGGATGTCGCGCGTCCCGGTCTCGTGCTCGACGATCCCGGCGCTCATGAACAGCGCGGCCTTGAAGGCGGCGTGGTTGAGGATGTGCAGCACCGCCGCCAGCGCCGCGGTCTCGCGGCTGAAGCCGAGCAGCATCACCAGCATGCCGAGCTGCGAGATGGTCGAATAGGCGAGGATCGATTTGAGGTCGTGCCGGAACAGCGCCACCGTGGCGCCGACGACCATCGTGACGAGGCCGACGCTGGTGACGGTGACGGTGTAGAGCTCCGTCCCCGCCAGCACCGGCCACAACCGCGCGAGCAGGAACACGCCCGCCTTCACCATCGTCGCCGAATGGAGATAGGCACTCACCGGCGTCGGCGCGGCCATCGCGTGGGGAAGCCAGAAATGGAACGGGAACTGCGCCGACTTGGTGAAGCAGCCGATGAGGATCAGCCCCAGCATCAGCGGGTAGAGCGGCGAGGCGCGCACCAGGTCGCCCCGCGCGAGGATCGTGGGCAAATCGAAGCTCCCGGCGATCAGCCCGAGCAGCACCATCCCGCCGATCAGCGCGAGGCCCCCGCCGCCGGTCACCGCCAGCGCCATGCGCGCGCCCTGCCGCGCCTCGGCCTTGTGCTGCCAGAAGCCGATCAGGAGGAAGGAGGCGAGGCTGGTCAGCTCCCAGAACACCAGCAGCAGCAGGACATTGCCCGCGATCACGATCCCCAGCATCGCGCCCTGGAACAGCATGAGGCTGGCGAAGAACCGTCCCGTGTCCTCGTTCTCGTAGAGATAGCTGTGCGCGAAGATGACCACCAACAGGCCGATGCCGAGGATCAGCAGCCCGAACATCCAGCCCAGCGGATCGACCATCAGGGTGAGATCGAGGCCAAGGGCAGGCACCCATTCCCACCGGGCCAAGGGCGGCTCTCCCCCGAGCGCGGGTGCGGCGAGGCTCGCCAGCAGCGCGAGGCCCGCCGCGCTCGCTCCGCCCGCCAGCCCCGCATGCACCGCACGCGGCGCGCCGTGCAACAGCGCGATGGCGAGCGCAGCGGCAAAGGGAAGCAGGGCCAGCGTCAGAAGCGTCATGGCGATAGCCATAGGCGGCGTCTCGGATCCTTGCGCTAATGGGGTTCAGCTTACACGGGCGCGGGAGGCAGCGCCCGCCCTCGGGCATAGCCGAGGGGTCTTCGACAACACAACCAAAACCGGACCCTTGCCGGCCGACGCGGAGGGGTCAGTCGCCCTCGAACGCCATCAGCGCGGATACGGTGATGCCCGCCTGACGCAGCCGCTCGGCCCCGCCGAGGTCGGGCAGGTCGATCACGAACAGCGCGTGGGTCACCACGGCCCCCGCCTTGCGCAGCAGCTCGGCCGAGGCGAGCGCGGTGCCGCCGGTGGCGATGAGGTCGTCAACGATCACCACCTGCTTCCCGGGCTCGATCGCGCCCGGGTCCATCTCGAGCCGGTCGGTGCCATATTCGAGCGCGTAGTCGATGCCGATAGTGTCGATCGGCAGCTTGCCGGGCTTCCTCACCGGCACGAAGCCGAGCCCGAGCTGCACCGCGACCGCCGCGCCGAAGATGAAGCCGCGCGCTTCCATCCCGGCGATCTTGTGCGCCCCCGCAGCGCCGGCGGCCGCGGCCAGGTGATGGACGCTCGCCGCCATGCCCTGATGGTGGCCGATCAGCGTGGTGATGTCGCGGAACTGGATCCCTGGATGCGGGAAGTCCGGCACGGTGCGCACAAGCGCCTTGAGCTCTTCGGGAGAGAGATGCGGTGCAGTCATGTCGGCTTGGCCCCTTTCGGTCCCCTCAAAGCAGAGCGCCCCGCCATCCGCAAGGGATGACGGGGCGCCCGATGTATCGAACCGCGTGAAAGGCTTACTTCTTCTTCGGCTTCATGCCGGCCCAGATCTGCTTGTAGCTGAGGAAGGCCAGCGTGGTCGCGAACAGCAGGAAGCCCAGCACGAACCACCCGGTCTGGCGCCGCTCGACGAGCTTGGGCTCGGCGGTCCAGGTCAGGAAGGCGGCGACGTCCTTCGACATCTGCGCCACGGTGGCCTTGGTGCCGTCGGCATAGGTCACCTGATCATCGCTCAGCGGCGGGGGCATGGCGATGTTGACGTTGGGGAAGTGCTTGTTGAAGTAGAGGCCGTCGGGCGTCTCGAAGCCGACCTTGGCCGCCTTGGCGGGGTCCGCCTCGCCGTAGCCCACCAGCAGGTCGTAGATGTAGTTCGACCCGTCGTGACGCGCCTTGGCCATCAGCGAGAGATCGGGCGGGATTGCGTTGTTGTTCGCGGCCGCGGCGGCGATGGCGTTGGGGAAGGGCGAGGGGAAGTAGTCGGTCGGCTCGCCCGGACGGGTGGTCGCCTCGCCGGTGGCGGGGTCGATGCCCGGAACGGTCCAGGTCGCCGCCTCGGCGTCAACCTCGGCGTCGGTGTAGCCGAGCTGCTTGAGGTCGCGGAAAGCGACGAACTTGAGGCTGTGGCACGCCTTGCAGACTTCCTTGTAGACCTGATAGCCGCGCTGCAGCTGCGCCATGTCCCACTTGCCGAAGGGGCCGTCGAAGGCGAAGCCGCCCTCGGGACCGTGGCCGTGCTCGTAGAAGGCATAGGACGGCTGCTTTTCCGGCGCGGGGCCGAAGGCGTAGTTGTAGACACCGGGCAGGAGCGACCACAGCACCAGCACCGCGGTGATGGCGAGGCCTGCGAGGATGCCTCCGAGACGAATAGTCATGACCGAGCTCTTTCTCGTTATCGGTTCAGATTGCTTGGGCTGTGTCCCGGCCGATCACTCGGCCGGTTGCAGCGAGCCGTCGGTGGCGGTGCCGGGCAGGCCCTCGACAACGCTTTCGGGATCGACCTTGCCGCCGCCCGAGGTGCTGCCGGGCTTGGTTCCGCCGAGCACGGCTTCGGTGATCGAGAACGGCAGCGGCTTGGGCACTTCGATCTGGCTGATGATCGGCAGGATCACCAGGAAGTGCAGGAAGTAGTACGCCGTGGCGATCTGGCTGAGGACCACGAAGGGCTCCTCGGCCGGGGCGCCGCCGCAGTAGAACAGCACCGCCATCGCCGGGATCAGGCCGAACCAGAAGAACTTGCGGAACAGCGGGCGGTAATGGCCCGAGCGCACCGGGCTCTTGTCGAGCCAGGGCAGGACGAACCACAGCAGGATCGAGCCGAACATCGCGATCACGCCGAGCAGCTTCGCCGGGATCAGGGTGATGCCGGTGAAGGGGATGGTGAGATCGCCGGTGAAGGCGCGCAGGATCGCGTAGAACGGCCAGAAGTACCATTCGGGCACGATGTGCGCCGGGGTCGAGAGCGGGTTCGCCTCGATGTAGTTGTCCGGGTGGCCGAGCGCGTTGGGCAGGAAGAACACCATCGCGGTGAACAGGATCAACGCCACGCCGAGGCCGAAGCCGTCCTTGGCGGTGTAGTAGGGGTGGAACGGCACGGTGTCCGATTCCTGCTTCACCTCGACGCCGGTCGGGTTCGACGAGCCGGGGATGTGCAGCGCCCAGATATGCAGGATCACCACGCCCGCGATCACGAAGGGCAGCAGGAAGTGCAAGCTGAAGAAGCGGTTGAGCGCGGCATTGTCGGGCGCGAAGCCGCCCAGCAGCCACACCTGCAGCGGCTCGCCCACCAGCGGGATCGCCGAGAACAGGCCGGTGATGACCTGCGCGCCCCAGAAGCTCATCTGGCCCCACGGCAGCACGTAGCCCATGAAGGCGGTCGCCATCATGAGCAGGAAGATCACCACGCCCAGCAGCCAGATCATCTCGCGCGGGGCCTTGTAGGAGGAATAGAAGAACCCGCGGAAGATGTGCAGGTAGATCACGATGAAGAAGAAGCTTGCCCCGTTGGCGTGGGCGTAGCGCAGCATCCAGCCGTAGTTCACGTCGCGCATGATGTGCTCGACCGTGGCGAAGGCGACGAGGCCGTTGGCCGCATAGTGCATCGCCAGGACGACGCCGGTGACGATCTGAACCACCAGGAAGAAGCCGGCGAGCACGCCGAAGTTCCACATGTAGTTGAGGTTGCGCGGCACCGGATAACCGGCCCCGACCGCGTTGTAGACGAGGCGCGGCAGCGGCAGCTTCTCGTCAATCCACTTGGTGAAGGCGGACTGCGGTTCGTATTGCTTGGCCCAGGCGAAACTCATGGCGTTCTCTCGGCTTGATCGGATGAAAGGTCAGGCGATTATTGTGTCGGATCAGATACGCGCGATCACCCGACCCGGATGACGGTGTCGGAAGTGAACTCGTATTCGGGCACCAGCAGGTTCTTGGGCGCCGGACCCTTGCGGATACGGCCCGCGACATCGTAGTGCGAGCCGTGGCAGGGGCAGAAATAGCCGCCGAACTCGCCCTTGTTCTCGCCCTCGGCAGCGCCCAGCGGCACGCAGCCCAGGTGGGTGCAAACGCCCATGGTGACCAGCAGGTCCTCGTGCCCGGTCTTGGTACGCTCGGCGAGCGTGGCGGGATCGCGCATGTCGGACGCGTCATCGGCCTTGGCCTTGGCGATTTCCTCGGCGGTGAGGCGCTTCACGAACAGCGGCTGCTTGCGGAAGGTGGCCTTGATGCTCTGACCCGGCTGGATCGCGCTGACATCGACTTCGGTGGTGCTCGCGGCGAGCACGTCCTGCGAGGGCGCCATCTGGCTGATCAGCGGAAACAGGACCGAAGCCCCGCCCACGCCCGCCGTGCCGAGCGCGGCGATGTGGATCCAGTCGCGGCGGCGCACGCCCTCATCGGCGGTGGAGACTTCGGTGGTAGCGGCCGTGTCATTAGCCATTTCGTCTTGCCCTGCTCGTTTTGCCGCGCCGGAATGAGCCTGCGCGGCGTGGTGTTGCGTTGCGGGGCGCGAAAGCCCCTGAGCCTATCCGTCGATTGGTCCCTGCTTCATGGCCGTGTGCCCCTTGCGGCGAACCCGGCCTGAAACTTGGGCGGGGCAATTAACGGCAATCCTGCGAGATTCCAACCGTGTTTTAGTCAAGCCGCGTTCGCCGCCGTGCAAGGCCGGGTCAGGGCAGCGCGATCATGCTGATCTGCCGACCATAATTCGCCTCACCGCCCTGCGTGGAGCGTCTGTGGGAGTGGTAACGCGCGACGTGTGAGAATGTATCCCGGGCAATATCCGCAAATTTCCCGATATCCGCGTCGACAAGCCGGGCGGCGATGAATCCCGGCAGATCGAAGTGCCAGCGCGCCACACCCTCGCGTTCGGGCGCGCGGGCGAAGAAGCGCTCGGCGGCGGCCGGGAAGCGGTCGCGGAAGGGCGCGTCGACCTCGTAGCTCGCCTGCGCGATGGTCGGCCCGAGCACGGCGGCGATATGGGCGCGCCTGGCCCCCAGCGCCTCCATCGCGGCGATGGTGTTCTCGAGCACGCCGTCCACCGCGCCGCGCCAGCCCGCGTGGGCTGCGCCGACCACGCCTGCCGCGCGGTCGGCGAAGAGGATCGGGCCGCAGTCCGCGGTGACGATCCCGAGCACGATCCCGGGCGTGGCGGTGACGACCGCATCGCCGACCGGGCGGCCCTCAGCGCCGTCGTCCCACGCCCCGGTGACCGTCACGACATCGGGCGAATGCACCTGATGCGGGGCGGCGAGGGTGCCGCCGGGGCGGATCGCCTCGGCCGCCGCCGCCCGCAGCGCGCGGACGCCCTCGCCTTCGCCGGGCCCGCCGAAGCCGAACTGCTGCGCGCCGCCCGCGCTGCCGAAGAAGCCGTGCGGCACGCCTTCGAGCAGCGGGTGGGTTTCGATCTGGAACTCCACCCGGTCAGCCCTCGAGCGAGCGGCTGACCTGCTCGAAGGTGTCGCGCGAGAGATTGCCCGCGGCGAGGATCCGCTCGAGCTCCGCCTTCATCAGCGCCGCGCGGCCCTCTTCGATCCGCCGCCAGCGTCCGAGCGAGGGCACGAAGCGCGCGGCGGTCTGCGGGTTGATCGGATCGAGCGCGAGGATCACGTCGGCGACCATCCGGTAGCCCTCGCCAGTCGCCTTGTGGAACGCCTTGGGATTGCCCGCGAAGGCCATGTGCAGCGAGCGCACGCGGTTGGGGTTCTTGAGCGTGAAGTCGGGATGTTCGGCCAAGGCCCGGACATGCGCGATGACATCGGGGTGGAGCGACAGGGCCTGCAGCGTGAACCACTTGTCGACCACCAGCGCATTGTCCCTGTAGCGCTCGTAGAAGGCGGCGAGCTTGTCCTCGCGATGCGGGGTGTCGAGCCCGCACAGCACCATCAGCGCCCCCTGCCGGTCGGTCATGTTGTCCGCCGCATCGAACTGCGCCGCGGCGAGCTCTGCCGCCGTGGCCGGGTCGGCGGCGGCAATCAGGCCAAGCGCGATGGTCTTGACCTTGCGCGCCCCGCGCCCTGCCGGATCGCCCTGCGCAACGCCCGAGGCCCGCGCATGGAGCGCCGCAAGCTCTCCCGCCAGCGCGGTGCCGATCGCGGCCTTGAGCCCCTCGCGCGCGGCATGGATCGCGCCCGGATCGGCCTTGCGCTCCCCGGTCGCCATCGCCTCGAACAGGTAGGTTTCGGAAGGCAGCACCAGCAATTCGCCGCGCATCGCATCCTCGAGCGCGTTGTCGGCGAGGCTCGCGCGGAAGGCGCCGATGATCGCCGCCTCGCCCGCCGCCTGCTCGTCGGCCGGGAGCGCACCGCTCGCCGCAGCGACGAGATGGCCGACCGCGAGCTCCTGCAAGGCCTCCGAGCGCGCGAAGGGATCATCGTCATGCGCCGCAAGGAACACCAGATCCTCGCGCGCCAGCGCCCGCTCGATCACGACCGGCGCGGTGAAGCCGCGGTTGATCGAGACCACCGGATCGCCGCCCGCGAGCGGCAGGTCGAAGCTCTGCTGCTCCTCCTCCAGCACTACGAGCCGCTCGGCCCCGAGCACGCCGGAACGCGCATGCACCGCGAGTTTGAGCGGGATCGGCATCGGCAGCTTGTCGGGCTGGCCGGGCGTGGCCGGGACGGTCTGCTTGAGGGTGAGCTTGAGCGTGTCGCCCGCGACCGTCTGCGACACGGCGACGCGCGGCGTGCCCGCCTGCGAATACCAGCGGCGGAAGGCGGTGAGGTCGATCCCCGCCCCGTCCTCGATCGCCTTGACGAAATCCTCGCAGGTCGCCGCTTCCCCGTCGTGGCGGTCGAAATAGAGGTCGCACCCGGCCCGGAACCGCGCCTCGCCCACCATGCTGCGCATCATGCGGATCACCTCGGCGCCCTTGTTGTAGACGGTGGCCGTGTAGAAGTTGCTGATCTCGCGGTAGCTGTCGGGCCGGATCGGGTGCGCGAGCGGCCCCGCATCCTCGGGGAACTGCGCGGCGCGCAGGATGCGCACATCCTCGATCCGCTTGACCGCTTGCCCACGCATGTCCTGCGAGAACAGCTGGTCGCGCAGCACGGTGAAGCCTTCCTTGAGGCTGAGCTGGAACCAGTCGCGGCAGGTCACGCGGTTGCCTGACCAGTTGTGGAAATATTCGTGCGCGATCACGCCCTCGACCGCGTCGAAATCGGCATCGGTCGCGGTGTCGGGGTCGGCCAGCACGTATTTGGTGTTGAAGACGTTGAGCCCCTTGTTCTCCATCGCCCCCATGTTGAAGTCGGACACGGCGACGATGTTGTAGAGATCGAGGTCGTATTCGCGGCCGAAGGTGTCCTCGTCCCACTTCATCGAGCGGTGCAGGCTTTCGAGCGCATGGTCGGTGCGTTCGAGGTCTTCCCTGCGCACCCAGACATTGCATTCGACCACGCGGCCCGAGCGGGTGGTGAAGGGTTTCGAATTCGCCACCAGATCGCCCGCGACCAGCGCGAAGAGGTAGGAGGGCTTGGGCCAGGGGTCGTGCCACTCGGCCCAGTGGGTGCCGTCAGGATTCTCGCCCGCGGCCGTGCGGTTGCCGTTGCACAGCAGGATTGGGAAGGCGGCCTTGTCGCCCTCCATCCTGACCGCATAGGTCGAAAGCACGTCGGGTCGGTCGGGGAAGAAGGTGATGCGGCGGAAGCCTTCCGATTCGCACTGGGTGCAAAGCATGCCGTTCGAGGCGTAGAGGCCCATCAGCTGGGTGTTGGCGCTGGGATCGATCTGCGTGACGATTTCGACCATGTGCCTGTCCCCCGGCAGGGTGACGACGAGGTCGGGCCCGTCCATCCGCCACGCGGCAGCCGCGCCGTCCACCATCACGCTGGTCGCGGTGAGGCTGTCGCCGTTGAGGCGCAGCTCGTGCGTCGGCGCGGCGGCGGGATTGCGCTCGACCGCAAGCGTCGCGGTGACGCGGGTCGCCTCCAGCCCCAGCCGGAAATCGAGCTGCGTCGTCGGGACGCGCCACGCGAAGGGCGCATAATCCTCGCGCCGGATCACCGGCGGCTCGTGCGGAGTGGGCGCGGCATCCGCGATTTCGGGGTTGCCGTCGGGGGTGGTGGGGGTGGTTGCGATATCCATGCGGCCCGATTTAGGTTGTATTGGGCGCGGGGCCAATCATTAGGTTGCTCTTATGGGACAATTGCTGATCTTCGGTCTCGGCTACACCGCCGGGCGCATCGCCATCGCCATGCAGGCGCAGGGCTGGCAGGTGCGCGCGACCGGGAGCGCGGGCGACCTCGCCTTCGCCGACCGCGAGGCGGTGCTGGCGGCGCTGGGCGCGGCGAGCCACGTCCTCTCCTCGGTGCCGCCGGAGCGAGCAGGCGGCGACCCGGTGCTGGAGGCCTATGGCGAGGCTCTGCAAGGCAAGGCGCTGTTCTACCTCTCCTCCACCGGCGTCTATGGCGACCGCGCAGGCGCATGGGTGGACGAGACGACGCCGACCATCGCGCAAAGTGGGGAAGGCCGTCGCAATGCGCGGGCCGAGGCCGACCTCGCATGGCTGACCATGGGCGCACGGGTGTTCCGCCTGCCGGGGATCTATGGCCCGGGCCGCTCGGCACTTGACCGGGTGAAGGAGGGCAAGGCGCGGCGGATCGACGTGCCGGGGCAGGTCTTCAGCCGCGTGCATGTCGAGGATATCGCCAGCGGGGTGGTCGCCGCGCTGGTCGGGGATGCGCCGAGCGGGGCCTACAACCTCGGCGACGACTACCCGTGCAGCGGCAACGAAGTCACCGAACATGCCTGCCGGTTGCTCGGCCTGCCGCTGCCGCCGATGGAGACACTCGAGGAAGCGAACCTCTCCGAAATGGCGCGCGGCTTCTACATGGAGAACCGCCGCGTCGCCAACGGCAAGGCAAGGCGCTTGCTGGGGTGGTCGCCAAAGTACCCTACCTATGTCGAAGGGTTGGCAGGACTTCTCTAGCTCGTCATCGCGCGGAGCGGAGCGACGCGGCAATCCATGGAACGCCCGTTCCGCTGTGGGCGACCGCAGTCGACGGATTGGTAGGCCTACGGCCAGCTTCGCTCGCGATGACGAACGCAGGGCCTACCGCCGCAGCGCGCCCGACTGCTGCACCTGCACCGCCTTCACCCGCCGCGCCCGCAATGCCAGGCCCATGCCGAGCAGCGCCAGCGCCATCCCGCTCGCCGAGAGCAGGTCCCAGCGAAAGTCCTCGAACAGGGTCGAGAGCAGCATCGCCACGCACACGGTGACGATACCGTTATAGGCGGTCTTGCCCGCCCCGATCTCGCGAACGAGGTTGTAGTGCAGCGGGAAGGTGACGACCGAACCGATGATCGCGAGATAGGCCGTCCCCGCCCAGAACTGCCACGCTGTCGGCACCTGCGGCGGGCCGGCGGTCAGCAGGGCAAAGCCGAAATCGAAAATCGTGCCGTAAAGCATCGCCCAGGCGAGCAGGCTCACCATCGGCACCTTGCGCCCGGTGGGGTTGGCCTGCACCACGTTGGCGATCGAGGCGGCAAGCATCCCGCCGATGGCGAGCACGATGCCCAGCGCCACGTCGCCGCCGAGCGGGGCCGCGTTCCATTCATGCACCAGCAGCAGCGAAACCCCCGCGATGGCGACCAGGCTCCCGCCGATGAAGCCGCCCTGCACCCGCTCGCCGATGAACACCCGCGCGAAGATCGCGTTGGGCACCATCAGCAGCGCGAACATCACCGCGACGATGCCGGAGGTGATGTGCTGCTCGGAATGGTAGACGAACAGGAAGTTGCCCGAGAACTGCGCGATCCCGACGCCGAGCGCGAGAACGTGCTCGGTCCGCGACAGCCTCAGCCGGTTGCCCATCGCCAGCGCGAGGGCGAACAGCGCCGGGGTCGCCAGCATGAAGCGGTAGAACACGCCCCATGCAGCGGGCACGCCCGCGATCTGTCCGGTGATGACGAACCAGGTCGAGCCCCAGATCGTACCGGTCAGCATGAACGGAACCAGCACCCGCGGGCTCAGCATCGCGGGCGCAGGCGGCGGCGCGAGGGTCATAGCGCGGCAATCGCCTTGCCGAGCGCGGCGGCATCCTCGGGACGGGTGTTCCAGGCGGTGACGAAGCGCGCGCTATCGGCGCCCCAGTCGTAGAAGGCGAAGTCCTGCGCGCGAAGCGCCTCACGCTCCGCCGCAGTCAGGCGCACGAACAGCTCGTTGGCCTCGACCGGGTGGAGCAGCCGGTCGGCGCAGCCTGCGGCCACTTCCTGCGCGGCGGCATTGGCGTGCGCGGCATTGGCGTGCCAAAGGTCGCCGTCCAGCATCGCGAGGATCTGTGCGGCGAGATAGCGACCCTTGCATTGCAGGTGCCCGGCGCGCTTGCGGCGGTAGCGCACTTCCATCGCGCGCTCGGGATCGAACAGCACCACCGCCTCGGCCCCCATGCCGCCGTTCTTGATGAAGCCGAAGGCGAGGCTGTCCACCGGGCCGCTCGCTGCCCGCGCCGCCTCCGCCGCCGAGCCGCCGAGGAAGGCCGCCGCATTGGCGAAGCGCGCCCCGTCCATGTGGAGGCCGAGGCGGCGCTCCTTCGCAAAGTCGCCTAGCGCCGCCAGCTCGGCGGGGCTGTAGCTGCGGCCATATTCCGAGGCCTGCGTGATCGCGATGGCGTGGGGCTGCACCTGATGGACATCATCGCGGATCGGGTCGACCAGCGCGGCGATATCGGCGGGGGTCAGCTTCGCGCCCTCGCCTTCCGCCAGCATCAGCTTGGCGCCGTGGAGGAAGAAGCCGGGCGCGCCGCCCTCGTCGACCTCGATATGCGCCTCGCGGTGGCACACCACCCCGCCATGGGGCTGGACCATCGTGCCCAGCGCCAGGCAGTTCGCCGCAGTTCCGGTGGCCACCCACAGCGCGGCGCATTCACGCCCGAACAGCGCGGTGAAGCGGGCGTCGAGCTCGGCCGAGAGGCGGTCCCCGTCGTACGGGTTGTCCGGCTGGTCGGCAGCGCGCATCGCCTCCCACAGCTTGGGGTGGACGGCAGCGGCATTGTCGGACAGGAAGGGTTTGGCGAGGGTCATTTCGGCACGCCCTTAACCTTACATTCGGGCGTGGCAAGCCGGAGGAGCAACCGATGGACGAAGAAAGCGCAAAGCCGACAATAACCCATCATGTCGCAGGCCAGGGCGGCCGCTATGTCGCCGTGGTCGAGGGGTCGCCGGAAGAAGGCTATCTCGAATGGGAGCCGGGTGGCAGCCGCGATGGCAAGGAGATCCGCGTCGCCGCGCACACCATCGTCCCGCGCGCCATCGGCGGGCGCGGCGTGGCAGGCGCGCTGGTGGATCGGCTGGTCAAGGACGCCGAGCGGCAGGGCTTCCTGATCCGCCCCGATTGCTCTTACGTGGCGAGGAAGTTTTCCGAGAACCCTGACTGGGCCGCGCTCAAGGCCTGAGGAGCAGGCGCGGCATCAAGCCGCGAGTAATCGGTCGCGGTGATCGTCTCCATCACCTGCGCACGAAGCGCGCGCGCGTCCTCGATCGGCACGCCGCGCATCGCGAAGCTGCCCCCGGCGAGCCCCAAGTGCACCGTCGCATAACCACGCAGCCGCGCCACCGGCCCCTGCGCGATCTCGACCGAATGCAGCTTCAGCCGCGTCGCGATTTCCTGCCGGGGCGAGAGGAAGCCGTGGCTGGCATAGACCTGCTTGTCGTCGATCGCGTGGCGGCGGAACTCCCAGGCATAGAGGTTAGCCCCCACCGCCAGCACCGCGAGGCCAAGCGGGATCAGGAACAGGCCCGGAGGTGCAAGGATCGCGGTCGCGATCGCCGCAGCCGCGAAAATCGCCGCATCGCGGATCGCCAGATCGGTGCGGTGGCGGGTGCTGGCGCGCTGCCAGCGGGTGGCCTCGCCCGGCAGGCGGAAGCCGGATGCCGCGACGATCGGCGCGATCTCCTCCATGGTCGCGAAGGGCGCGACGACGTGGCTCTGCTCCTTGTCGTCCTGCGCGAGGCTGACGAAGCGCAGCGAATGCCAGCCGAAACGGTAGCGCACCATGCCGGTGCCGATCACCAGCCCCTGCACGCGGTGGGCGGGCATCACCACGTCGGTGCGGGTGAAGAGCCCGCGCTGGCGCCGGAAGC
This sequence comes from Erythrobacter donghaensis, assembly GCF_001557325.1. GTDB lineage: Bacteria > Pseudomonadota > Alphaproteobacteria > Sphingomonadales > Sphingomonadaceae > Erythrobacter > Erythrobacter donghaensis_B. The sequence continues at coordinate 51,923 of NZ_LSJS01000222.1, forward strand.
CGCGTGCCGAGCGGGTCAGGGTGAAGCCCCAATCGCGCAAGGCCGTGCGCACCACCCCGGTCACCGAGCCGACGACCAGCAAGCCGATGATCCCGGCCACCGCGCCGAAGACTTGCGCCTCGCGACCGAGCGTGGCGACCGTGCTGCCCTGTTCCTTGAGCCAGCCGTACCAGACGTCGATATCGGTGACATTGTCGAGATATTGCAGCGCGCCGCCCAGCACCGCGAAGACCGCGAGCGAGAATTCGAACAGGCCGAAGGTCAGGAGCCGCCCAGGTGCCATCGCGAACAGCACCTCGCCTGCCTCGTCAACGGTGCGAGCAGGCATGGCGGGGTCTGCGGCGGCGGCACCTTCGCCTGCCGCCTCGTCCTCGCGCCGCTCGCGCACCAGCTGGCGCAGCGCCTCGCCCTCGGCGGCCGTGAGGTACTGGAGCGCAAGGTCATCCGCCCCGCCCGCCCCGGTCTCGAACTTGACCGCCACCAGCCCCAGCAGGCGCGGCAGCGGCTTGGCTTCGAGGCTCACATCTTGAATGCGCTCGAATGGCACCGAGCGCGCGGCGCGGCTGAAGATCCCGCTCTCGACCCGGATGTCGGTTTCGGAGATGGTGTAGGTCCTGT
>NZ_LSJS01000223.1 GCF_001557325.1 Erythrobacter donghaensis
CTTCGGCTTCGGCGGGGGCCTTGCGACGCTTGAACCGCTTGCCCGCCCAGTCGCCGAACATGCGCGCGATGACATAGAAGGCGGGGGTGAAGATCAGCCCGAAGATGGTGACGCCGAGCATCCCGAAGAACACCGCCACACCCAAGGCCTGCCGCATCTCCGAGCCCGGCCCCTGCCCGAGCACCAGCGGCAGCACGCCGAGGATGAAGGCGATCGAGGTCATCAGGATCGGGCGCAGGCGCAGCCTTGCGGCATCGATCGCCGCCTGGCGCAGGGGCTTGCCCTCGTCCTCGTTCTGGCGCGCGAATTCGACGATCAGGATCGCGTTCTTGGCCGCCAGCCCGATCAGCACCACGAGGCCGATCTGGGTGAGGATATTGTTGTCGAGCCCCATGGCGCCCACTCCCAGCAGCGCGGCGAGCAGGCACATCGGCACGATCAGGATCACCGCCAGCGGCAGGACGAGGCTTTCATACTGTGCGGCGAGCAGCAGGAAGACGAACACCACCGCCAGCGCGAAGGCGATGCTGCCGGTGTTGCCCGCCTGGCGCTGCTCGAAGGCGAGCTCGGTCCAGTCGAAGGCGAAGCCCTGCGGCAGGGTCTCGGCGGCGAGGCTCTCCATCGTGCCGAGCGACTGGCCCGAGGAGAAGCCGGGAAGGGTGTTCCCCTGAAGCTCGGCTGCCGGGTAGAGGTTGTAGCGCACCACGCGGTAGGGCCCGCCCTCGTTGCGGATCGTCATGATTGCCGAGAGCGGCACCATCGAACCGCTGTCGGATCGGACGCGCAGCCGCAGGATGTCGCTCGCGCTCTCGCGGAACGGGGCATCGGCCTGCGCGGTGACACGGAAGGTGCGCCCGAGCAGGTTGAAATCGTTCACATAGGTCGAGCCGAGATAGGTCGCGAGCGTCGCGAAGACGTTCTCGAGCGGCACGCCCAGCTGCTCGGCACGCTCGCGGTCGATATCGGCATAAAGGCGCGGAGTACGGGTGTTGAAGGTGGTGAATGCCCCGCCAATACCCGGCGCCTGGTTGGCCTTGGCCATCATCGTGAAGGCGACCGTCTCCAGGGCCTGATACCCTGCCCCGCCGCGGTCCTCGATCATCATCTTGAAGCCCCCGCCGGTGCCGATCCCCGATACCGGCGGCGGCGGGATGACGAAGATGTTGCCGGCGGTGATCTGGCTGAGCGCGCCGTTGAGCTCGCCCAGCAGCTGGTTGGCGCTCGCGCGCTCGCCCTTGGGCTTCAGCGAGATGAACATCGCCGCCGCGTTGGGCGCATTGGTGAAGGTCGCGCCGTCGAAGCCGCCGAAGGCGACGGTGTTGGCGGTGGCCGGATTGGCGAGCGCGATCTTCTGGGCCTGCTCGAGCGCCTCGGTCGTCCGCTCGAGCGAGGTGCCCGGCGGCATCTGCAGCACGGCGATGAGATAGCCCTGGTCCTGCGCGGGAATGAAGCCGGTCGGGGTCTCGGCAAAGCGCCACGCGGTGAGGCCGATCAGCGCGGCATAGGCGATGCCGATCACCGCCAGCGCCCGCACGGCGCGCGCGGTGAACCGGCCGTAACGGTCGGACAGACCATTGAACGCCCGGTTGAACCCGCGCGCGAACCGCGTTCCCCAGCCGCGCCAGCCGGGGGCCGGCGGGGTCTCGCGATGCGCCTTGGGCTTCAGCAGCAGCGCCGCCAGCGCGGGCGAAAGCGTCAGCGAGACGAAGGCCGAAATCGCGGTCGCGCTCATGATGGTGAGCGCGAACTGGCGGTAGAACTGGCCCGAGATGCCCGGAATGAAGGCGGTCGGCAGGAACACGCCGATCAGCACCAGCGCGATCGCGATCAACGCGCCCGAGACCTCGTCCATCGTCCTGTGCGCCGCCTCGCGCGGGGGGAGGCCCTCCTCCTCCATCACGCGCTCGACATTCTCGACCACCACGATCGCATCGTCGACCACGATCCCGATGGCGAGCACCAGCCCGAACAGCGAGAGGTTGTTGAGGCTGAAGCCGAAGGCGGCGAGGAAGGCGAAGGAGCCGATCAGCGAGACCGGAATGGCGATGATCGGGATGATCGCCGCGCGCCAGCTCTGGAGGAACACCAGCACCACCAGCGCGACCAGCACGATCGCCTCGAACAGGGTGTCCTCGACCGCGGCGATCGACGCCTCGATATAGGTCGTCGGGGCATAGGGGATGGCGTAGTCGAGGCCCGGGGGGAAATCGCGCTTTGCCGTTTCCAGCTCGCCGCGCACCGCCTCTGCGGTCGCCAGCGCGTTCGAGCCGGGGAGCTGCGAGACCACCACCGCCACGGTCGGCTGCCCCGAGTTGAAGGCGTTGACGCTGTAATCCTGCGCGCCCAGTTCGACGCGCGCGACATCGGTGAGCCGGATCAGCCGCCCGTCGTCGAAGCGCTTGACGATGATCTCGCCGAACTGTTCGGCAGTGACGAGCCGCCCCTCGGTCTGGATGTTGAGCTGGAAGGCGGTGCCCCCGGCGGCATAGGGCGGCTGCCCGATCGCACCGGCGGCGACCTGCACGTTCTGCGCGCGCACCGCGGCGACGATCTCGGCGGCATCGAGGTTCAGCGTGGTCGCGCGGTCGGGATCGATCCACACCCGCATCGAATAGTCGCGCCCCCCGAAGATCCGCACGCTCCCCACGCCCTCGACCCGGCTCAGCCGGTCGACCAGCTGGATCGTCGCGTAGTTCGACAGGTATTGCTGGTTGTAGCGCTTGTCGGGCGAGACCAGCGTCGCGACCAGCAGCAGGTCGGGCGAGTTCTTGCGCACCGTGACGCCGAGGCGCCGCACTTCCTCGGGCAGGCGCGGCTCGGCGGTGGCAACGCGGTTCTGCACCAGCACCTGCGCCTGATCGACGTCCGTCCCTTGCGCGAAGGTGACGGTGATCGCGACATTGCCGTCCCCGGTCGAGGAGGAGGACATGTAGAGCATGTTCTCGACCCCGTTGATCTGCTCCTCGAGCGGCGCGGCGACGGTTTCCGCCAGCGTCTCGGCCGAGGCGCCGGGGAAGCTCGCCGAGACCACCACGGTGGGCGGGGCGATCTCGGGATACTGCGCCACCGGCAGGATCGGATAGGCGATCGTGCCCACGATCACGATCAGGATCGAGAGCACCGCAGCGAAGATCGGGCGGTTGATGAAGAAGTGGGGGAAGTTCATGCGCTTCGCCCCGCCTTACTGCGACTTGGCTTCGGCGGGCGGCGGCGCGGTGACCGGCACGGCGACCGGCGCGCTGTTGCCCGCGCGCGGCTTGATCGTGCCCGCCTTGGGGCTGACCACCGCCCCCGGCTGGAGCCGCGCGAGGCCATCGAGCACCACCTTGTCGCCCGCCTTCAGCCCGCTGCGGACCACGCGCAGGCCCTCGACCATCGGGCCCAGTTCGACATTGCGCATCTCGACCTTGTTGTCCTTGCCCAGCACGAACACCGCGCGGCGGGTCTGGTCGGTGATCACCGCCTCGTCCGGCACCAGCAGGCCGGGATAGGCGCCCGATCCGAGCAGCCGCGCGCGGCCGAACAGGCCGGGGACGAGGAATCCGTCGGGGTTGGCGATCTCGGCGCGCGCCTTGATCGTGCCGGAGCGCGGATCGACCGCGTTGTCGACGAACACCATCTTGCCGCGCCAGCGATAGTCCTCCTCGTCGGCGAGCTGGATCTCGACCGGGTTGGGGGCATAGCGCGAGGACTGGCGCTCGCCGGTCTGATCCTGCCGGACATATTTGAGGTAGAAGCTCTCCGCCCCGTCGAAGGTGAACCAGATCGGATCGACCGAGACCACGCGGGTGAGCACGGTCTGGCCGGCGGTGACGTAGTCGCCCAATGACGCGCGCCGGTCCGAGACGCGCCCCGCGACGGGCGCGCGGACCTGGGTGAAGCCGAGGTCGAGCCGCCGCGCATTGGCGGCCGCGCGCGCGGCGCCCAGCGCTGCCTGCGCGGCCCGGGCGGCGGCGACCTTCTGTTCGTAGGCCTCCTTGCTGATCGCCTCGTCGGGCAGCAGGGTTTCGGCGCGGGCGAGCTCGCTCGCGGCGACCGCGGCATTGGCGCGGGCGCGCGCGACCTCGGCCTCGGCCTGCGCGAGCGCCGCGCGGAAGGGGCGCGGGTCGATCTCGTAGAGCAGCTGGCCCTTGCCCACCGCCAGCCCTTCGCGGAAGGCGATGCGGGTGATGTTGCCCGAGACGCGCGGGACGATCTCGACATCCTCGATCGCCTCGAAGCGGCCGACATAGTCGTCCCAGTCGGTGATCGAGCGCTGCAAGGGTGCAGCCACCGCCACCGTCGGCGGCGGAGGCGCGGGAGGGGTCTGCTGCGAGCAGGCCGCGGCGACGAGCAGCACGGCGGCGATGAGGAGGTTTCGTCTTGCCATCAGGGCCCTCAATGCATTGAACCTCACTTGGGACGACAACTTAAGTTTGATTCCATCGTTTAGCAGCAAGACGCGCACCGGATGCGCAATCACGGTGCCGAAACCTGTCCGCGCCATGCCAGCCTCCCCATCAGCAAGACGGCCGGGATGCCGACTGCGGCGAGCCCGAGCCACAGCTGCGCCGCCGCCCCGCACGCGCAGCCGGGCTTGCGGCCAGTGGACCGAAATTGCGGTTTTGGCCGCGAAGCGCGCTTCACCGGCAGGCACCCCGGCGCAAAAGGAGTCAGCTGCCGCCGTGGCGGCGGCGCCACTGCGAGGGGGGGCAGCCGTAGGTCTGGGCGAAGACCCGCGCGAGCGCCTGCGGGCTTTCGTAGCCGACCGCAAAGGCGATATCGATGATCCGCAGATCGCTGCGCGCGAGCAGTTCGCAGCTGCGCTCCATCCTGAGCTTCTGGTGGTAGCGGTAGGGCGGCATCCCGAGGGTCTTGGCGAAGGCGCGGGCGAAGTGGAACGGCGAGAGGCGGGCAATGGCGGCAAGCTCGTCCAGCGTGACGCGCCGCTCGAGATTGTCGGCGAGATATTCGGTGGTGCGCCTGGCCTGCCACGGCGCCAGCCCGCCGCGCATCTCGTCGCGCCGCGCCGTGCCGGCGGTCAGCAGCAGCAGCCGCCACAGCAGCACCTGCCCGAGCGATTGCCACAGCATCGGTTCGGGGTCTTCCGGGTGCGCGACCAGATCGAAGATCATGCGCACGAGCTGCGCGATCTGGCGATCATCGACATCGGGCACGGTCTCGAGCCTGAGATTGTGCGCAGCCTCGACCTCGGCGAGCAGTTCGCGGGCGAAGTGGATGTGGAACCAGCCCGCATTGTAGTTTGCGTCGACCGCCCAGAAGCTGTCGGTGCCCGGTGCCAGCAGCGTGCCCTCGCCGACGCGATAGGTCTTCCTTGCCGGGCGGCCCGCGATGCTCCGATCGATCGGCGCGCCGCTGCCGATGCGGAACAGCGAGACGGCGACGTCGCTGGGCGGCACGTCGGCCTCGGTCATGCCTTGCCCCTCCACGCCGCATTGCAGCAAGGTGGAAATGCCGAAGGCCTTGTGCACCCGGTCAACCCGCGGCACGCCGCCGACCCAGCGGGCGCCGTCATAGGCCGGAATGCCGGAATTGGGATGGGCGGTGAGAATCTCTGGCACGCAAGGCAATCCTTCCAGGACCGATCCCTTGCCTGACCCCCGACAAGCCCCTGCACCCTATCTCCGGCAGGCGGCCGCGCCAAGCCGGTGGCGCGCGCGCTCAGAAATTCGTCGCAATTCTTGCCATGATTCGCATCTGCGCGAGGTCTCAGGCGGAGGCGGGCTCCGGTTCCCACTCCGGCGGGACGGTGAAGGCGTCGGCCCATTCGGGATGCTTGCGGTATTGCGCGCGGACATAGGGGCAGAAGGGGACGACCCTGAACCCGCGCGCGCGGGCGTCGGCGACGAGGTGCTCGACCAGCGCGAAGGCTGCGCCGGTGCCCCTGAGGCTGTCGGGCGCGATGGTGTGATCGGCGCTGATCACGCCCTCCTCACGGTGGGTAAAGGCAATATAGGCCTCGCCCTCGCGGCCTGCGACGGTGGCGGTGTAGCGGCCCTTGCGGCCGCGATCCTCGCGGCGGATGGTGATCTCGGACATCGCGCTCACAGCCCCTTGAATTCGGGCAGCGGGGTGAATTCGAGGCTGTCCTCGTCCGGCAGCTTCATGCGCCCGGCCTTCCAGTCTTCGGCGGCCTCAGCGATGCGCTCCTTCCTCGAGGAGACGAAGTTCCAGAACATGAACCGCTCCCCCACGGGCTCGCCACCGAGCACCATGACGGTGGCTTCGGATTGCGCGGTCACCGGCACCTCGGCGCCGGGAGCGAGCACCGCCATCATCCCCGCGGTGAGGGCCTCCCCGCCGACCTCGGCCGCGCCCGCCGCGACATAGACCGCGCGCTCGGCATAGCCTGCGGGCAGCACCCGCCGCGCGCCCGGCTGCATCTGCCAGTGCGCGTAGAACTGCGGCGAATGCACCGGAGTCCCTGCGCGCATGCCTTCGAGCTCGCCCGCGATCAGCCGACCGCTGAGGCCCGGCTCGTCCCATGCCGGAAGCTCGGCCCCGGCGTGATGCGAGAAAGCCGGATCGACCTCCTCGGCCTCGGCTGGCAGCGCGACCCAGGCCTGGATGCCGTGCATGTGCGCGCCGTTGGCGCGGGCATGTTCGAAGCGCTCGGAATGGGTGATGCCGCTCCCCGCGATCATCCAGTTGACCTCGCCCGGGCGGATCTCCTGATGGTAGCCGAGGCTGTCGCGGTGGGTCAGCGCGCCGTCGAACAGGTAGGTGACCGTCGCGAGCCCGATATGCGGATGCGGGCGCACGTCGAGGCTCTGCGGGATGCCGGGGGGCAGATCGACCGGGCCGATATGGTCGAAGAAGATGTAGGGCCCGACCATCCGCCGCGCGTGGAACGGCAGCACCCGCCCGACAGTGAATCCGCCGCCCAGGTCATGGGCGCGTTTGGTGATGAGGCGTTCGATCATGTGAGCGTGCTCCTTGGCTTCCATGGCAGATAGGCGGCCGGAGGGTGAATTCCACTGCCGCCGCGATGCGGCGCCCGGCGCAACTGCGTGCTCGGCGAGCGCGAGGCGAGCACTGCCGCGGCCCGCGCGCGCTCAGGCGGCGGGCTCGAGGCGTGGCTCGGGCCTGCCGCCTGAGCGCCGGTGGACACGCACGAAAGCCCCCGGGGTCACGCCGAAGTGGCGCTTGAACATCGCGTTGAGGTGGCTCTGCGAGGAAAAGCCCGCGGCATAGGCGACCGCGGCGATGCTCTCCTCGCTCCGGGCGAGCAGCTGGCGGGCGTGCTCGACGCGCCGCGCGAGGACATATTGCAGCGGGCTCGATCCGGTGGCGCGCTTGAAGCAGCGCAGGAAGTGGTAGCGCGACAGCCCGACCTGCGCGGCGAGATCGTCGATCCTGAGCACGTTTTCGATGTTGCGGTCGATGTAGCCGTCGATCGCGGCCAGGTGGTGCGGCTGGAGCCTGTGTCCGCTTGCCGGGCGGCCGGTGCGGCGGATGTCGCTCCGGTCCGCGGCGGCGGCGGCACTGTGCCCGAGCGCGATTTCGTGCAGCAGCAACTCGGCAAGCGCGCGCAGCGCGAAGGCTGCGCCCGGCGCCTCGATGGCAGCGCAGAAGCGGCGGATCAGCGGCACCAGCGTCCGCACCGGGTGAGCGTCGTGCATCAGGAAGGCCGTGCCCGGCACCTGCGCCGCACAGGGCCGCAGCGCCTCGCTTGCCCGCGCGCGCAGCTGCGGGTCGATCAGCAGCAGGCAGGCACCTGCGCGGTGCTCGTACCCGGTCTCGAAGCCGGCGCTGATGCAGGTTCCTGCGGGCACGAACAGCACCGAGCCGAGGCCCGCGGCGGTGGGTGCGATCCCGGGGAAGGCTGACGCCGTGCCCGACCCCAGCGGCAGCAGGATCGCGTCGCGGTCATCGGGCAGGACGTGGCGCTGCGCTGTGCCGGTCAGATCGCGCGCGATGACCGGTGCGGGGCTGCGCGCCCAGGCGGCAGGAGCGTCCCGGCTCCCCGCTTCGGGCGCGGGCGGGGCAGCGAACGCGTGGGGGCGGACTGGCGCGTGCATCGAATTCTCCTCGTCGGATCCTCCCGTCGGGGACATGCGCCGCGCGGGGTCGGGAAGACCGCCGGCGGCAGACCGGGTCTAACCCGGTCGCGCCGGAGATTGCTGTGCGAAAATTGCTGCATGAGGGCTGCGATTGCCATGAAGCGGCCAATCGGGGCGGCTCGGCCGGGTGCGATGGCCCGGGCTGGCGGCAGATCAGGCCGCGGCGGGCAGCAGCGGCACGGTGATCGAGCGCTCGCCGCCGAAATCCTCGCGCACCACGATCCGGCCCTGCCGCTCGAGGTGGTCGAGCAGCCGCCGCACGCGGCTCGGCGAGGCGCTGCCGTAGAGGCGGCCGAGTTCCTCCTCGCCGGGCATCGCCTCCCCGGTGTGGGCGGCGATGAGGATCGCGAGATAGGGCGCGAGGCAATCCTCGTCGACCCCTTCGGCGGCCTGCGCGATCGCCGCCTGCGCCTCGCCCGGAAGCTGGTCGAGGCCGCTGACGGCATGGGCGAACAGGCGGCGGAAGCGGGCGATGTCGATGTGCGCGCTGGCGATCCCGGCCTGGCGGCAGCGGATCGCGAAGTCGCGGAACAGGGTCGCGGCGGGGCGATAGGTCGCCCCCTCGGCAAGCGCGATGGCGCGGACGAGGTCCTCGGGCGTGGCCTGCGACCCGTTCACGGGCGGCGGAGCGGGCCGCGGCGCAGGGGCGGGT
>NZ_LSJS01000224.1 GCF_001557325.1 Erythrobacter donghaensis
CAGGCGGAGATCCGCGCGATGAACACCTCGCCGTCGGAATCGAGCATGTAGATCTGGTTGCCGAAGGACGCCGAGTTGCTGGTCATCGCCACGATCGAATTGATCGCCCCGGCACTGGGGGTGAAGTCGAGATTGCGCCGCTCGAAGCGGGGCGAAGTGCCGAGCACGAAGGAGTAGCTGAAGATGTTGCCTTGTTCGTCCGAGAACAGGGTGACTTCCTCCCAGCCGAAGGGCTGCAACCCGGCCAGCGCGTCGACCCAGCGGCCCACGCCGTTGGCACCGATCTGGGCGACGAATTCGGGGCCGACGCGGGTGCCGGTGACGGTGCCGGTGAAGCCCACCGCCGTCTGCCCGTCGCGGATCGGCCATTCGAAATTGTTGTTGCCGATGGCAAGGAAGAACGGCTCGAGGTTGAACTCGTTGAAAGTCGGCCCGCGGTCGATCGATTGCAGGCGGTTGTTCGCGTCGACCAGGACCGGTGAGCGGAAGCCCCAGGATCTGACGCGCGGCGTCAGCTGCAAGGGCTGCCCGGCGGCGCCGACAAAGAAGCGCATCTCGGTGACATTGCCGAGCAGATTGTCCGGGTCCTGCGCCGCATCGGGGATGCCGCCGTCGCCGAGCGCGAGGTAGGGCTCGCCGCCGCCGACCCACAGGGCGGCGGTGATCGGCTGGGTTGCGCCGGTGAAGGTGATGTCGGGCAATTCGGCGATGACCGTACCGAGATTGTCGCGCCGGACGGTGCGCATGCTGATCGTGTTGCCGTTGCGCAGAGCGAGCGAATAGCCGCTGCCTGCGATCTCGGTCGGGACGGCATCGAGCACCTCGGTGCCGGCGGGCAGGTTGGGGATGCGCCCGCGCGCGGTCACTGCGCCGGTCGAGAGGTTGATGTCGAAGACGTCACCCTGCCGCGAGATCGCCGCGAGCTGGGTGGAGAACTGGTCGAACACCAGCACCGCATTGCCCGGCAGGCCCGTCGCGAGCCGCTGGACGATGAGTCCTTCGGTCGAGTTGGTCAGCGTGACCTGGAAGGTGCGGGTGGTGCTGGCGGTGCCGTCGCTGGCGACGACATCGACTTCATAGACATTGTCGCGGTTGGCGTCCTCGGGCGTCTCGAAGCTCGGAGGCCGGGCGAAGGCAAGCGCGCCATTGATCCCGTCGCGGAAGTTGAACAGCGCACCGTCCTTACCCGAGGCGATGGAGAAGGTGACGGCAGTGCCGTCGGGATCGCTGGCAGTCAGCTGGGCGATGACGTTGGGAATGGTCCCCTGAAGGGCAGAGACGCGCTGTTCGGCGGTGGTGAGA
>NZ_LSJS01000225.1 GCF_001557325.1 Erythrobacter donghaensis
ATTCCCGCCGCCGCCATCGAGAGCAGCTGGGCCGCTGCCGACGGTCACCGCGTCCGCCGCATCGACTGGCCCGGCACCGCCGTGCCCCCGCGCGGATCGATCCTGTTTCTCCCCGGGCGCGGGGATTTCTACGAGAAATATCTCGAAACGCTCGAGGAATGGCACCGCGCCGGGTGGCGGGTGACCGCCTCGGACTGGCGCGGGCAGGCGGGATCCGGGCGGCTCGGCAAGGACGATGTCACCGGGCACATCGAGGATTTCGGCATCTGGATCGACGACCTGGCGCTGCTGTGGGAGCGCTGGACCGCCGAGACGCCCGGGCCGCACGTGCTCGCCGCGCATTCGATGGGCGGGCATATCGTGCTGCGGGCGCTGGCGGAGAAACGCCTTGCCCCCGACGCCGTGGTGCTGAGCGCGCCGATGACCGGCGTCAACGGCCCGCCGCTGCCGCTCGCCATGCTCCACCGCGTCGCGCAGGCGATGTGCGCGGTGGGCGATCCGATGCGGCAGGCGTGGAAGTGGAGCGAGAAGCCGGGCGAGGCGCCCTCGAAGCGCGTCAACCTGCTCACCCACGATCCCGATCGCTACGCCGACGAGATGTGGTGGCGCGAGGCGCGGCCCGAACTGGTGATGGGCCCGGCCAGCTGGCGCTGGGTCGAGCGTGCCTATGCCTCGTGGATCCAGCTTGAAGCCCCCGGCGCGCTCGAGGGGATCGCCGCGCCGGTGCTGATCGTCTCGACCGCGATCGACAAGCTGGTCAGCCATCCCGCCAATCTCCGCGCCGCCGCGCGCCTGCCCCGCGGCGAATTGCTCGCTCTGGGCGAGGAAGCGCATCACGAGGTGCTGCGCGAGACCGACGCGGTGCGCGCGGGGATCATGGCCCGGATCGCCGATTTCCTCGACCGGACGGCGCCGCAACAATGATCCACGACATCGCCGTGATCGGCGCCGGGATGGCGGGCGCGAGCCTTGCCGCCGAACTTGCGCCCCATGCGCGCGTGCTGCTGCTCGAGGCCGAGGACGCGGCGGGCTACCACGCCACCGGGCGCTCGGCGGCGTTCTGGGAGGAATGCTACGGCGGCCCCGGCGTGGTGCCGCTGACCCGCGCCTCGGGCGCCTATCTCGCCGAGCACGGCTTTCTGACGCCGCGCGGCGCGCTCTACATCGGGCGCGCCGAAGACCGTGCGGCGATGGCGGATTTCCGCGCGAGCTATCAGGGGACGGGGGTGCGGATCGAGCGCCTCGCGCCTGCGGCGCTCGGCGATATCGTGCCGCAGATCCGCCCCGAATGGAGCGAGGCGCTCTATCAGCCAGCCTGTGCCGATATCGACGTGGCGGGGCTGCACCAGCATTACCTGGCCATGGCGCGGCGGCACTGCGCCGAGGTCGTCACCCGCGGAAGGGTCACGGGGCTTGCGCGCGAGGGCGGGGCCTGGACGATCACCTCGGAGCGCGGGGAGACATGGCGGGCGATGACCATCGTCAACGCCGCCGGGGCCTGGGCGGACGAGGTCGCGCGCCTCGCAGGCGTCCGGCCTGTCGACATCGCGCCCTTCCGCCGCACCGTCGCCGTGCTGCGCGTCGATCCGCAAGCGCCGGCCGACCTGCCGCTGGTGCTCGACATCAATGGCGGCTTCTATTTCAAGCCCGATGCAGGCCGCCTCTGGCTGAGCCCACATGACGAGATCCCCTCCGAGCCCTGCGACGCCGCGCCCGAGGAACTCGATGTCGCCATCGCCATCGACCGCTTCCAGCAGGTCACCGACTGGCGGATCGCGGCGGTCGAACGGCGCTGGGCGGGTCTCAGGAGCTTCGCGCCCGACCGCATGCCGGTCTACGGCTACGCGCCCGAGGCCCAGGGCTTCTTCTGGTTCGCAGGGCAGGGCGGCTTCGGCATCCAGACCGCGCCGGCCGCGGCGCGATTGGGCGCGCAGCTGCTTCTGGATATGGCCGCCGATGCCATGACAGCAGCGATCGACGCGGCCGCCTACAGCCCGGCCCGGTTCGCCGCCGCGCTACAATCGGCCTAGGCAAGCCTGCACCCTTCTGGCATTTCCCTAACCTGGATTAAACATGCGGGAGGGAAGACCGATGGCTCACAAGTTCGAGATCTACAAGGACAACGCCGGCGAGTTCCGGGTGCGCTTCAAGTACAATTCGGAAGTGATGTTCTCGACCCAGGGCTATTCGAGCAAGGCGAGCGCGCAGAACGCGATCGATTCGATCAAGAAGAACGGCCCCGACGCCGAGGTCGAAGACAACAGCTGATTTGCTTAAGCCCTTCCCCGTGGGGGAAGGGTTGGGATGGGGGTTCTATGCCCGAAAGGACAGAGCCCCCACCCCCGGCCCCTCCCCACGGGGAGGGGAGAAGCGGCCTAGTGCCCGAACGCCGACCCCGGCTCCGCCTGCCGCATCGCTTCCTCGCTCGCGAGCGCATCGGCGCGTTCGTTCTCGGGGTGGCCGGCATGGCCCTTGACCCATTGCCATGAGACCTTGTGCGGGCGTGCCGCCGCGATCAGCTCGCGCCACAGGTCCTCGTTGGCGACCGGTTTCTTCGCCGCATTGACCCAGCCGCGCTTCTGCCAGCCGAAGATCCACTGGGTCATCCCGTCGATGACATAGCGGCTGTCGGTGTGGACGGTGACCGCGCAGGGCTCCTTCAAGGCGGTGAGGCCGCGCAGCACGGCGGTCATCTCCATGCGGTTGTTGGTGGTCTGCGGCTCGCCGCCGACCAGTTCCTTCTCGTGGCCGCCGCTGCGCAGGATCGCGGCCCAGCCGCCGGGGCCGGGGTTGCCCTTGCACGCCCCGTCGGTGAAGATGTCGACCTGTCTCATCGCGGCCGCTTTGGCCTGCGCGGCCTCACCCTGCAAGCAGACCTGCGCCGCTTTCGTGGTAAAACCGCCAGCGTGCGGCAAATTGCATCGGGTCCTTGCGGGTGACGAGGGCATCGTCTGGCGTATCGAGCCAGTCCTCGGCGCGGGAGGCGACGAACCTGAGGCACGCGCCCTTGGCGACCTCGGCGAACAGCGCGCGCTCGTCGGGCGTGAGGCGGCGCACCGACTGATAGCCCTCGATCAGCGCCGCCCCGCAATCGGCGCGGTAGGCGTTCGCCGCATCGAAGCACCATGCGGCGTGGGTCACCGCCAGATCGAGCACCATCGGCCCGGTGCAGGCGAAGTAGAAATCGATGAGGCCCGTCACCCGGTCGCCCAGCATCAGCACGTTGTCGGGGAACAGGTCGGTGTGCGTCTGCGATTGCGGCAGGTCGGCAAGATCGAGCGCCGCCGCCTCGCGCGCGGAATCGATCATCGCGGGCAGGGCAGGGTCGATCGTCGCCAGCGCCGCGGCCCCGCAAGCCTCGAGGATCGCCGCGCTCGCGGGGAAATCCATCGCATTGGCGCGGGTGTGGGGGAAATCCTGCGCGGCAAGGTGGAGGTTCGCCAGCACCGCCCCGATCGCGCGCGCCTGCGCGGGCGTCGGGCGGGTGGGCGAGACCCCGGGCAGGAACTCGATCAGCGCCGCCGCCTTGCCTTCGACCATCCGCCACGATGCGCCGCTGCGATCATGCATGGTGCGCGGCACCGGACAGCCCTTGCCCGCAAGATGATCGAGCAGCCCGAGAAAATAGGGCAGATCGGCATATTCGATCCGCCGCTCGTAAAGCGTGAGGATGAAGCGCGTGCCGGAATCGCCCGCACCCGTGGTCTCGACCAGCCAGTTGGAATTGGAAACCCCCTCGGCAATTCCCTTGGCCGAGACCAGCTCGCCCACGTCATATTCGCCGATCAGCCGCGCGAGGTCCTCCGCGCCGAGGTGGGTGTAGACCGCCATGCGCCTCTCCGGGGCAGGCCTATTCGGTCAGCTGGCGCGGCAGCTTGAAGACCATCTTCTCGACCGTGGCGGTGATTTCCTTCTCGTGGATCGTCCGGTGCCGGCCGAGCGCGGCGACCACTTCGCGCACCAGGATCTCGGGCGCCGAGGCCCCCGCGGTCAGCCCCAGCGTCTCGACCCCCTCGAGCCATGCGAAATCGATCTCGCCGGCACGCTGGATCAGCTTGGCGGGGGTGCCGAGCCGCTCCGACACCTCGACCAGCCGCAGCGAGTTTGAGGAATTGGGCGCGCCGATCACCAGCACCAGGTCGCAGTCATGCGCCAGCTCCTTGACCGCCGCCTGACGGTTCGAGGTGGCATAGCAGATGTCCTCGGCGCGCGGCCCCTGGATGTTGGGATAGCGCCATTCCAGCGCCTGAATGACCTCGCGCGTGTCATCGACCGACAGCGTGGTCTGGGTGAGGTAGGACAGCTCCTCGTCGGCATCGAAGGGCAGCTTGTCGACGTCCTCGATCGTCTCGACGAGGGTCATCTGACCCGGCTCGACCTGCCCCATCGTGCCGATCACCTCGGGATGGCCTTCGTGGCCGATGAAGATGATGTGGCGGCCCTTCTCGATCTGGCGCTCGGCCTGGCGGTGGATCTTGCTCACCAGCGGGCAGGTGGCATCGACATAGAGCAGCTGGCGGCGCCTCGCCTCGGCCGGGATCGCCTTGGGCACCCCGTGGGCGCTGAACACCACCGGCGCGTCATCGGGCACCTCGTCCAGTTCCTTGACGAAGATCGCGCCCTTGGCCTTCAATTGCTCCACGACGTATTTGTTGTGGACGATCTCGTGCCGCACATAGACGGGCGCGCCGTAGCGTTCGAGCGCCTTCTCGACGATCTCGATCGCGCGGTCGACCCCTGCACAGAACCCGCGCGGGGCGGCGATCAGGAGGTTGAGGGGAGGCAGCTCCGATGCAGGAACCTCAGCTGCGGGAAAGGGCGCGTTCATGTCGCCCCCTCTAGCGCTTTCCACCCGTCCTCGCTAGGGCGCTCGGGATCGTTTAATTCGAGGACGGCTTTGATGAAGCTTCGCGTGCGTGCCCTTCTTGCCCTGACCGCCGTGGCGGCGCTGCCCGCCTGCTCGAACGAGGGCGAGCTGGTGATCGATCAGGGCGTCGGCATCGCCAGCGTGCTGACGCTGTGTCCGTCGGTCGGGATCCCCGACTACACCGGCGATGTCACCACCTTCCGCGACCCGGCCGACACCACCGTCGCCAGCCTCGATGTCAGCGCGTCGATGACCAATCTGCGTGCCACCTGCAACGACACCGCGGACAAGATCTATTCCGAGGCGACCTTCACCGTGAACGCCCGCCGCAGCGACACGCGCGGCGCGCGCACGGTCGAACTGCCCTATTTCGTCACCGTGGTGCGCGGCGGCACGGCGGTGGTTTCCAAGCGCATCGGCACCGTCACGCTCGCCTTTGCCGACGGGCAGGAGCGGGCGGCCGCAACCGGCAAGGCAGGTGGCTATGTCAACCGCGCCGATGCCGCGCTGCCCGAGGACATCCGCCAGAAGATCACCAAGCGACGACGCGCGGGCGACGAAGAGGCGGCGCTCGACCCGCTCGCCGATCCCGAGGTCAAGGCCGCGATCGCGCGCACCCGCTTCGAGATGCTGGTCGGCTTCCAGCTGACCGAGGCGCAGCTGAAGTAT
Organism: Erythrobacter donghaensis; assembly: GCF_001557325.1. GTDB lineage: Bacteria > Pseudomonadota > Alphaproteobacteria > Sphingomonadales > Sphingomonadaceae > Erythrobacter > Erythrobacter donghaensis_B. Next base: position 5,537 of record NZ_LSJS01000225.1, read on the forward strand.
AACGTGACGAGGTAGGTTGCGCGGGCGCCTCCGCGCCCGCGTCCTCGGTGCTGTTCCCTTCGCTTCGCTTCGGGGCACCTGCGGGCGGCCGTTCGGCCTAGCGACGCCTTCGGCGTCGGGCCAACGCCAGACGCTGGCTTGCCGAAGCACTTTTTCATTGTCGTCACCCCGGGCTTGACCCGGGGCTTGGCTTCCTTCTTTGCACGCGCGAACAACCGCGCCTTACGCACGAGACAACCATGACCAAGACGCTCTACTTCATCTATCAAACGTTGATCGAAGACGTTCAGAAGAGCCTTGTCGCAAAGGGAGTCCTTCCCGAAGATATCAGCTTGGCCAACGTAACTTTGGAACCGCCGCGTGATCCTGCGCATGGCGATCTTGCGACTAATGCTGCGATGGTGCTTGCCAAAAGCGCAGGGATGAACCCGCGAGAATTGGCGAGTGCGAATGTGGCAATATTGTCGTCACTTAGCGAAATATCGAATGTCGAGATTGCCGGGCCCGGTTTCATTAACCTAAGGCTCCCAAGCGAAGCGTGGCTGAACGAATTGAGGGCAATCGCGGCTCTCGGCAGTGACTACGGCCGCTCGCAGATGGGCGGCGGCCGGGTCGTCAACATCGAGTATGTCTCGGCCAACCCCACCGGCCCCATGCACATGGGCCACTGCCGCGGCGCGGTGGTGGGCGATGCGCTTGCGGGGCTGCTCGAATTCGCCGGGCACCGGGTGACCAAGGAATACTACGTCAACGACGCGGGCGCGCAGGTCGATGTGCTCGCCCGCTCGGTGCACATGCGCTATCGCGAGGCGCTGGGGGAAGCGATCACCATCCCCGAGGGGCTTTATCCGGGCGAATACCTCAAGCCGGTGGGCGAGGCGCTCGCCGCCGAGTTCGGCGACCAATATGCCGCCGCGCCCGAGGCCGAGTGGCTCATCCTGTTCCGCACCCGCGCGGTCGCGGCGATGATGGACATGATCCGCGCGGATCTCGCCACGCTCGGCATCCAGCACGACCTCTTCTCCTCCGAGGCCGAATTGCAGGCCTCGGGCAAGGTCGATGCGGCCGAACAATGGCTGCGCGACCACGACCTCGTCTATGACGGTGTTCTCGAGGCCCCAAAGGGCAAGGCCCCGCCGGAAGACTGGGAGCCGGTCTCGCTGCCGCTGTTCCGTTCGACGAAGTTCGGGGACGATCAGGATCGCCCGATCAAGAAGTCGTCCGGGGCCTGGACCTATTTCGGCGCGGACCTCGCCTACCACTTCCAGAAAGCGCAGGCCGCCGACGCGCTGGTCGACATCTGGGGCGCGGACCATGCGGGCACCGTCAAGCGGATCAAGGCCGCGGTCGCCGCGCTGACCAGCGCCGATGGCGCGGCGCCCAAGCCGTTCGAGGTCAAGCTCGTCCAGATGGTGCAGCTGATGAAGGGCGGCCAGCCCTTCAAGATGTCCAAGCGGGCGGGCAATTTCGTGACGCTCGCCGACGTGGTCGACATGGTCGGCAAGGACGTGGTGCGCTTCACCATGCTCACCCGCAAGCCGGACGCGCAGATGGATTTCGACTTCGACAAGGTGGTCGAGGCCTCGAAGGACAATCCGGTGTTCTATGTGCAATACGCCCACGCGCGCATCCGCTCGACGCTGAGGAAGGCGGTGGACCTGGGGATCACCCCCTCCGATGCCGCGCTCGAAAAGCTCGGGGCGGAGGAGCTGGCGCTGGTCGCCCGCGCCGCACAATTCCCGCGCGAGATCGAGGCGGCCGCGCGGGCGAGAGAACCGCACCGCATCGCTTTCTATCTTTACGACCTTGCCGCCGACCTCCATTCCTACTGGAACCTCGGTAATGACCGCCCCGAAAAGCGCTTCATCGTGGAACAGGACGCGCAGCTCACCGCGGCAAGGCTTTTCCTTGCCGGGGCAATCGGGCAAGTGATCCGCAATGGTCTCGGCGTGCTCGGCGTCGAGGCGGTCGAGAGCATGTAGGTCTGCCTTAGGGGGGCACTGGATCCGTGATGGTCGATGCGGAATACGAAGAGCTGAACGAGGGCGAAGACGCGCTCGCCGACGAGCTCGGACTCGGCGAGCCCGACAGCCTGCCGTGGCTCGAATCCGACGAGGAGGACGAGGACGCAGGCGGGCTCGACACCGCCCAGATCATGCTGTTCGCCGCAGGGCTCGTCGCGCTGCTCGGCGTGGTGGTGGCCGGGGTGTGGTATGTCACCAACCGCGTTGGCAGCAGCGAGGTGGTCGCCGATGGCAGCGTGATCGCCGCGCCCGAGGGGCCGATCAAGACGCGGCCCGACGATCCGGGGGGCAAGACCTTCGACGGCACCGGCAATGTCGCGCCCGTGGTGGGCGAGGGCGGATCGCGCCCGGGCGTGGTCGCCGAGACCCCGCTGCCGCCGCTTCCGGGCGGAACGCCGGGCAAGCCGATGGCGGGCCAGCCTGCCGCCCAGCCGACTGCCGCGCCGACCAAGCCCGTGCCCGTCGCCGCGCCCGCCGCCGGGCAGGCCCCCGCGACCGGCGGCGTCGGCGTCCAGCTCGCCGCCTACGGCACCCGCGCCCGCGCCGAGCAGGGCTGGAGCGACGCCCAGCGCCGCACCGAAGCGCTGAAGGGCATCAAGTACCGCGTGGTCGAGGGCAAGGTCGACATCGGCACCGTCTACCGCCTGCAGGCCGTGGTCGGCACCCGCGCCGAGGCCGACAGCCTGTGCCGCGCATTGAAGGCCGACGGGGTCGATTGCCAGGTCAAGTGATCGCGTCGTCTGGTCGCGAGGCCGTTGGCGGGTCATTGCCGGGTTATTGCAGGGGCGATGACGGGGCATTGCGCGGCGTTTTCCCCGTTATTGACACTGCCGGACCCTTGCGAGACCCCGGCCACAATGCGACCCTGAGGGTCTTATGACTCCGGCGATCTTCGGCATTTCGGGCCCGCAGCTGACTGCGGACGAGCGCGCCTTCTTCCGCGACTGCGACCCTGCGGGCTACATCCTGTTCGGCCGCAACATCATCGACCCGGAGCAGCTGCGTGCGCTGACCGATGACCTCAGGAGCATCCACGGGCGCGACCGCCTGCTGGTCTCGATCGATCAGGAAGGCGGCCGTGTCGCGCGGCTGCGCCCGCCGCATTGGGCGGGCTATCCGACAGCGCAAGCCTTTGCAAAACTTTACGAAATCGCCCCCGCCAGCGCGATCGAGGCGGCCCGCGCCAATGCCACGGCGATGGCGCTCGAGCTGTCGTATATGGGCATCACGGTCGATTACCATCCCCCGCTCGATCTGCGCCTGCCCGGCGCCCACGACGTGATCGGCGACCGTGCCTTGGGGAGCGACCCGATGCAGGTGGCGGCGCTCGGGAGGGCGACCCTCGAAGGCCTCGCGGCGGGAGGGGTTGCGGGCTGCATCAAGCACATGCCCGGCCACGGGCGCACCGATGTCGACACCCACAAGGCGCTCCCGACGGTCACCGCGTCGGCCGACGAACTGGAAGACGACATCGCCCCGTTCCGCACCTTGAACCACGCGGCTGTCGGCATGACCGGCCACCTCGTCTTCACCGCCTGGGACGCCGAGAACCCCGCGACGCTCTCCGAAACCGTGATCCGCGAGGTGATCCGCGGGGCGATCGGCTTCGATGGCCTGCTGCTCACCGACGACATCGACATGGAGGCATTGGGCGGTTCGATCCCCGAACGCGCGGCCCGCGCCCATGCGGCAGGCTGCGACATCATCCTCAACTGCTGGGCCAAGATGGCCGACATGGAGGGCATCTGCGCGGTGCTCCCCGCCATGTCGGCGGCGACCTCGGCGCGGCTCGACCGGGCGCTGGCGGGCACGCGGGTGGCCGAAAGCCTCGCGCCAGAGGCCGCCGAACTCCTCGCCAAGCGCGACGCCCTGCTGGCGCTCACCGCATGAACGCGCCCGAGCCGCCCTTCATGCTCGCCCCCGATGCCGGACGGCCAGAGACGGACGCGCTCTATCTCGAGCTCGACGGCTGGGAAGGCCCGCTCGACCTGCTGCTCGATCTCGCGCGGCGGCAGAAGGTCGATCTGCGCCAGATCTCGATCCTCGCGCTGGTCGACCAGTATCTGAATTACATCGAGCGGGCGGGCGCGCTGAAGCTGGAGCTGGCGGCCGATTACCTCGTGATGGCGGCCTGGCTCGCCTACCTCAAATCGGCGATGCTGCTGCCCAAGGCCGAGCAGGAGGACCCCTCGCCGGAGGAGCTCGCGCTGCGCCTCCAGATCCGCCTGCAACGTCTCGGCGCGATGCGCGAGGCCGCCGGGCGGCTGATGGGGCGTGACCGGATCGGGCGCGACGTGTTTCTGCGAGGGTGCCCCGAGGGCCTGCGCACCGACCGCAAGACCGTGTGGCGCTCCGACCTGTTCAGCCTCATCCAGGCCTACGGGCAGGTCAAGGCGCGCACCGCTCCGCGCATCTATCACGTCGCCAACCGCCCGGTGATGACGCTCGATTCGGCGCTTGAGCGGGTGTCGGCGATGCTCGGGGTGACGCTCGAGTGGATGGACATCCGCGACTTCCTCCCGCCCCACGCCTCGCCGGCCCTGAAGCGTTCGGCGCTGGCCTCGAGCTTCGTCGCTGCGCTCGAACTCACCAAGCGCGGGCGGGCCGAGATCGAACAGGACGGCGCCTTCGCCCCCTTGCGCATCCGCCGCCTCAAGGATGCCGCCGCATGAGCGACGAACCGGGCACCCTCGAACGCGCGGTCGAGGCCACGCTGTTCGCCGCCGAGACCCCGATGGGCGTGGAGGCGCTCGCCGCGCATCTCGGCGGTCTTGCGAGCGGCGACGTGCGCGAGGCGCTCGGGCTGCTCGAGGCGCGCTACCGCAATCGCGGCATCCACCTCGTCGAGCGCGGCGGGCGCTGGCATTTCGAGACCGCGCCCGATCTCGCCCATTTGCTGCGCCGCGAGAAGGAGCAGGTCCGCCGCCTCAGCCGCGCCGCGACCGAGGTGCTCGCGATCATCGCCTATCACGAGCCGGTCAGCCGCGCCGAGATCGAGTCGATCCGGGGTGTGCAGACCAGCGCGGGCACATTGGACGTGCTGATGGAGGCGGGGTGGGTGAAGCCCGCCGGCCGCCGCGAGGTGCCGGGGCGCCCGGTGATCTACGCCACCACTCCCGACTTCCTCGACCACTTCGGCCTCTCCAGCCGCCGCGACCTGCCCGGCATCGATGAGCTGCGCGCCGCCGGCCTGCTCGATCCGGTCGACGCGGCGATGGAGGCCGAACTGGACCGCCTCGGGCGTTTTGAACCCGACGATGACCCCGACACCGCCGAGCCCGAGGACGACGAGAATCTGGCGGACTGACTCGCAATTGCCGCAGAACGGTCCTAAATGGGCGGGTAACGAGCGCCGGGGCCTGGCCCCGGCCTTGCGGCATCCCCCACGCCCCGCCGCATTTAAGGAGTTGAGACAATGGGTATTGGTTCGCTGTGGCACTGGATCATCGTTCTGCTGATCGTGCTGGTCCTGTTCGGACGCGGCCGCATCTCGGAGATGATGGGCGATTTCGGCAAGGGCATCTCGAGCTTCAAGAAGGGCCTCAACGAGACCGAGGAGACCGCGGCCAAGGCCGCCCGGATCGAGCCGCCCGCGGCCGCCGCCCCGGCCGAGACCCCGGCCGCCGCCCCGGCCGAGAAGACCGACGGCACCGGCGCCTGAGCCAGCGTCCCTGACCTCCTGACGGCAGCCGAGGCGCCCATTCCATGTTCGATGTCGGCGCCGGAGAGCTGCTGGTCATCCTGATCGTCGCGGTGGTGGTGATCGGGCCCAAGGATCTGCCGCTCGCGATGCGCACTGCCGGCCGCTGGATCGGCAAGGTGCGGCGCGTCTCGGCCCATTTCCGTTCCGGCATCGACGCCATGGTGCGCGAGGCCGAGCTCGAGGACATGGAGAAGAAGTGGAAGGCGCAGAACGAGGAAATCATGCGCCGCTCCGCCGCGCTGACCGCAGCCGAAGCAGGCGCGCCGGTGATGACCGGGCCGCCTCCGCTGGAAAAGCCGCCGGTCGAGACACCGGCGGTCGAGACACCGGCGGTCGAGACGGCGCCGCCTGTCGCCGCGCCGGTCACGGATGGGCCTGCGGACGAGGCTCCGACCCCTCCGCCGCCTCCTGCGCCGCAGCCCTCGCTGTTCGACAAGCCGGCCGCGCCGATCGCGACCGTCACCGTCGGCGGCCCGGCGCTCGATCCCGAGCCCGACACGCCGCGCCCGCCAATGCTGCCCGCGCGGCCGCACACGGGAGACGAGGATGTTTGAGGTCAAGGACCTCGACGAGACCCGCGCCCCGCTGCTCGACCATCTGATCGAGCTGCGCACCCGGATCATCCGCGCCCTGCTGGCGTTGGGGGTGGGCTTTGCGGTCTGCCTCTATTTCGCCGACGAGATCCTCGGCATCCTGGTGCAGCCGCTGAAGGACGCCTTCCCGGAAGGACAGGGCCAGCTGATCTTCACCAAGCTTCCGGAAGTGTTCTTCGTGGAGCTCAAGGTCGCGCTGTTCGCCGGCTTCATGGTCAGCTTCCCGGTGATTGCCAACCAGCTGTGGGCCTTCGTCGCCCCGGGGCTTTATGCGCGCGAGAAGAAGGCCTTCCTGCCCTTCCTCTTCGCCACGCCGGTGCTGTTCGGCGCGGGCGCATCGCTCGCCTATTTCGTGGTCATGCCGGTCGCCTTCACCTTCTTCCTCGGCTTCGGCGGGGTGACCGGGGGGCTCGACGTGCAGGCGCTGCCGAGCGCGGGGGACTACCTCAGCCTCGTGATGCAGTTCATCCTCGCCTTCGGGCTGACCTTCCTGCTGCCGGTGCTGCTGCTGCTGCTGCATCGCGCAGGCGTCGTCAGTCGCGAACAGATGGTCGCCGCCCGGCGCTACGTGATCGTCGGCATCTTCATCATCGCCGCCGTCGTGACCCCGCCCGACCCGGGCTCGCAGCTGGTGCTGGCGATCCCCTTGTGGCTGCTGTTCGAGGTCTCGCTGGTGCTGATGCGCCTGCAGGAGAAGGCCGTTGCTGCCGGCAAGGCCGCACGCGAGGCTGAGGAAAACGCCGAGCGTGCGGCGGCGGAGTAGTTACTCCGCCTCCCGCACCTTCACCCCGCCGATCCACACCTGAAGCACCTTCGTCCCGCGCAGCGCCTCCGGCGAGGCGAACAGCGGGTCGCGGTCGACGAACAGGAAATCGGCGCGTTCGCCCGGGACGAGGCGGCCGAAGCGCCCCTCGGCGAAGCCCGCAAAGGCAGCGTCGGCGGTGAACCCGGCGAGCGCCTGCTCGCGGCTTACCGCCTCTTGCGGGAACCAGCCGCCGAAGGGCTCGCCCTTGGCATCGGTGCGGCTGATCGCGGCGGCCATTCCGGCCCAGGGGTCGGCGGGCTCGACCGGCGCATCCGAACCGAAAGCAAGGCGCCCTCCGGCCTTGAGCACGCTCCGCCACGGATAGGCCCCCGCCAACCGATCGGGCCCCAGCCGCGCCTCGGCCATCAACCGGTCGGAGGTCTGGTGCAGCGGCTGCATCGAGGCGATCACCCCGTGCTGGCCGAGCCGCGCGATGTCTGCGGGATCGACGATCTGCGCATGTTCGATCCGCCAGCGCCGGTCGCCCTTGTAGCTTTCCGAAAGCTCCTCGATCGCGCCCAGCACCTCGGCATTGGCGGCGTCGCCAATGGCATGGACTGCGGTCTGGAAGTTGTCCATCGCCGCGCGGCTCATCAGGTTCCTCAGCTGCGAGGGGCTGAGCAGCGGCAGGCCCTTCGCCCCGGGATCGTCGTGATAGGGCGCCTTCAGCACCGCCCCGCGCGAGCCCAGCGCGCCATCCAGATAGAGCTTGATCCCGCCCATCCGCAGCCGGTCGTCATACAGCCACCCGGTCGGCTCGGGCCCGGCGACGGTCTCGAGCGTGTCGATACTGTCGGCATAGGCCATGATGCGCATCATCAGCCGTCCGGTGTCGCCCGCACGGCGGAAGGTGTGCCAGTCGGCGAGGCTCGTGCCCATGTCGGCGACCGCGGTGACGCCGTAGCCGAGCAGCACCTCCTGCGCCTTGACGAGCGCGAGGTCGCGGTCCTCGGGGCGCGGGGCGGGCACTTCCTTCTGCACCAGCAGCGCCGCGTTGTCGACGAAGACGCCGGCCGGATTGCCCTTGGCGTCGCGAATGATCTTGCCGCCCGCCGGATCGGCGGTCTTGGCGGTGACGCCTGCGGTCTGGATTGCCAGCGTGTTGCCCCAGGCGGCGTGGCCGTCGACCCGTTCGAGCCACACCGGCCGGTCGGCCACCACGGCATCGAGCTCGGCCGCGGTCGGGAAGCGCCCGAGGCCCCACTTCTCCTGATTCCAGCCGCGCCCGAGGATCCACGGGCGGCCCTCGTTTTCCGCGGCGAAGGCCTTGATCTTCGCGAGCGCCTCCTCGAGCGAATTCGTGTCCGACAGGTCCAATGTCAGCGCGCCGAAGCCGATCCCCATCACATGGACATGCGCATCGATCATCCCCGGCAGCATCACCTTGCCGCCGCCATCGACGAGGTAATCGGTCTGCGGGCGCTTGTCGGAGCGATCGAGCACGGCGGTGATCGTCCCGTCCTCGTCGAACACCAGCCCCGAGAAGCGCCTGACCTTGCCCTCGGCGTCGATCGTTACCCCGTCGACATTGTCGACCAGCGTGTCGGCCCATGCGGGCGCGGCGAGGACGAGAGCGAGGGCGGAGATGGCGGCGGAAGCGGAACGGAGCATGGCGGTCCTTGAGCAGAGGTATCGGCGGCGTGTGCTATCGCTTTGCCGCGCGCTTGCCAATGCACGCCAATGCCTTGGTGCGCGCGTACGAATCCGTAAGCCTGCCGATTGCCCTCGCGCCCCTGAAGCTCTAACTGCGGCGGCATCATGTTGCAGCAAGCCTCCGCATCGCACCCCAAGGGCGCCGCCGCGTCGCCCGCCGACCTCACCCTCGACGACGTCCGCGCCGCCGCCGCGCGGATCGCGGGCGCGGTGGTCGAAACCCCGATGATGCACTCGATCACGCTGTCGGAGATCACCGGCGCGGATATCTGGCTGAAATTCGAGAACCTCCAGTTCACCGCCGCCTACAAGGAGCGCGGGGCGCTCAACGCGCTGCTGCTGCTGACCGAGGAACAGCGCAGCCGCGGCGTGATCGCGGCATCGGCGGGCAACCACAGCCAGGGGCTGAGCTATCACGGCACCCGCCTCGGTGTGCCGGTCACCATCGTCATGCCGCGCACCACGCCGACGGTGAAGGTGATGCAGACCGAAAGCGTCGGCGGCAAGGTGGTGCTCGAAGGCGAGACCTTCGACGAGGCCTATGCCCATGCGCGCAAGCTCGAAGGCGAGCTCGGTCTCACCTTCGTCCATCCTTTCGACGATCCGCATGTCGCGGCGGGCGCGGGCACGGTGGCGCTCGAGATGCTGGCCGTGAAGCCCGATCTCGATTGCATCGTCACGCCCATCGGCGGGGGCGGGCTGATCTCGGGGATGGCGACGGTCGCCAAGGCGATCAATCCGAAGATCGAGGTGGTCGGCGTGCAGGCGGGCCTGTTCCCGAGCATGTTCGACCGCATCAAGGGCGCGAACCTGCCCTGCGGCGGGGATACCCTCGCGGAGGGCATCGCGGTCAAGGTGCCGGGCGATTTCACCGCCAAGGTGATCGCCGAGCGGGTCGACGACATCCTGCTGGTCGACGAGCCCGCGCTCGAGAAGGCCGTGGCGCTGCTGCTCCAGATCGAGAAGACCGTGGTTGAAGGCGCGGGTGCGGCGGGGCTCGCCGCGGTGCTGCGCAATCCGGCGCGCTTTGCCGGCAAGACCATCGGCCTTGCGCTGTGCGGCGGCAATATCGACACGCGCCTGCTCGCCAACGTGCTGCTGCGCGATCTCGCCCGGCAGGGGCGGCTTGCGCGCCTCAGGATCACGCTGCAGGACCGCCCCGGCGCGCTGTTCCGGGTGATGCGCCTGTTCGACGAGCACAACGTCAACATCATCGAGATCTATCACCAGCGCATCTTCACCACGCTGCCGGCCAAGGGCCTTATCACCGATATCGAATGCGAGGCGCGCGATGCCGAGCAGGTCGAACGGCTGGTCGAGGGCCTGCGCGCCAACGGCTATTCGGTGCAGCTGGTCGAACTCGGCTGATTTCTCTGACAATTGAAGCAGATGCGCCGGGGCTTGTGTCCCGGTTTGCTCCATTGCGGGCACGCTTTGCCGCTGCCGCCCGCACTCCCAAGTCGTTTTCGCGACATTTTCATGGTTAAGGGACTTTTACCGGAGCGAAGGTGTGGGCATAAGATTTTCTTAACACTTTCCCACTCGCGATTCATCGCACGAAGGACAGGCCCCACCCGTGACGGCACCGATCCGCTTCCCCCGCTTCTTCGTGACGAGCCCCGCGCCGTGCCCCTATCTGCCGGGCAAGAGCGAGCGCAAGGTGTTCACCGAGCTGAAGGGGCCGCATGCCGACCAGCTCAACGAGGCGCTCGGGCGCATCGGTTTCCGCCGCAGCCAGACGGTCGCCTATCGCCCCTCCTGCCTCGATTGTCAGGCCTGCGTTTCGGTGCGGGTGGTGGCAGGCAAGTTCAAGCCGTCCTCGACCCAGAAGCGCGACTTGAAGCGCAACAGCGATCTCATCGTCACCGAATGCCGCCCCTGGGCGACCGACGAGCAGTTCGAGCTGCTCGCGCGCTATCTCGGCCAGCGCCATCCCGATGGCGGCATGTCGGCGATGGACGAGCTCGATTATGCCGACATGATCGAGCACACCCCCGTCTCCAGCGTCGTCACCGAATATCGCGAGCCTGGCCCCAACGGGAAGCCGGGGCGGCTGGTGGGTGCCTGCCTGACCGACCGGCAGGGCGACGGTTTGTCGATGATCTACTCCTTCTACGAGCCCGATCACCCCGAACGCGCGGGGCTCGGCAACTTTATTATCCTCGATCATATCCGCCGCGCCGCAGCCGAGGCATTGCCCTACGTCTATTTGGGTTACTGGGTCGAAGGCTCGCCGCGCATGCAGTACAAGGTTCGCTATCGCCCGCTCGAGCGCCTGACGCGCGAAGGCTGGCAGCTGATCGACGAGGGCGAGCAGCATCGCCTGATCGCCGCAGCGACAGCGCCGCGCCGGCCGCAGGAAGAACGCCTCGCCGGCGCGCGGGGCAAGGATGGCCAGCCTGTCAAGTTCCCCGCGACCTGAGACGCGCGCGCGTCTCTCGCTCGGTCTCGCCATTGCCGCAGGATTGGGTCACAGCGCGCTCGCGCTGAACGGCGCGCCGCTGGCTGCGGCTTCGCTTGCCGTGCAACCGTCGGCGCAGGATTCCGGCGAGGAACAGGAGGCGGCTCCGCCCGCTGCTGCCTCGCCGCCCGCACCCGTTGTCGCACCTGTGCCCGAGCCCGAGCCTGTCCCCGATTCGCTCGATGAACTGATCCCCGAAGCCGCGCTCGCCGATCCCGAGAGCTGGGCGGCGGGCGGCGTCGCGAACCCCGCGGCGGTAGCCGAATCGCTCGACCCGCTGGCCGCGGCGCCCGATCCCGCCTTCGAGGCCGCCTTCGCCGGGCTGGAGGGCACACCCGACAGCGCCTCCCTGCCTGAAGGCGAGGCCGCGCTCGCCGATCTCGCGATCCCCGAACCCCAGCCGCTCCCGCCCGATCCCGAGCTCGAGGCGCTCGCCACCATCGCCGCCCCGACGCTCGCCGCCGCGCCCGAACTGGCCGAGACGCGGGTCAGCTCCACGCTGGTGCTCGCGCTCCCCGCCGACCCGGAAGCCTTCCCCGAGAAGGACGAATTCGTGGGCCGCTTCCGCGACCTCTCCACCTTGCGCGAACTCGACGATGGCGAGGAGGCCACCCCGCAGGTCGCCGCCCGCGCGCGCGCCGACGAGGAACTGCTTGGCGATATCCTGCGCACCTACGGCTATTACGACGGCGAGGTGGTGCGCCAGCTTTCGGGCGGGCGGCGCGCGGGCGAGGCGGCTGGCGAGGAAGAGGCCGAAGCCGCATCGCGCGAGCCGAGCGTGCGCTTCGACATCCTGCCGGGCCCCCGCTACCGCTTCGGGCGGATCGACCTCGGCGAGATCCCCGCACTGCCCGAGCCCGACGCCAGCCGCTTGATCGAGGCCTTCGGCATCAAGACCGGCGACCCGCTCTATGCCGACCGCATCGTCGAGCGCGAGCTGGAACTGCGCGTCGCTCTGGGCGAAAGCGGCTATCCCTTCGCCAAGGTCGACGAGCCGCAGCTGCTGATCGATCACGCGCGCGAGGAGGGCGATCTCACCCTCGCCGCGCGCCCGGGCGGCAAGTATGTGTTCGGCGAAGTGGTCAGCAACGATCCGCGCTTCCTTTCGGGCAAGCACCTGGCGCGAATTGCCCGTTTCGATGCGGGCGACACCTTCCAGCAGAGCTTCGAGACCGATCTGCGCCGCGCGATCCTCGCCACCGGCCTCGTCTCGAGCGTCACGGTCATCCCGCGCGAGACCCGCGCACCCACGCCCGACCAGCCGGGCGAGGTTGCGCTCGATGTCGCAATGGAGCGCGCGCCGCTTCGCACCATAGCGGGCGCGATCGGCTACGGCACCGAGGACGGCTTCAAGCTCGAGGGCCGCTGGGAGCACCGCAACCTCTTCCCGCCCGAGGGCGCCTTGCGGCTGCGCGGCATAGTCGGCACGCGCGAGGTGCTCGGCAGCATCGGCGTGCGCCGCAACAATTTCCTCGGCCGCGACCAGGTGCTCACGGTCGATCTCTTCGCCAGCGACATCACCACCCAGGCGGTCGATTCGCGCGGGGGCGGGGTGCGCGCGACCTTCGAGAAGATCTCGAACATCCTGTTCCAGAAGGAGGTCAGCTGGCAGATCGGCGGCGAGGTGATCTACACCGATGAGCGCAACCGCAATATCCGCACCGCGCCCGGCTTCGAGGTGCCGCGTCAGGCCTATCTGATCGGCGGGCTGTTCGGCAGCATCACCCTCGACGAAAGCGACGACCTGCTCGACCCGAGCGAGGGCTGGCGCGCGACCCTGTTCCTCGCCCCCGAGGTCTCGCACCAGGGCGGGGCGGAGAGCTTCTATCTGCGCGCGCAGGGCGATGCGAGCTACTACCAGTCGCTTGGCGATCTGGTGCTGGCGGGCCGCGTGCGCGCGGCGACGATCCAGGGCGCGGGTATCGACGTGATCGCGCCTTCGCGGCGGCTCTACGGCGGAGGCGGTGCCTCGGTGCGCGGCTACGGCTTCCAGGGCGTCGGCCCGCGCGACACGCTCGGCAATCCCACCGGCGGGGCCTCGCTGGTCGAATTCTCGGCCGAGGCGCGCATCCCGACCCCGCTGTTCGGCGGCGCGATCGAGGTCGTGCCCTTTATCGATGCGGGCTCGGTCAGCCGCGGCTCGACCCCGACCTTCGGGGACATCCGCTGGGGCGCCGGCATCGGCATCCGTTACAAGACCACCTTCGGCCCGATCCGCGTCGATGTCGCCGCCCCGCTCAACCCGACCGAATTCGACAGCCCGGTGGTGGTCTATGTCAGCCTGGGGCAGGCGTTCTGATGGCGGACGGGGTGGAGACCGGAGCGGAGACCGGGGCAGCGACGCCGCCGCGCAGGGCCTCGCGGGGCCGCCGCTGGGGCAAGCGCACCGGCTGGGCGCTGGGCCTGCTGCTCGCGCCCTTCCTGCTCGTCGCGCTGTTCCTGGCCACGCCGATCGGGAAGCGCTTCATCGCCGACCAGATCGCGGCGGCCGCCCCCGCTTCGGGCCTGCGCTTCACGGTCGGGCGGATCGAGGGCGACATCTACGGGCAGGCGGTGCTGCGTCAGGTCACGGTGAGCGACCCCAAGGGCGCCTTCCTCACCATTCCCGAAGTGCGGCTCGACTGGCGGCCGCTGAACTGGCTGTGGAGCGGGCTCGACATCCGCGAGGTCACCGCGCGCCGCGGGCGGCTGACGCGGCTGCCCGAGCTGCTCCCCGGCGATCCCGATGCGCCGCTGCTCCCCGATTTCGACATCCGGGTGGACAAGCTGGTGGTCGAGGACCTGACCATCGCCAAGGGCCTCGCCACGCCGCGCGACGAGCGGGCGAACCTCACCGCCAAGATCGACATCCGCGAGGGCCGCGCGCTGGTGGATGCGAGCGGCCGGCTGGGCGCGCGCGATCGCTTTGCGCTGCTGCTCGATGCCGAGCCCGATGGCGACAGGTTCGAGCTTTCGGGCGATGCCCTTGCCCCGGCCGGCGGCGTGCTGGTGGGGCTGGCGAAACTCGAGCAGGGCTATGCGGCGCGGATCGTCGGCGACGGCACGTGGACGCGCTGGCGCGGCGCGGCGGTGGCGCGCGCGATCGGCGGCGCTGCCGAGGAGCCGGTCGCAGCCTTCCTCATCACCAATGACGCGGGCCGCTATGGCGTGCTGGGCGAGCTGCGCGCCGGGCTCGGGGCCGAGACCCTCACCGGCCGCGCGCTGGGGGAGGCCACCGCGCTCGCCGCCAGCTTCACCCTCGCCGACAGCGTGATCGAGGGCCGCGCGGCGGCGGTTTCCGACGCTCTCGATGCGCGGGTCACCGGCGGGGCCGATCTGGCCGACAAGGTGGTCGACGGCGCGCGGGTGCGGCTCGCGCTGCGCGATCCCGGGCTGTTCGGGCCAAGCCTCAGGATCGAGGGCGGCACGGCGGTCGCCAGCCTGACGGGGGCGTTCGACGATCTCGGCATCAAGCACGAGATCGCGGTGCGCCGCCTCGCCGCTTCGGGCGTGACGGCGACCGGGCTTGCGCAGGAGGGCAGTGCCCGGCTCGAGGGATCGGTGCTGAGCCTGCCGCTCGCCCTCACCGCCGAACGCGTGACGACCGGCATCGCCCAGGCCGATCCGCGTCTGGTGCGGGGACGCGCGAGCGGCCTCCTCACCTACGACTTCGCGCGCGGCGTGCTCGCGGCCGAGCGCACCGACATCTCCTTCCCGGGGCTCGAGGCGCAGCTCTCGCTGGCAGGCGACATCCCTGCGGGGGCTTATGCCATCGCCGGGCCGGTGACCGCGCAGCGCCTGAGGGTCGAGGGCGCGGGCGAGGTGACCGCGAACGCCAAGATCCTCGCCAAGTTCGGCCCCGCCGTGCCGTGGAGCCTGCGCGCCAATCTGGCGGGTGTGCTGAGCCGGATCGGCAACGCCACCATCGTCAACCTCGCAGGGCCGCAGGTGCGCTTCAAGGGCGAGCTCGGCATGGGGGCGGGCCAGCCAATTGTCTTCCGCAACACCACGATCACCGCGCCTCGCCTCACCGCCACGCTCGACAGCAAGGTCGTGACCGGGGGCGGGGTGACGCGCACCGTGCTCGCGGGGCAGGGGCGGCAGGCGCAATATGGCCCGTTCCGCTTCGACGCCGAGATCGCGAGCGATGGCCCGCGCGCGGTGCTGGTGCTCGCCGATCCTTACCCCGCCGCGGGCCTCAAGGACGTGCGCATCGCGCTCGCGCCCAGCGAGGAGGGCTTCGCGCTCGGCGTCGCGGGCCAGTCGCTGCTGGGCGAATTCGACGGCGCGCTCGAGCTGTTCCTGCCCGAGAACGCGCCCACGCGGATCGCGATCAACCGGCTCGAGGTCTACCGCACCAATGTGACGGGCGAGGTCGTGCTGTTGGACGAAGGCGTCTCGGGCGACCTCAGGCTGGCGGGCGGCGGGGTGAACGGCACGTTCGCCTTCCGCCCGCAGCCCGGCGATACGATCGGCTTCGCGGTCGATCTCGCGGTGCGCAATGCAAGCTTCGGCGGCGCGACCCCGATCTCCATCGCCCGCGCCGACATCGACGCGACCGGCCGCTATGCCGACGGCAGCGCCACCGTCGATGCCGACATCACCGCAGGCGGCTTCGAAATTGGCGGGCTCTACCTCGCCAATCTCACCGCCAAGGCCGCGATCGCCGACGGGCGCGGCAAGGTCACGGGCACGGTTTCGGGGCGGCGCGCCGACCGCTTCGCGCTCAATTTCGACGCCAATGTCGCTCCGAACCGGATCGCGGCGGCGGCGCGCGGGCAATATGGCAATGCCCAGATCACCATGCCGCGGCGGGCGGTGCTGACCGCGCAGGAGGGCGGGGGCTGGAGCCTCGCGCCGACCCAGATCGGCTTCGGCGGCGGTTTCGCGATCGCCGAGGGAAGCTTCGGCGGCGACGCGACCGTGCTCAATCTCCAGCTTTCCAAGATGCCGCTCAGGCTGCTCGATCTGGCGGGTGCGGACTTGGGTCTTGGCGGGCGGCTGACCGGGATCATCGACTACCGCCAGGAGGGCCGCGAACCGCCGACGGCGCGTGCGCGTGGGCGGATCGAGCGCTTCAGCCGGGCGGGGCTGGTGCTCTCGTCCAAGCCCGTCAACGTGCTCGCCGTGGTCGACCTGCGGGCCGATCGCCTGACCGCCGCCGCGCGCCTGTTCGAGGGCGAGGAGCGGCGCGGCGATGTCTCGCTCGCGGTGCTCGGCCTTGCCCCCGACGGCGCGCTGGCCGACCGCGTGATGCGCGGACGGCTCGGCGCGCGGCTCCTGTTCGACGGGGCGGCCGAGACCCTGTGGCGGCTCGCCGCGGTCGAGGCCTTCGACCTTGCCGGCCCGGTGCGGATCGATGCGCGGGCGACCGGCACGCTCGCCGACCCGCGCATCACCGGCAATGTCGCGAGCGATGACCTGACCGTGCAGAGCGCGCTCACCGGCACCCGCATCACCGGCGTCCGGGCGCGCGGCCGCTTTGCCGGATCGCGGCTCGAACTGGCGAGCTTCGCCGGGCAGACCGGCGGCGGCGGCACTGTCAGCGGCAGCGGCACGGTCGACCTCGCGCAGATGAGCCGCACACGCGGGCCGACGCTCGATCTGCGCGCGGCGGTGAGGAATGCCCGGCTGCTCGATGCCAACGGGCTCGAGGCGACCATCACCGGCCCCTTGCGGATCGTCTCGAACGGGGTAGGCGGCACGATTGCCGGACGCGTGAGCGTCGACCGCGCGCGCTGGGCGCTGGGCAACGCCGCCGAGGATCGCGCCCTGCCGCGCATCGCCACCCGCGAGATCAATGACGAGGACGGGCGCACGCGGGCGCAGGCCTCGGGCCGCGATGCGGTGTGGCGCTATCTCGTCAACGCCTCGGCCCCGGGGCGCGTCACGGTCGAGGGGCTGGGGCTGGAGAGCGAGTGGGGCATCGACATCGCGCTGCGCGGCACGGTCACAGACCCGCGCATCGGCGGCACCGCGCGGCTGGTGCGCGGCGATTACACCTTCGCCGGCACCCGCTTCGAGCTCACCCGCGGGCGGATTTTGTTCGACGTGGGCGAGGCGATCAACCCGCGGCTCGATATTCTTGCCGAGACCGCCAAGAACGGCACCAATGTCGACATCGCGATCACCGGCAATGCCCAGTCGCCCGCAATCGCCTTTTCGAGCGATCCCCCGCTCCCCGAGGAGGAGATCCTCGCGCGGCTGCTGTTCGGCGGGTCGGTCACCTCGCTGTCGGCGACCGATGCAGTGCAACTGGCGGCAGCACTGGCAGCGCTGCAGGGCGGGGGCGGGGGGCTCGACCCGATCGGGAGTCTGCGGCGCTCGATCGGGCTCGACCAGTTGCGCATCGTCAGCGCCGACCCGCTGACCGGGCGGCAGACCGGGATCGCGATCGGCAAGAACATCACCCGGCAGATCTATGTCGAACTGGTGACCGACGGGCGCGGCTACAGCGCCACCCAGATCGAATACCGCATCACCAGCTGGCTGGCACTGCTCGGCACGGTCTCGACCATCGGGCGCGATTCGGTGCTGGTGCAGGTGAGTAGGGATTATTGAGATGAGCCCCCTCCGCGCTGGGGAGGGGGCGGGGGTGGGGGCTCCGGCCCCCTATCAGCGCGCTAGCTCTGATAC
>NZ_LSJS01000226.1 GCF_001557325.1 Erythrobacter donghaensis
CTTACCAATCCAAGGGCCCAACCTTGGCAACCGCATCAGAGTTTGCAACAGAGCCCATCTGCGCAACAAGCTGCGCTCCGGTGATGTCTGGGTGGAACGATCGACGGGATACCGCCAGTTCGACAGCTACCTGCTAAGCGAACCGAAGGCCAAGCCGATCGTGTCGGCTCTTGGTCTGCCACCCACAGCCCGCGAATGGCTCGAACAGCGGGGCCGCGAACTGGACTGGCGGCTGAAGAAATTCGCCCGGAGCCTGAAGCGCGACGCTCTGGAGGGTGTGCGATACCGCGACGGCCGCCTCCAGATATCCCCCGTTCGTACGATCGCAACGCCCGACGCCGAAGCCCTGGCCGACCGGCTCGATGCGATGATGCCACGCATCCGTATCACCGAACTGCTACATGAGGTGGCGCAGGAAACTGGCTTTCTTTCGGCGTTCACCAACCTGCGCACCGGCGAGCTATGTCCCAATGAAAATGCGCTGCTCGCCACGATCCTCGCCGACGCCACCAATCTCGGCCTGTCGCGCATGGCCGCCGCGAGCCAGGGCGTCACGCGCGATCAACTCCTATGGACCCATGACGCCTATATCCGCGACGAGAGCTACCGCGCGGCGCTCGCCGTCCTCATCAACGCGCACCACCGCCTGCCATTCTCGCGGGTATGGGGCGACGGCACAACGTCCAGTTCCGATGGTCAGTTCTTCAGGGGCGCGAAGCGCGGCGCATCGGGCGGCGACATCAACGCCCGCTATGGCGTCGATCATGGCTTCAGCTTCTACACCCATGTTTCCGATCAGCGCGGGCCCTACCACGTCAATGTGATCTCGGCCGCCACGCATGAAGCGCCCTATGTCCTCGACGGCCTCATCAGCCATGGCACCGATCTCAGGATCGTCGAGCATTACACCGACACCGGCGGAGCGACCGATCATGTCTTCGCCCTGTGCGCGATGCTGGGATTTCGCTTCTGCCCGC
>NZ_LSJS01000227.1 GCF_001557325.1 Erythrobacter donghaensis
CTTACCAACCCAAGGGCCCAACCTTGGCAACCGCATCAGAGTTTGCAACAGAGCCGTTTGGTCCGCATCCGCCTTTGCTCGATCCGGGGATGTGAATACGGATTATGGTGCGCGGGAACGGCCGCGACCGGATACAAGTCTATGCACGGATAGTGCATCAGCTGACCTCGGAACGAATGAAGCCAATCCTTGAGCATTGCGTGTGGGGGCCCCCAACGCGTCAACAGAAGGAACCGTTCAATGCGATCTTGACAAGGCCCGGATCATACAAGTCGATCTTGAACCACACGGGCATGTCGCGGAACGTCATCTGCCCGAAGTCGCGTTCGCCATGGGCATCGTTGACGAAAGCGTGCTGACGCATGGCTTTCATCATTTCGGCCTGGGCGAGCAGCCCGTTGGGCGTGTCGTCCGAGCAGAACTCAGCGAGGCATGCCCGGGTGAAGTTGACGAGTGCGGTTCGATCGAGCCCTTGGCGCGCGCGGTCGTTGAGGCGCGCGATTTGTTCGGCGCGAGTGAGTGTTTCGCTGATCATGCGGCCAGCTCCAGCTGTGCGTTGAATTGGGAGATCCAGTCCGCCAGGTGCGGGCGTTCCGGGAGCGGGATGTCGGCCGCGGCGTCCTGAAAGAGCCGCAGCGCAGTCGGCGCCTCGTGCGCGATGCGATCGATCTCGCCCTCAGGGAGCAGCTGTTCCGCGCGGATGAAGTCGGTCATTCGGCCGGGTCGCTTCTTGGTCGTGGTGCGCCAGAGGCCTTCCACGGTGCGGAGCCGCGGCGCGGCCCGGGCCTCGATCAGGACGATGAGCCGCAGGCACCATGCAGGGAGGTCGCGGATCTCGTCAGGCTGCGAGCCGCAGCACATGAAGCAGGCCGATTTCGGCGGGACCGGGAGGCCTTCGGCCTCGATCCGAGCGATGCAATCGTCGCGCGTCCAGCCCCATTCCCGCAAGGGGTAACGGCATTCGAAGCGGTCGCTTGGGATGGTAAGCGCATGCGCGTGACGCCGCGTGTCCGCCGGCGACGCGTCGTAGCCGATCAGGCGGATGACCTTCTGGCCGCGCGCCCATGCGTCGATGGCCGGCTGCCATGTCTCGACGAACTTGTCCTGGGGCGCGATCTTCCATTTGAGGCTGCAGCTGTGTCGGCCGAGGCTGATCGACGGCAGCGTGGCGTTGGTCAGCACGTTCTCGAGCAGGCTCATGTAGGGCGGCCAGTGTTTGAAGCGCTGCGGGACGTAGCGGCAGACCCGAAAGTCGATGCCGTGCGCGGCCATCCATGGCCGGATGACGTCGAGGTAGGCGTAAGTGGCTGGCTTTTCGCTCCCGGTATCCGCGGTGAGAACCAGATCGGGCTTTCGGCCCTGCGCGACGAGCTCGATGAGCATCGCGGTCGAGTCGACTCCGATACCGTAGGCGAGCACGATGGGCGGGTTGCGCAGGTCGAGCACGTCCACCGCGCGCCGCGGCCTCGTCGTGAGGAACGCCGGCGCGTTCATGCCGCGATCGGCAGCGACGCCGCCCAATCGTATTCGGGGAGCTCCGCGACAAGAGGTCCGTCGCAGTCCCACATGATCCACTGGCAGCCTTCGCGCTTGGCGACGTGGATCGCGGAGCGGATTTCCAGGGGCACGTCATGCGCTTCGGTAATGCCGACGTCGTCGCAGACGTGCATGAACCACCCGTAGTCGCCCTTTTCGAAGCACGACCAGGGGCACCGGGGCATCCAGTCGCGCGCGGTCGCGGGGTGCATGTGGGCCGTGCTGAGGACGAGCGAGCGCGCGATCTCGAAGTCGTTGCCGATGCCGCCGGTCACAGCGCGACTTCCTTGGTCGCAGGGGCATCGCCATCGATGCGCACAGCGCCGATCGCGTCGAACCCGTTGATCGCCGAACTGTTGTAGGCGTCCTTGTCGACGAGGCCCTGGATCGTCTCTCCGTTGGCGTAGCGGGCGAAACCGAGCGCATCGACGCCGGTCACGCGGCGAGCGACAACCCCAACCTTGCCCTTCGGAACCCAGTCGGCCCAATCGCCGCTGGCGCTTGTGACGACGAATTCACCGATCAGCGCGGTGTAGGCGGCGCGTCGTTGCAGGACCGGGCTCGCATCTTCCGGTACCGCTTCGCCGGTATAGGCGGTGAACCGGTCGGGATGCCACGCGCGGAGGCTCGATCGCGCATTGTCAGCGAGAAGCGCTGCGCATCGACGTCCCGACGCGCGGTATTCAGCTTCGAAAGCAACGATGGCGAGGCACCAGTCCACGTCCTCTTCGTAGAACGGGTCCGCCAGTCGCAGCGCAGCAGGCATCGCGGCCTGGCGCTCTTCCGACAGGATGATGCCGCCATGGCTGGCGGTGTGAACCTCCCACACTCCCGGAAGGATCTGCTCGGACTGTTGGGGGGAGCCCCACAGGGTCGCGACAGGCGCTGGAACGGATTGAAACTTGTGCATTGCTCGTCTCCTCAACCGGATCGGGCACCCCCCTCCCCCTTCCCTTTCATCCCAGGGCGTCGAGCCGAAAGGCGGACTGGTCGTTGTCGATCGCCAGAGCCATCGCGCCGGGTTTGACCCAGATCTCCCGGGTGCTGAGGAAGAAGGTCTCCCCCTGCTCGGCCAGGAGGATCGTCTCACCGATCGTCTCGGCCATTCCGGTGGCGGCTGCGCCGGGGACCATGTTTCCGATCCATTCGCGCTTGGTGACGTCGCTTCCGTCGATGAGGTCGAACGCTTCCCGGCAGTGCCATTCGATGCCCTGCTCGCCCTGGACTGCGGTGAAGATCTCCTCGGGGTCGAACAGCGCCTGCAGCGCGGCAAGATCGAGTGTCGTGAACGGCCGATGCCATGTGCCGTCGGTCGCGATGATCCGGCAGACGAGGCGGTCGTTGGCGGCGGGCAACTCGAAGCGCTCGGCCTCGATATCCGTCGGGCGCGGGTCCGGCACCGAATTGAAGCCGTTGTCGTGGCAGGCCGATCCGCTCACGGAGTACGAGGACTGTTTCCAGTCGACGACACCGTAATGCCCGCCGGTCTGGTAGTGCTCGCGGCGTTCGTCGGCGACGCACGGTTGCCCTCCGGTGACGCTGTGGCCGCCCGCGATGGTTCCCGACGGGTCGCTGTAGGGTGTGACTCGCAGGATGTTGCGATGCCGCTGGTTTCCCCAGCTGGGGCGGGGATCGGCGACGGCGAAGGCACCCTCGCCCGTCGAGCTCGCGCCGATCACGGCGCGGCTGCTCTCCGAGAACGGCGTAACCTTGTATTTCCGGCTGCTGTAGGTCTCGCTGGTAGCGCCGCGCGGATCCGCGACAGCAATCCCGCCCGCTGCCCCGCCCGGTCCGGCTACCGCTGGTGACGGGGTGTCGAACGGCACGATGCGGAATACGTTGTTATACCGGGGGCGGTCGCCGATCAGACGCGGGTCGCTGACTGCATAGGGGCCGGTTCCGACGCTGACGTCGCCTTTGACGCAGGCCGCGGGCTTGTCCCAAGGGCGCACGCCGAGCTGGACGCTGCGGGCATGGCCATTCACGCGAGGGTCCGCGACCGAGAAGGCGCCGGTGCTGGGTTTCGGATCGCCGGTTACCGTGCCGGTCGGCTCGCCCGACCAGGTGTTGACGCCGAGGACGTGGCGATGCGTCGCGGGTCCGTAATTCGGCCGCGGGTCGGCAACCGAGAGCGCTCCCCCTGCTGGGTGACGAGCACCCGTGACGGCCTTGGCCGGTCGGACGAAGTCGGCGACAGCCAGAATGTTCTGGTGGGTGCCCGCGCCGTAACCCGGTCGGGGGTCGGCAACGCTGTGCGCTCCGTTGTGCGGGCGGCTCGCGCCGGCGACGACACGGCTGCTGTCCGCCCACGTCCGAACCCCTAGGGCCTCGTTGTGCCAGGCCTCCCCGGGGCGGGGATCCGCGACGGCAAATCGGCCCTGCCCCCGAGCACGCTGCCCGGTGATGACGGGCGCGCTGTCGGTCCAAGCGTTTACGCCAAGGGCGTTGTCCCGCAGGTGGGCTTCGGGCACGATCCCGTAATCGCGCAGCTGGCCGTCGACGACGGCGAGATCGTTGAGCGCGCGCCAGTCTTTTCCTGCTGGCACAAGCGCGAGGCGTAGCCAGGTCTTCCACTGCAGCGCCGGGATGCGGTGCATAGGCCCCGCGATCGGGTCACCCGGCAGCGGGAGCTTGCCGATCACTTCGCCGACGCCGCGAAGGCGATGGTGGCGGGGCTGATAGACGAACGGCGGGATCTTCTTCGTGTGGCGGGCGATCAACAGCGCACGTTTGCGGCTCTGCGCCAGATTTCCGATGATGCCGCAGTCGTGAACATCGATGTTGACGCTGTAACCGTAGCAGCGGAACAGCGCGGTTATCTGGTCAAGGAGCCAGCGGCCGCGATTGAGGATGCGCGGCACGTTCTCGAACAGGATGATCGGAATGGGGTCATCCTGATATGCCTCGAGCGTCAGCCAGACACCGCGCAGCGCGAGGCGGTTCAGCGCTTGGTACTTGTCCGTTTTCGACTGCTTGGCGGACAGGAGGCCAGAGAAGCCCTTGCATGGGCTGGACTGGAAGAGGACGTCGACGTTTTCGCCGAAGATTCGCCGAATGTCTGCCGGCGCGGCCTCGCGCCAGTCCGACGGGGGTTCGGCGCCGTGGAAGGCGCGATACTGCTCGCGATCGAACAGATCGAGGACGGTGCCCGGAGTGCCGGTGATCCGCTCGAAATTGCGGATGGCACCGGGGTCGACGTCGATTCCGCCGGCGCAGACGAATCGACCCTGCATCGGGCCGACGCGCACCCTCGCCTTCTGGAAGCCGATGGCCCCGCCACCGATCCCGCAGAATAGGTGGGCGTGGCGGATGTCGCGGACGATCGTCGGCGAGGAAGTGAAGGGAACCATGGCTCGTCTCCTGTTGGATTCGAGCCGCTCTTCCCCCTCCCCTTTCAGCCGATGCCCAGGTTCGCCTTCAGGATGGCCTCGATGCCGTGGTCGCGAAGCGTCGCGGCGCGCGCGAAGACGGTTGGGCCCAGCTCGGCCAGCGCGGCGATCTTGCGCTGCTTGGCGTCGATGTAGTCGGGTTCGTCGTTGGCGATGACTTCGAGCGCCGCCTCGATCAGTTCGCCGGTACTGTTGTCACGGATGTCGAGGACGAGATCCGGCCTTAGCGGACCTGCCCTGGTGGTGAGATCGAAGAGAGGGCGCTTGAAGCCTATGTCGATCTGCCGCCGACGCCAGCGGTACTGAAGGTCGAGAAGGCCGATGACGGCGTCACGCTCGGCCTGGCTGTGCACCGCGATGAAGCTGGATGGGCGGGCGATCGGCTGCGCATAGCCGCGGAGCGCGGCAAAGCCGTCACGCGGGTTGTGTTCGCCTACGACGACGAGGACGAGGTAAGGCGGTCCGACCCGCGCTCCGGCATATTGGATCCGCGTTTTGACCTCGAGCTCGCGGCCTTCGGCGAGTGTGATGGTCGTTCCTGAAATGTCGAGAGCGTAGAGCGCAAGGAAGGCTTGCGGCGCCAGGCCCGAAGGCCATTTCGCCGCGGCTTTGCGCAGGCGGGCGAACACCACATTCCGATCGTAGGGGTCGACATGGGTGTAGAAGTGCTTCGCGAGGGGAATACCTGGCGCGATGTCCAGTCGCTCTGCAGCGCGGCGTAGGCGAGCGAATTCCTTCGCCATCGAAGTGTCCCGTCCTTGATCCGGAGGGAGGGGTTCGACGACGTTGACGTGCGCCATTTCCATGAGGAGCCACAGCAGGCGCGCGAGACGCGGTATCGCAACGCCCCGGGTTCGGTCGTCGGGTTCACTGTCGTCCGGCATGGCCGCCAGCTTCTCCGGCGCCAAGCGGTGCGCATTGAACAGGCCGTGCGGCTCATCGATCGTCGAAGGGATTGCGCTGCGCTTTTCGCGGAATCGCTGTGGGGCCTGCTCGCGGTAGAACGGACAGTCTGTCAGATGCTCGGGGCGCTTCTGCCGGGTGCTGGTCAGCCGCCGAAGGTAGTAGGTTTCTGCCTCGGACAGGTAGGACGGCGACATCAATGGCGGCGGCGTTTCACCGCCCAGACAGTCGCAGGCGATCCACTGGCCGTGTGTCCGCGCTTTGACCACCATCGTGACGCTGGCCCGATGATCGGCGTCAGTGCCCTCCCCTTCGTACCAGCGCACGAGCGCGTCGCGGACGACAACAGGCACGTCCGTGCGGAGAGACAGGCCTCTCGAATGGCGAGGCACCAACCACATGCGCGACACCTACCGCATTGGTCGTTGACGGTCTAGTCTGTTCACTGTATGTTCATGGACAAGGAGACCCTCGTCATGAAGCGTTCGGTATTCACCAATCGGTTCGATCTCGACATCACGCTGCGCGATGCCAGCGTCGACCTGGGCAATCGCCCGACCCGGCGCATGCTTGCGGCGGCGGCGATCGGTATGGATGTCGAGGACAGCTATTTCTCGACGGTCGAACTGCGCGAAGCGGTCGAGTGGGTTCACGAGGGTGTGGCGGGCGCCAAGCTGAAGTTGTCGATGATCCTCGGTAACGAGTGCGACGATTTCCAGCGCTGTCTCTACTACATTCTGGCGGGCCGGGGTGTCGTGCAGATGCTCGACGACCTCATGTGGCTTGAAGAGTTGCTCAAGGCGCGCGGGAAGGTCGCTGGCAAGCTGGCCAAGCGCCGCGTCGCCACGATGCCGCTGGTCAAGCCTTACGTCGCGAGTGAGCCGGACGGGCCGGTGGTAAAACCTGATCGGGATTTCCGGCAGGGTGCCTCGTGGTATCTCGATCCGACTCTGGCCGAGTAAGCGGTCAATCGATTGAGGATGGTCGGGGCGCGTTACGAGCGCACCTCGACCACCACCCTTCCCGAGGTCTCTGATGGATCGCCGACCCGAAAGGGCTGCAACGGGTTGTCGGTGTGAATGACGGCCATCGGCTTGCCGAGGACATCCAGCAATCGGCCCGCGATCCTCTGGGCATGGGTCCGGCTGCAGAGATCCTGGCGCTTTCTGCTGAACTGGCCGTTGGTTGATGCGGCGGGCTCTGTTGCAAACTCTGATGCGGTTGCCAAGGTTGGGCCCTTGGGTTGGTA
>NZ_LSJS01000228.1 GCF_001557325.1 Erythrobacter donghaensis
GCGTTCAGATGACCGCGGTCACGACCGAGGTGACGATCGGAACACCGGTGCCGACACCGATGCCGACGCCTACCGGAACGGCGACCTGGCCGAGCGAAAAGCGCCCGGATGCCAGACCGATCAGGCCGCCAGCAAGGCTGAGAACCGTGATGATCTTGCCGCCCGAACCTTCGAGAAAGTCGGTGAACTTGGTGAGGGCAGGGGTGAAGGTCGTGTCAGCGCCGGCATAGGCGGCGCTTGCCGCAAGCGCCGCGACTGCGACCGGAATGGCAATGTTGAGGGCACTGCCAAGGTGCTTTGGGCCGAGACCCGTGACGCCGACGCGCCGGGGGAGGGTGAGAGACTGCATGTGAAGCTCCGGTTGGAGGGGTGGTCACAGCGTCCTTGCGTTCGCTGTGTGTTCCACATGCATCTAGGAAATGTTCGTAGGAAAGAGTTGTGTTCTGGTCTCCGCTGGAGGCGGACAGATGCGGACACATCTTTTCCTGCCCGACGATCAAAACCGACGATAATGTCGCTAAATCAGTCTTTATGTGTCGGCAAGTACCGTCACCCTAGCCGCGATTCGGCGACGACTCGGATAGAGGAACTGATTCGCCTTTAAACGAGATGTTCCGTCTATGTTCTTTTCATTTTCCTACATGGCATGCTTCGCGATATGCCTGCGAGTCGCACCATTGCAGAACCTAGGAGACAGCCATGCACCATCCAACCGCCGCCGCCAGACCCGCCAATGAAAGCCTGGCTCGCGTGCTTGCCCATGCGATCGATGCCGCTGACAAACCTCGCCACAGGATTGCCAATGAAAGCGGGATGCATCGCGAAACCCTGCTTCGCGTTGCGCGTGGTGAGCGGCCCATCGGGCTCGACGAGGCAGCTCGTGTGCTTGCCGCCTGTGGAGCTCACCCGCGAGCTAGCATGATCCTCGCTCTCGCCGGGCAGGAAGATCTCGCTTGCGAGTGGATGCATGGCGAGATGGGTGAATTTCTCGAAGAGTTCTTCACCAGCCTGCCCGTCCATCTGCAGCGGACCCTCGGCCGCCGGATTGACGATCTGCGGCCTCGGTGGGCGGGCGGCACGGCGCAGCTCGTGGCGCGAATGCTTGCCAAGCACATCGATGATTTTGTGGGCCGCGACATCGCGATGTCGCTTTCCCGGTAATCTCCAGAGTCGGAGGGGTCCGAACCCAAGCGAATGAGATCAGCAATGCCGCTTTCAACTCAAGATGACATGCGCCCCCCTCAACCATCCGACACATTGCCGCCGGCTCGGCTTCTACGCCTGCCGGAAGTCATCGCGCGTGTCGGGCTACGCCGCTCCGCCATTTACCAGCGCATGAGTGAAGGGCGATTTCCAAGGTCGAGATCGCTCGGCCCCAAATGCGCTGTTTGGGTTGAAGCCGAAATTGACGAGTGGATCCGCGAAGTATCGCGAATTTCAAACTGACTTCATTGGGGTCTATCACATGGAGACCTTCGCCGATTGGCAGATTTTGCCAGCCTGAGAAAAACTGACAGATTTGGGCCAGATCATGACATGTGGTGTCGTTAAACGACCAACAGCTATTTCTGGAGCTTCCGCCAGCTCACATGGTCTAACCTTTGAGCAATCCTGCCTATGTCGATCGCCAAGCGCCGTCAGATGGGCCTTGCTTGAGAACCATTGGTTCCAAACAAAGGACGAGAGGTCACGTCTGCGGTCGTCGCGGGAGCAAGGTCTGCCTCCTGCAATGAACGATCGCACTATCCACACGGGTGCAAGAATTGGTAGGCTAGCGGCTCTGCGATGCAATAACATCGCCGCTAGGGCTTGGGGGGAATCGCGTTTGACGCTTGCTGCATCTATTTCGATCAAAGATACGCTGGTGCTTCTCGATGGCCAATATTCCGGCCTCGCAACCGGTATTGCCCAAGGTTCTTACGCGCTTTGGCTTGGCTCGGGCATCTCTAGAGACCGAGTTATCGGCCTCGATGGCGTGCTGGCGAAACTGATTGAGTTCTTGCGAAGCAAGGTCACGGCGAACGCAGATTGTTGTTACCGCGTCGCTCTTAACAAGATCATCGACATGGCCGCCCCTGATGCGACTGAACTTGCACAGATCGACTTTAACGTCCCCAGCGACCAGTGGGCTTGCATCAAAGCCATTCTCGGCCGGCTCTGGGGCCAATATTCTGCAGTCCTGTCGGTCGAGCTTCCCGACGAACCATTGGACTACCTCTTGTGGAATGGCCTGGATTTCCCCGCGACTTTCGCGGCGCAACAAGCCGATGCCGAGCATCTAGCAGTAGGCATGCTGGCACTTGAGGGGGCCGTTACCGATCTGGCGACCGCAAATTGGGATGGGCTCCTTGAAGCCGCAATGAAGGAACTCGGATACGACGAGACCTTCTACAGGATCACAGTGACCGGCCAGGATCTTCGCAATCCGGCTGCGGCGGCAAAACTCTACAAATTTCACGGCTGCGCTTTGAGGGCGATTGCCGAAGAAGGTACATATCGCCCTCTCCTTATCGCGCGTTCAGCCCAAATTACCGGGTGGAACACCGATAATAGGTTCACTATCGTTCGCGATCAACTTCATGCTCTCGTTCAAGCGAAGCGCACCCTGATGATCGGGATGTCCGCGCAAGATGAGAACATCAAGCACCTTTTCGCGAAGGTAAATCAGCAAAACGGGTGGAAATGGACGGACGCGCCAACACCAATCGTCTTTTCTGCCGACAAGATCGGTGATGACCAGCGCGATCTACTCATCGTTGTTTATGGCCAGCAGGAGTACGAGGCGCATCGGGATGCTATCTGCAACGAAGCACGTCTACAGGCATATGCCAAGCCGCTGCTATTGGCACTCGTCCTGCACGTGCTCGCTGCCAAGCTTGAGGTGCTCGCCAACGACGCCCATGCTCCGAATCTCGATGCGGCCGCCCGGACAGCGATTTCAACGGGAATCAAGGTATTGCGCGACCGTGTCGCCGACGCCGGCAATGGTGATCGCCTTGGCCTTGCACGAGCAATTGCGGCGGTTTTGGCCAGGGCGCGGCATCAATTGCAGGACGGTACGAGCGCCGCCGGGGGCCAACGCTATTTTCCGTTGGACGACCAACCTGCGCATCTCATGCAAGGCAAGCCCGCGCTCAAAAGTTCCGGCCAACGGGAGGCGGCCGTCGCGCTCGGGCTGGTTGGCCTCGAAGAGGCTACCGCCTGGACGAGTTCCGTGGACGATCCCGAAGACCCTCGATCGGGGGCACTCCGCCTAACATCGTCCGGCGCGAGCGCTCGCGTGTTCCTCGCCGCCAACGACGATAACATCACCAATCTCTTGGACTGCGGAGCATTTGATGAAGCAGATAGCGATGCGGTCGTGATATGTTCTGGACGCGTCGCTGAGCGGCAGCAACGAAGCCCAAGCGGAGATCGAAGAGACGGCTCTCTTGGCCCGCGTTACATCGCCCTTGGCCCGATGCTGTCGGAGGCAGCAGATATCGATGACCTCCGTGATCGCTTTCGCGGGGAGGTCGGGCTGTGAGCACGAGTGATCGCGTCGTCGACATCCTCACCCAAGAGGGCGGCTACAAGCCACTGCCGAAGCCGTTCAAAGTGGGCTCGCAATCGTTCGATTTCACCTACGCTCTCGTCGCTGGCGAGCGAGCCAATGACCTCGTGATCGTCATCGAGCTGCGAGGAGATACAGCCGACGAGGCTGTCGTTCGCAAAGTCTTGGCGCTCACTCGCGCGCTCGACGTCCAGCGCTCGAAACGGCCGGTCACGGCCGTGCTGACATCGGGGCAACCGCGCTCGGAGACGGTCCAATCGATAAGCCGGGTTTGCCGTGTCCTTCCCGTCGGCGCGCCGGCAGGGCCTGATGCGGTCGGTGCTGTCCGCGACTGGCTATCCGTCCTTCTGCCGCTGACACAGCCTCCGGCCGTCGACACCTTGCTCGATTGGGAAGGCGATCTGCGCACAGTCACTCCAGATACTGCCAAGGGTTCGTTGATGGATGCCCTCGTGGCGGCGGCACCTCACGGGAAAGCCGCTGTCGAAGCAGTGCTAACGAATGATATTACCGCCAGCGTCAAGGCGATCCTAGATGACGAAGGAGACGGGCAATGACCGGTCCGCGGCTCAAGAGCCTGATCATCGAGAATTTCCGGAGTCTGCGCGGCAAGGTCGTTATCCCGCTCGATGCTCAGGTTGTGCTCGTTCACGGCACGAACGGCATGGGCAAGACCAGCGTGCTGTCCGCCCTGGAGCTGGGCCTCACGGGGAAAATTGCCCATCTCGCGGCGGATGGAGAAGGCTACAAATCGTATTTGACCACGTTGGATTCCGGTGGTGGTTCGATTTCGCTCGCGACCTCAGCACCGCATTGCGAAGGCGGACGTACGGAAGGCACCCTGAAGTTTAACGACGGGACATTTACGCCAACGCCATTGCTCGATGCGCGTGATGCTCGCTTCTTCGCGGAGCGTTGCTATCTGCCCCAGGCGACCCTGGGCCGCCTGCTCGAAATCTATGATGATCAGAAGACCGACAGCACGTCGCCTTTGACGCTGTTCGTGAAGGAACTTCTCGGGCTCGATCCGTTAGACGCATTGGTTGATGGCCTGGACCCGGCGTTTAATGTGACTCGAGTCCGCCGGATCGCGCCCGACTACCGCCGTGCGGAAATGTTGAAAACATCGTTGCAGGAGCAAATCGGTAAGTCTGATCGCTCCATCGCTGCGGCGAAAACGGAGGCTGAGGCCCGTCGCGCCAGAATCAACGAAATCTTGGGCAACCTTGGCGGCAACGCTCCACTGATCGTTACGGATGAGACCGATCTCAGCGCGATGCGAGCTGACATTCGATTGGCGCATGACGGAGATCGCGGCCTTAGCGATCTTAGTCGGCAACGTTCCGAACTGCGGGGATTGCTTGAGCGGTGGCAATCGCTTCCCTCGGGAGAGGCTAGCCGTGACGTTGCTGCAAAGGAGCGAGCCGATCAAGCTGCGTCGAATTTATTCATAGCGTGGCGAGCGGACGAGCGAACGGGGAACGCGCTGGATCGAGCGATTGATGCTGCGCGATCGGCCTTTTCAGATGTTCCTTCGCTGGACGATGGGCCAGAGAAGGCCCGAAGCGAAGCTTTGCGGCGCGCGGCGGGTGAAGAAACACGTTTGGAATCGCTCCTCGCCACACACACAGCGGCCACTGAAAACGTGGAGAAACTGAACGCCGTCGTGCAGCGCGCCACGAGCCGCATTGAGGAATTGAACAAGGACCTGGCCGGTTCCGCGGAAGATGCGAGATCGCTCGCGACCGCGCTGGCCGGCGTCGTTCCGCATATTCACGGCGACACCTGCCCTGTCTGCGATCGTGATTTTGCCCAACAGGATGTCGGACCACTTTCTTCACACATAGCAGCCAAGATCGCGTCTCTCACCAGCGAGGCCGGTCGTTTGCAGGCCCTTTGAAGCGGCCCCCGAATTCCCCGGACAGGACCTCACACTTATGTAAGAGTGAGGA
>NZ_LSJS01000229.1 GCF_001557325.1 Erythrobacter donghaensis
GCCCCCCGCCTCGGCGGCCGCCTGACGCCCGCGCTGCCACGCTGCCGCGCAGTGCCACTTCCCGGCCCGCGGGCGGAGGGGGAGCGGCGGCCTCGCCCTGCCCCGCACACCGCCCCTCTTGCCCCGCATGCCGCGCGCCCTTTGCGCCGCCGCACAGGCCGCGCTAGGGTCGCGGCCATGACCACGCTTCCCGCTTCGCTCGTCTCCTGCCAATGGCTTGCCGCCCATCTCGAGGCTCCCAGCCTTGTCGTGCTCGACGCCTCGCACCACCTCCCCGCCGCCGCGCGCGACGCCGCCGCCGAGTTCGCCGCCGCGCATATCCCGGGCGCTCGTTTCCTCGGGGTGGCGAGCCTGTTCGATCCGGACTCGGGCGTGCCCTATGCCTTCCCCACCCCCGAACAGCTCGCCGAAAGGCTGGCGGGTCTCGGGGTCGGGCCCGATGACGCGATCGTGCTCTACGACGACAGCGCCCTGCGCTCTTCGGCGCGCGCGTGGTTCGTTCTGACCGCGAGCGGGCGCGGCAATGTCGCGATCCTCGACGGCGGGCTCGGCAAGTGGCGCGCCGAGGGCCTGCCGCTCGAAAGCGGCGAGCCTGCGCTCACCCCTGCCGCCCCGGCGTCGTTCACCGCGCCTGCCCGCGTGCGGACCAAGGCCGACATGCTCGCCAATCTCGAGCATCCCGCCCAACAGGTGCTCGACGCCCGCAGCGCCGACCGCGTCTATGGCAGCGGCATCGATCCGGTTCACGGCGGGCAGAACGGGCGCATCCCCGGCGCGCTGAACCTGCCCCATACCGAGCTGTTCAACCCCGATGGCACCTACAAATCCCCCGATGCTCTGCGCGAGGCGATCGCCGCGGCGGGGATCGACCTTGCCGCCCCGGTCACCACCACCTGCGGCAGCGGGGTGACCGCGAGCGTGCTGCTCTTCGCGATGCACCTCGTCGGCAAGGACGACACCGCGCTCTATGACGGCAGCTGGGCCGAATGGAGCGCCGATCCCGACACGCCCAAGCTGCAAGGCCCCGAAAGCTGGGGGCCGGGCGCGTGAGCGGGGGCGGCGATGACAGGCACCTGAAGCCCGCCACCCGGCTGGTGCGCGGCGGGCGGCGCAAGGCGTGGACCGGGTCGGTGGTCAACCCGCCGGTGTGGCGCGGCTCGACCCATCTTTACGACACCGACGCCGAGCGGCAAGCGGCGGGCCAGAACAATGCCGACGGCCAGTTCTTCTACGGCAGGCGCGGCGCTCCGACCCAATGGGCGCTGGCCGAGGCGCTGACGCAGATCGAACCGGGCGCGCATGGCACGGTGCTCTATCCGAGCGGCGTGGCGGCGATCGCGGGGGTGATGCTCGCCGTGCTGAAACCCGGCGACCGGCTGCTGATGACCGACAATGCCTATGACCCCACCCGCAGCATGGCGACCGGACTGCTGGCGCGGCTGGGGGTGGAGACGACCTTCTTCGACCCGCGCGATGTGGAAGGCTACCGGGCGGCCGTGGCGGGGGCGAAGGGCGTGTGGCTCGAGGCGCCCGGCAGCCTCACATTCGAGATGTGCGATGTCCCTGCGCTCGCTGCCATCGCGCGCGAGGCCGGGGCCGTCACGATGATCGACAACACCTGGGCGAGCCCGCTCGGCTTTGCAGGTCTGGAGCATGGCTGCGACATCGTGATGATGAGCCTGTCGAAGCACGTCGGCGGCCATTCCGACCTGATGATGGGCAGCGCGAGCGCGGGCAAGCGCTGGTATGCGGCGCTGCGCCGGGTGAGCCATGAGCTGGGTCAGGTGGTCTCCCCCGACGATGCGGCGCTGGCGGCGCGGGGATTGAGGACAATGGGCGTCAGGCTCGAGGCCCAGACCCGCGCAGCCTTGCAGGTGGCCGAGTGGCTCGTGGCCCAGCCGCAGGTGGCCAAGGTGCTGTGCCCGCTGCTGCCCTCCGATCCCGGCCACGCGCTGTGGAAGCGCGATTTCACCGGCGGCTGCGGCCTCTTCGCCTTCGTGCTGGCGAGCGACGACCCGGGCGCTTCGGCGCGGGTGGCGGACGCGCTGCAACTGTTCGGGATCGGCTATTCCTGGGGCGGCTACGAGAGCCTCGCGCTGCCGATCACCCCGCGCTCCTATCGCAGCTGCATGCCCTGCCCCACAGGCGGCGCGCCCGCGCTGCGGCTGTCGATCGGGCTCGAGCACCCGGACGACCTGATCGCCGACCTCGCCGCCGCGCTGGCGCTGGTCTGATGGCCGCACCGGCCGACACCGTCAGCGGCGCCGACGGCCTGCGCGAGGGGATAGCCGAGCGCTCGCAGACCATCGGCGGGATCGTCAACCGGCTCGATAGCTTCGCGGTCGAGCTCGGCGACTGGCGGGTGTCGGCCTTCGACGTGATCTTCGCCGGGGCTGCGATCCTGCTGGCGCTGGGCGCGGCGATGCTCGCCACCCGCCTCACCCGCAGTGGCCTCAGGCGGGTCCATGCGCTCGACGGGACGCAGGCCGTGCTCGCCGAGAAGCTCGCAACGATCATCATCTGGGTGGTGACCTTCCTGATCGGGGTCGACCTGCTCGGCATCGATCTCACCGCGCTGACCGTGTTCTCGGGCGCCTTCGGGCTCGCCATCGGCTTCGGGCTCCAGAAGACCTTCGGCAACCTCATCGCCGGGATCATCCTGCTGCTCGACAAGTCGATCAAGCCGGGCGACGTGATCGCGGTCGCCGACCAGAGCGGGCAGCAGACCTTCGGCCAGATCCGCCGCATCGGCATCCGCGCGGTCTCGGTGACGACGCGGGACGAGCGGGAATATCTGATCCCCAACGAGAACCTGATGGTCAATCAGGTCGAGAACTGGTCCTATTCCTCGAAGAACGTGCGCATCCAGATCAATGTCGGGGTGAGCTACGATGCCGACATGAAGCTCGCCGAGGAGCTGATGCTGAAGGCCGCGAAGGCTGCACGGCGCGTGTTGGAAACCCCGCCGCCGACCGCGTGGATGACCGAATACGGCGAAAGCTCGGTCAATTTCACCATCCATTGCTGGATTTCCGACCCTGAGGACGGGGTGGGCAACGTCCGCTCCGAGGTGCTCAAGAATCTGTGGTGGCTGTTCAAGGAGCACGGGATCGAGATCCCCTTCCCGCAGCGCGACATCAACCTGCGCGACAACCCGCAGACCCGCGCGCTGCTGGCGGCATTGGCGGGGCGCGCGGTGCCTCCTGCAAGCGAGGATGCGCCGCCGCAATAGCTGCGCTTCACCCCGGCCAATCCATTCTCGCTGGAACGGATCGCACCGCTCGCCCATTTGCCCTGTCATGAAGCAACTTGGCACCATCTTTCTCGTCGGCGCGGGGCCGGGTCCGGTGGACCTCCTGACCCTGCGCGCCGCGCGCCTGATCTCGCAGGCGCGGGTGATCGTCCATGACGGACTGATCGGGCCGGACATCCTGAGCCTCGCGCGCCCCGATGCCCGCTTGATCTCGGTCGCCAAGCAACGCGCTCGCCACACCA
Source organism: Erythrobacter donghaensis (assembly GCF_001557325.1). Lineage (GTDB taxonomy): Bacteria > Pseudomonadota > Alphaproteobacteria > Sphingomonadales > Sphingomonadaceae > Erythrobacter > Erythrobacter donghaensis_B. The sequence goes on from NZ_LSJS01000229.1 coordinate 3,496, forward strand.
TGGCGCAGGAGGAGATCAACGCGCTGCTCGTGCGCGAGGCGCGCGCAGGCCATGACGTCGTGCGGCTGAAGGGCGGCGATCCCTTCATCTTCGGGCGCGGCGGCGAGGAAGCCGAAGCTGCGCACGCCGCCGGTGTGCCGGTCGAGGTCGTCCCCGGCATCAGCGCCGCCAACGGTGCCGCGGCCGCTTCGCAGATCGCGCTCACCCACCGCGAAGCCTCGAGCATCGTCAGCTTCGTCGCGGGCCAGTGCAAGGGCCTTGCCGAACAGGACTGGTCGGGTCTTGCGGGCAAGGGGCGCACGCTCGTCATCTACATGGGCGTCTCGACCGCGCCGCAGATCGCGGAAAAGCTGATGGCCGATGGCCTCGCCCCTTCGATGCCCGTCGCCGTGATCGAAAACGCCGCGCGCCCCGAAATGCGGGTGCTGCGCGGGTTGCTCGCCGGGCTCCCCGAGCTGGTCGAGCGCGAGGCCGTGAAGAGCCCCGCCCTCATCGTCATCGGCGAAGTCACCGCGCGCCTGTCCCGTCATCCTGACGCAAGTCAGGATCGGGCCGAGGTCAGCGCCTTGCTGCAAGCGGTCCCGGGTCAAGCCCGCGATGACGGGCGCCTTATTGGAGAGATTGCACCATGAAAATCCTCACCGGCAACGACCTGCGCTCGGGTGCTGTCACCTGGTGGGACGGCACCGGCTGGTCGCTGTTCGTCGACGATGCGGTCGACGTGGGCGAGGACGCCGAGGAAATCCTCGCCCGCGAGGAAGCCGCGCGCCGGGTCAACGTGCCCTATGCCATCGAGGCCACCATCGACGCCGCCGGGCACGTCCGCCCGGCCCATATCAAGGACCGGGTCCGCGCATTGGGCCCGACCGTGCGGCGCGACCTCGCCGTGCCGACTGCCGCCAAGACCGGCTGGGACTGGGTGATCTGACATGTACCGCTATGACCAATACGACCAGGCGATGGTCGATGCCCGCGTCGCCGAATTCCGCGACCAGGCCCGCCGCCGCTTGGAAGGCAAGCTGACCGAGGACCAGTTCAAGCCGCTGCGGCTGATGAACGGGCTCTACTTGCAGCTCCACGCCTACATGCTGCGCGTCGCCATCCCCTATGGGACGCTGAACAGCCGCCAGATGGAGATGCTCGCCGACATCGCCGACAAGTATGACCGCGGCTACGGGCACTTCACCACGCGCCAGAACATCCAGTACAACTGGATCAAACTCGAGGACACCGCCGACGCCCTCGCCGATCTGGCGAAGGTCGAGATGCACGCGATCCAGACCAGCGGCAACTGCATCCGCAACATCAGCGCCGATCACTTTGCGGGCGCGGCCGCCGACGAGGTGGTGGACCCGCGCCCTTATGCCGAGCTGATGCGCCAGTGGTCGAGCTTCCACCCGGAATTCAGCTACCTGCCGCGCAAGTTCAAGATCGCGGTGATCGCGTCCGAAAAGGACCGCGCGGCGATGCGGCTCCACGATATCGGCGTGCGCATCGTCAAGCGTGACGGCGAAGTGGGCGCGGAGTTCTACGCGGGCGGCGGCATGGGCCGCACGCCGATGATCGCGCCGCTGATCCGCGACTTCGTGCCCATCGACCAGATGATCACCTATGCCGAGGCCTGCCTGCGCGTCTACAACCGCTACGGCCGGCGCGACAACAAGTACAAGGCGCGCATCAAGATCCTCGTCCATGAACTCGGCGCGGCCGAGTATATCCGCCAGGTCGAGGAGGAATTCGCCCACCTGCTAAGCGTGGGCGTGGAGCCGCCGCGCGAGGAGCTGGCGCGGATCGCGGAATATTTCGCCCCGCCCGCCTTTGTCGACGGGCCCAAGACGGTGGACCGCTCGGACCCCGACTTTGCCTTGTGGGTGGACCGCAACACCCACCGCCACAAGCACGACGCCTACGTCTCTGCCGTCATCAGCCTCAAGCCCGCGGGCGGCATTCCCGGTGACGCAACCTCGGAGCAGATGCGCGTGGTCGCCCGGCTGGCGCGCGAATATTCCTTCGACGAGCTCAGGGTGATGCACACGCAGAACCTGTTGCTGCCGCACGTGCGGATCGCCGATCTTCACGCCGTGTGGACAGCGCTGGAAGAAGCGGGCCTCGGCAGCCCCAACATGGACACGATCGAGGACATCATCGCCTGCCCGGGCCTCGACTATTGCAGCCTCGCAAACGCCCGCTCGATCCCGCTCGCCCAGCGCATCTCGGAGCGTTTCGCCGAGACTGGCCGCACCGAGGTGGTCGGCGAATTGAAGCTGAAGATCTCCGGCTGCATCAACGCCTGCGGGCACCACCATGCGGGCCACATCGGCATCCTCGGCGTCGACAAGAAGGGGGTGGAGAACTACCAGCTCTCGCTCGGCGGCAGCGAGGCCGAGGACGTCAGCCTCGCCAAGATCACCGGCCCCGGCTTCGACGAGGACGGCGTGATCGCCGCGGTCGAGAAGGTGACCGACGTCTACCTCGCGCAGCGCGCCGATGGGGAGCGCTTCCTCGACACCTACCGCCGCATCGGCATGGAGCCGTTCAAGGAGGCGCTCTATGGCTAAGGATATGGGCACCTCCCCCGACGAGGTGCAGTTCCGTTTCCGCGACGACGAGCGCGTGGATCACGCGACGATCACCGTCGACGCGTGCTGCGACCAGACCAACGCCACCGCCGTCCGCATCGAGCCGGGTGACGATGCCCGCGTGCTGCTGCCCTTCCTCGATCGCCTCGCGTTGGTGGAGGTCAATTTCCCCAGCTTCGGCGACGGGCGCGGCTATTCCTCGGCCCGCATCCTGCGCGAGGCGGGCTATACCGGCGAGCTGCGCGCGGTCGGCGCGGTGCTGATCGACCAGCTCTCGCACATGCGCCGCTGCGGCTTCGACAGCTTCGCCCCCGACAAGCGCCTCGACGAGGAGGACGCGCGCCGCGCCTTCGCGACGTGGGAGAACGTCTACCAGCGTGCCGCGGATGCCCGCCGCACCATTGCGGACAAGCGCCATGAAGCCTGAACTCGACATCGCCCGCGAAACCCGTGCCCGCGACATCCTCGACCTCGCCCCGCGCTTCACCGAGCATGACGCGGTGCGCCTCAACCGCATGTTCCGCGGCAGCAGCACGCAGGAAATGCTGGAGGCGGTGATCCGCGACAACCTCGCGGGCGACCTCGCGGTGGTCTCGAGCTTCGGCGCGGAGAGCGCGGTGCTGCTGCACCTCGTCGCCGGCGTCGATCCGCGCGTGCCGGTGCTGTTCCTCGACACGGGCAAGCACTTTGCCGAGACGCTCGCCTATCGCGACACGCTGGTCGAGCGTCTCGGCCTCAATCTGGTGGTGCTGACCCCCGACGCGCAAGATCTGGCGAAGAAGGACGAGACCGGCCTCAGGTGGTCCTACGACCCGGATGGGTGCTGCGAGATTCGCAAGGTGAGGCCGCTGGAAAAGGCGCTCGCCGGGTTCGATGCGAGCTTCACCGGGCGCAAAGCCTTCCAGGCCAAGACCCGCGCCAACCTGCCGCGCTTCGAGCTCGACACATCGGACGGCGCCGGGCGGCTCAAGATCAACCCGCTGATCGACTGGACCGCAGCCGATATCAACGCCTGGTTCGCCGAGCACGACCTCCCCCGCCACCCGCTGATCGCGCAGGGCTACCCCTCGATCGGCTGCTCCCCCTGCACCTCGCAGGTCGCAGACGGCGAAGACCCGCGCTCAGGCCGGTGGAAGGGCTGGGACAAGACCGAATGCGGCATCCACAAGCCGGGTGAGGAACCGTTCTTGTAATGGCGTCGTCCCGGACTTGATCCGGGACCGCTATCGGCCTTGCGCCAGGTATCGAGCGATCCCGGGTCAAGCCCGGGATGACGGATGCTACAACCACCCCTCACGCCGATACCATTCGGCGGTCGCCTTCAGGCCCTCTTCGCCCGCGATCCGCGGCTGCCACAGGCCCGGCGGGGGCTTGCGGTCGAAGCGGGCGACCCAGTTGGGGTGGCACATGTAGCCGACGCGGTCGGCGGTGAGCTTAGCCTGATCGCCGCGCAGCCTTCGGTCGGTGGCAGCAGCGGCATCGAGCACGCTACGGGGAAGATGCGGTGCGAAGACGCGGCCCCGCCCCATCGCCCGTCCGATCGCTTGGCCGAGCTCCTTGTGGCTCCACCCGCCCTCGCGGCCATCGTCGGGTTCGTAAATCTTCTTGCGCGTCGGCGCGGCGTTGCTCGCGGCAAGGGCGACAAGAAGCCGCGCCAGGTCATCGGCATGGATGATCGAGGTCGCCCCGCCCGGCGGCAGCGGCACCACGCCCCACTTGGCCGCGCGGAACAGGTCGAGCATGTCGATATCGCGCGGGCCGTATACGGCGGGCGGGCGCACCGTGGTCCAGTCGAGCCCGCTGGATTCCACCAGCGCCTCGGCCTGCGCCTTGGACGCGCCGTAGGTCGACAGTTCCGGCTTTCGTGCCGAGAGGGAGGAGACGAACACCAGCCGCTTCAGCCCCGCCCCTGCCATCGCGGCGATGACATTGGCGGTGCCGGTGACGTTCGCCACCTCGAACTCGCGCGGATCGGGCGTGTTGGTCAGCCCCGCGACATGCACCACCGCGTCCGCGCCCTGCACCAGTGCGGCGAGCGGGGCCTCGTCGCCAAGATCGCCGCGCACCCACTCCACGCCCGCGCGCTCCGCCTGCTCACGGCGGGCGAGCGCCTTGACGCTGTGCCCCTGCGCCAGCGCCTCGTCGAGCACCGCGCTCCCGACAAAGCCGGTCGCGCCGGTGATCGCGAGCACGCTCACAGCAGCACCATGTGGTCGCGGTGAATCACGCAGGAGCGCGGCGCATAGCCCAGCCGCTCGGCCTGCTCCTCGGCGCGCTTTCCGGCGATCAGCTGCATTTCGGCGGCGTCATATTCGGCGAGGCCCTGCGCGAGGCGCTCTCCGCGCAAGGACAGCACACTGACGAGATCGCCGCGCCGGAACTGGCCGGAGACGCCGACCACACCCGCCGCGAGCAGGCTTGCCCCGCCCTTCAACGCCTCCGCGCAGCCCTTGTCGACGCGCAATTCGCCCGCCGGCGCCAGCCTCCCGCCGAGCCACGCCTTCCTCGCCGAAGCCGCACTGACGGGGAGGAACAGCGTCCCCGTCCCCGCCGCCAGCGCATGGGAAATCGGCGCGTCATGCGTGCCGTTGAGGATGCCGAGCGCGATCCCGGCGCGCGTCGCGATCTGCGCGGCTTGCAGCTTGGAGACCATGCCGCCCGAGCCGAGTCCCGAGGACGAGGCCCCGCTCGCCATCGCCATCACCTCTGGCGTGACCGCCTCGACCACCGGCACCAGCCCCGCGCCGTCCTCGCGCGGGTCGCGGTCATAGAGCCCGTCGACATCCGACAGCAGCAGCACCACATCGGCATTGGCGGCCTGCGCGACCCGCGCGGCCAAGCGGTCATTGTCGCCGAAGCGGATTTCCTCGGTGGCGACCGAATCGTTCTCGTTGATGACCGGGATCACCCCCGCCTCCAGCAACCTGTCGAGCGTCGCCGAGGCGTTGAGGTAGCGGCGGCGGTCTTCCAGATCGCCGAGGGTCAGCAGCATCTGCGCGGCGGTGATGCCCTCGGCGGACAATGCGCGGCTCCACAGGTCGGCGAGCGCAATCTGGCCCACGGCAGCGGCGGCCTGCGCATCGGCAAGGCTCCCGCGCCCGCCTTTCGGCAGCGCGAGCCGCGCTGCGCCCAAAGCAATCGCGCCCGAGCTCACCACGATCACCTGCGCGCCCGCACGGCGGAGCATCGCGAGGTCGCCCGCCATGCGGGTCAGCCACGCCTCGCGCGGCGCTCCCCCGCCGACCAGCAGTGCGGAGCCGATCTTGACCACGATCCGCCGAGCGGCGGTGATGTCGGCCAAATTCTTCATGGGCACCGCGTCAGCATGGGCGCGCTACAGGGGCGACCACTCGGGCGCGTCGCCGTCGTCCTCGACTTCCACCGCCTTGGTCTCGGTCGCGGTGCGATCAGGCAGGTAGCCGAGCACCGCGTCGAGCAGTTCGGGAATGCCCGCGCCGGTCGCGCCCGACACGGCAAACACCTGCTCCGCGCCCGCCGCCAGCAGCTCCTTGCGGAAGCCCTCGACCAGTTCGGCATCGGCCAGGTCGAGCTTGTTGAGCACCACCAGCCGGGGCTTTTCGTCCAGCCGGGTGTGCTCCTTGTCGCCATAGGCCGCCAGTTCCTCCTCGACGATGCGCATCGCCTCGGCCGGGTCGGCATCCTCGGTGCCGGTGATGTCGATGAGGTGGATCAGCACCCGGCAACGCTCGATATGGCCGAGGAAGCGGTCGCCGATGCCGACGCCGTCCGCCGCGCCCTCGATCAGGCCGGGAATGTCGGCGAGCACGAATTCGCGGCCCTTGTGGCGCACCACGCCGAGCTTGGGCACGAGCGTGGTGAAGGCATAGTCGCCGACCTTGGCCTGCGCGTTGGAGACCGCGTTGATGAAGGTCGATTTGCCCGCATTGGGCAGGCCGACGAGGCCGACGTCGGCGAGCAGCTTCAGCCGCAGCCACACCCAGGCTTCCTCGCCCGGAATGCCCGGCTGGTGCTGGCGCGGGGCGCGGTTGGTCGAGGTCTTGTAGGAAGCGTTCCCGCGCCCGCCCATTCCGCCTTCGAGGAAGACGATGCGCTGGCCGACCTCGGTGAAGTCGGCGAGCACCTCTTCCTTGTCCTCGGACAGGATCTGCGTGCCCACCGGCACCTTGATCACCAGCGGCTCGGCCGAGGCGCCGGTGCGGTCCTTGCCCATCCCGTGCCCGCCGCGCGGGGCCTTGAAGTGCTGCGAATAGCGGAAGTCGATCAGCGTGTTGAGGCCCGCGACGGCTTCGAACACGATGTCGCCCCCGC
>NZ_LSJS01000230.1 GCF_001557325.1 Erythrobacter donghaensis
GAGGGCGCGCGCTTGCGGGGCATGGCGCGGGGGGAGATTGCAGGTTTCGGGCAGGTAGGAAAACGAAAAGCGATCACGCAAAGCCGCGAAAAAGGCGGCGGGAAGGCTGGGTTGCGCTCTAGACCCGGATCAGGCTCATCCGCAGGGCCTTGATGACAGCGCCGATCCGGTCATGACAATGCAGTTTTTCGTAGATCCTGCGCACATAGGTCGCAACCGTTTCGGCGGAGATTCCAAGGATGCACGCGACATCGGTGTTGCTCTTGCCGCGCCCGATCCAGGTCAATACCTCTCTCTCGCGATCAGACAATGTCGGGACGCCCGAGGATGGGCTGCAGGTGAGAAAGCAGATCTTCTGGTGACCGCCGAGCAGGAGCATCTGGTGGGACTCTATGGCCGCGCGGCCGGGCAATGCGGTACCCTCGGGAAATCCCACCGCAACGAAGGCATTCTGGCAATTCGGGCCCCAGAGGGGAAAGCCATATCCCAACCCCATGCCGTATCGCCTGATGCGCAACAGGTATTGGCGTTCCGCATTGGTCAACTTGCGCTCCTTCAGCGCGTCTTCCCAGGTGGTGGGCCTTCCCAGACGCATGATCGCATCCGGCGTGGGATCGACCAGCTTTGCCCCACCTTCGAAGTAGAGGTCGGTCCATTCCTTGGGATATCCGACCGCGTACACTTCCGATCCGGTCGACGCGACACCTTCGAACATGACCTCGGGATGGTAGCTGAACTTGTCCCCGCCGAGCGCAAAGGATGCCGCGCACATGATGTCGAGCACGTCGCAGACGGTCGCGGCCTCGAATATGAAGCGCAAGTACTCCGGCCCCAAGCCGCCGTGATCCATGAGCACGGTCATAGCCCCTCCTTTATCCGTTCTTCACATGGCTGTCCCGGTCCTTTCTCGAGAGCGCAACATAACACAAATTGCGTCGTCCAACTAGGGGACAGACTCTCGTTTGTTTACTCGGCTAACGGTGGTTGCATGACCGATCAGATCAACCTCGTATTCGCGCGACTCGACGATATTGCGCAATCAATCCAATCGCTAGCCGAAAAGGGGCAGGCTGCGGCGGAGCCCCCTTTCCAGCGGGCATCTTCCGGCCTCGGGGCATTCGATCCGGGCGCCCCGGATCACGAAGGCAATGCTGTGGATGAACTGGCCACAGTAAAGACCCTGATGCGGACAAGAAGAATGCGGGCCAGCTACTTCGAAGAAGACCTGTTCTTCGATCCCACGTGGTCGATGCTGCTCGATCTGTACCATTCCAAGCTGAATGGCGAACGGCTGTCGGTGACGGCGGTGTGTTTCGGCAGCGGCGTCGCCTCGACCACGGCGCTGCGCTACATCGCCGTGCTGGAAGAGCGCGGTTATGTGGAGCGGGTTGCCGATCCGAAGGACAAGAGGCGGGTGTTCCTCGATCTCACGCCATCGGCGATCAAGCGTCTGCGCGGCTATTGCGGATCGATCAGGCCATACTGCCGCAACGCCCAGCCGCTCTAGGTTCGATCGGCCTCGGGCGAGGGAGGCGGATGACGAACCGTGCCCTGGCCCCGGCCCCCGAACCCGCCCAAGGGCGCGCATCCTTCCGGGGCATACCCTCGGATAGCGAGCTGAACATTGGCGGTCTCGTCCCTTCCAGAAGGGGCAGCCATCAAGGTAACCCGGTGGCCGAAGGGCCGGCACATGGGGGTGGAGCGTTTCGGCTTGGACGTTAACCCCCGCGTCCAGCCCCGCCCTGCCGGTGGCAAACCGCCA
>NZ_LSJS01000231.1 GCF_001557325.1 Erythrobacter donghaensis
CTTACCAATCCAAGGGCCCAACCTTGGCAACCGCATCAGAGTTTGCAACAGAGCCGCATCCGGATCGAGTTCGTGAAGGAAAGCCTGGCCTTCTCGGGCGAGGATTCCCCGATGGCCAATCTGATGCTCTCGGTCATGGGCGCATTCGCCGAATTCGAGCGCGCCTTGATCCGCGAGCGGCAGCGCGAAGGCATTGCGGTCGCCAGGCAACGCGGCGCTTATCGCGGGCGGAAACGGTCCCTCTCCGATGAAACCCTCGCCGAGTTGCATCGCCGCGTCGCCGCCGGCGAGCGCAAGGCCGCCATCGCCCGCGACTTGGGGATCAGCCGCGAAACCCTATATCAGTATCTCCGCGCGGACGCATGACGCTGATGTTCTCATCATGTCCACCAAATCGTTGTCTGGCGCACAAACCTTGAGGTGACGCCCATTACGACGATCACGCGCTCGATTTTCGCGGCAACAACATCGCGAACGAGCAGGGCGAGCAGTGGGCGGAAAAGGTCAAAAGTCGTTTGGGAAGCGCCTATGCTGTCGACTTCGAGCGGTTCCCTGATGATCCCGCACGGGATCACCTCCATGTTGCGAAACGCCGGAGCTAGATGTTAGCCAAACAGACGCGATGCAAAAGCAAGTCCAGATCCTGCAACAATCATCAGGATCACGAGGAAGATAGTTGGACCACGGCCAAAGCCGCCAGATTTGCCCCTGAAAGTCGGGAGTTGCAGGCCCGTTACGTGGTCAAAGTGGCCGGGCCGAGGATAAATCGGCCTCCCATCCAGTCCGTAGTGATCATGGTCCATCGAGGGTCTCCTCGCCCTGGCCATGATTACCCCGAACGTACTGTCTTTTCAATCATGGCCCATGTTTCTGAGCCCCCTCACTAGCCTAGCCATCTCCACTTTCTGCTGACCCGCCCAAGGAACCGCCTCCTTGCCTTCAGAAGCAAGGAGGCCTTCGATCCAAACAGCTTCAGAGTAGATCCACCACCTCAATGATCGCGTTGTGGACGGCGCCAAGATCCGCATCGTCGATGCAATAGGGCGGCATGACATAGACCGTGTTGCCCAGGGGCCGCAGCAGGACATTTCGGGCCGTGAAGTCCGCCTTCAGACGCGGGGCGAGTTCGGACATATAGCCGCCATCTTCCACCACCACATCGAGCGCGATCACGCTGCCAAGTTGGCGCGTATTGGCCAGGCGTGGGTGCTCGGCAAGGCGAGCAAGACCAGCGGTCTGCCGCCGGGTCAGGTCCGCGATCCGGTCCAGCACCGGCTCCTCGCGCCAGATCGCCAGATTGGCATTGGCCGCCGCGCAGGCGATCGGGTTGGCGGTGTAGCTGGAGGAATGGAAGAACTGCTTCGACCGGTCGGTCGAATAGTGCGCCGCATAGATTTCCGGCGTCGCCATGGTCACCGCAAGGGGCAGCGACCCGCCGGTCAGCCCCTTCGACAGGCACAGGATATCGGGCACGATCCCGGCCTGCTCTGAGGCGAACAGCGTGCCGGTGCGGCCCCAGGCGGTCATCACCTCGTCGGCGATGAACAGCACGCCGTGGGCCGCGCAGATGCGCCGCATTTCGGTCAGCACGCGGGGCGAATAGATCAGCATTCCCCCCGCGCCGAGCAGCAGCGGCTCGACGATAAAGGCCGCCGCATCGCCGCGCGAGCAGGCCTGCTCCAGCGCGTCCAGTGCGGCCTGCTCGCGGCCCTCGGCGGGAAAGGGGATTGTCTCCACATCGAACAGCAGCGGCGCATAGGGCTTGTTGAACACCCCGCGCGCGCCGACCGACATCCCGCCGATGGTATCGCCGTGATAGGAGTGCTCCAGCACCAGGATGCGGTGGCGATCCTCGTCCCGATGCGCGAAATAGCCCAGCGCCATCTTCAGCGCGACTTCGACGCTGGTCGAACCGGAATCGGAAAAGAACACATGGTCCAGCGGGCGCGGCATGATCCGCACCAGTTCGCGGGCGAGGTCTTCGGCAGGCTGGTGGGTCCAGCCCGCGAAGATCAGCTGGTCGAGCCGCTCGCTCTGCGCGCGGATCGCGGCCATCAGCCGGGGATGGCAATGGCCGTGGGTGGTGACCCACCAGCTGGAAATCGCGTCGATCACCCTGCGCCCGTCGGCGGTGAACAGGGTCGCACCCTCGGCGTGGGTGACCAGCGGAATGTCCTCGCCCAGCCCGTGCTGGTGGAATGGGTGCCAGACCGGCGATTTCATAGGAGCTCCGTGCGGATATGGGCGGCGAAGGCGGCGGACAGGCCCTCTGGATCAAGCGGATCGAGCCACGGCAGGCGGCCGAGGTGGCGCACGGCGCCCAGCCGCTCGATCGCCGCTTCGCTGGCGGGATTGGCCTCGCCGCAGAACGCCACGCCGTGCACCGCGATGCCGCGCGCGCGCAGGGCCTCGAGCGAAAGCAGGCTGTGGTTGATCGTGCCGAGCGCGGTCCGCGCCACCAGGATCACCGGTAGGCCCCAGCGCGCGAACAGATCGGCCGCCAGCAGATCGTCGGCAAAGGGCACCAGCACTCCGCCCGCCCCTTCGACCACCAGCGGCCCATCGACCAAGGGCAGTGCGAGCTGGTCCGCCGCGATGGCAACGCCGTCGATCCGCGCAGCCTCGTGCGGTGAACAGGGCGTTGCGAGAACGTGGGCCTCGGGCAAGATCCGGGCCCGCCCGTCGGACAGCGCAGCCACGCGCTGGCTGTCAGTGCCGCCGTCGGTTCCGGCCTGCACCGGCTTCCAGTAAGCCGCGCCAAGGTGGCCCGCGAGGGCAGCGGCGAACACGGTCTTGCCCGCGTCCGTATCGGTGCCGGTTACGACATAGCCGCGCATTGCAGCTCCGCCAGCAGTGCGCCCAGCGCCTCGATTTGCTCAAGGCTGGCGTTGTTGGTGATCGTGATGCGCAGGCGCGATGTGCCGACGGGCACCGTCGGCGGGCGGATTCCGCGCACGTCGAACCCGGCGGCCTGCACTTGGGCTGCCAGCTGCATCGTCCGCGCATCGTCGCCCACGATCAGCGGCAGAATCTGCGATCCGGTGACAGTCGCGCCCAGCGGGGCAAAGACCCGCTCAGCCAGCCGGATCCGCTCCCACAGCCCATCGCGCAAGTGCGGCGCGGCGGTCAGCAGGTTCAGCGCGGCGCGGTTGATCGCGGCGATCAGCGGCGAAGGCGCCGTCGAGAAGATGAAGCCGCGCCCACGGTTGACCAGAAAGTCGATTGCCGCCGCCGGGCCGCAGACCAGTGCGCCCTCGCAGCCCAGCGCCTTGCCGCAGGTGCGCAGGGTGATGACATTGCCGCGCCCGTCAAGGTGGGCGGCAAGGCCGCGCCCGTCCGGCCCGAATACGCCGGTGGCATGGGCCTCGTCGATCAGCAGGATGCCGTCATAGCGATCGGCGATGGCGGCCAGATCGCCGAGCGGGGCCGTGTCGCCATCCATCGAGTAGAGGCTTTCCGCCGCGATCCACACCTGCCCCGTGCCGCCGCCCGCGCGCCAGCGCCGGATTGCCGCTTCGCAGGCATCGGCGCAGTTGTGGGCCACGGCAACGCATTCGGCCCGGCCAATGCGCATCCCTTCGTGGGCGCTGGCGTGGATCAGTTCGTCGTGGACGACCAGATCGCCGCGCTGCGGCAGGGTTGAGAACAGCGCCTCGTTGGCAGCGAACCCGCTGGAGAACCATAGCGCCCGCTCGCAGTCAAAGAACGCGGCGGCCTCGGCCTCCAGCGCCTCGTGCTCGGGGTCGTTGCCGCGCAGCAGGCGCGATCCGCTCGAGCCGATCGGCACCCCGCGCTCCAGCGCCGCGTGCGCGGCATCGGCCAGCAGGGGCGAGCGGGCGAGGCCGAGGTAGTCGTTCGAGGCAAAGTCCGTGCCGGTCTGCGGGCTGAGCCTGCGCCGCCGCGATGCCGCCCCCAGCCGATCCAGATCGGCGGCGTGGGCTGCAAAGCCCCCCCCGTTCACTCCGCAGCCACCAGTACTTCGTCCGCGCGCATCGGTTCTTCGCCTGCCAGCGGCACGATGCCCAGCCGCGCGAACAGCGCCGCATCGCGGCTGTCCCCGGCGTTGGCGGTGGTCAGCAGCTTGTCACCGGTGAAGATCGAGTTCGCCCCGGCCAGGAAAGCCAGCGCCTGCCCCGCATCCGACATCGATTCGCGCCCCGCCGAAAGCCGCACCATGCTCTGCGGCATGGTGATCCGGGCGACGGCGACGGTGCGGACAAACTCGATCTCGTCGATTCGCGCCAGCGGCGTTCCTGCCAGCATGTCGCCCAGCACCGTGCCGGGAATAGGGATCAGCGCGTTGACCGGGACGCTTTCCGGGTGGCGCGGCAGGGTCGCCAGCGCGTGGATGAAGCCGATCCGGTCCTCGCGCGTTTCGCCCATGCCCACGATCCCGCCGCAGCACACCGAAATGCCCGCCGCGCGCACTTCCTCCAGCGTGTCGAGCCGGTCCTGGAAGGTGCGGGTGGTGATGACGTTGCCGTAGTTCTCGGGCGAGGTGTCGATGTTGTGGTTGTAGTAATCGAGCCCGGCTGCCTTGAGGCGGCGGGCCTGATCGCCGTTCAGCATGCCCAGGGTCATGCAGGTTTCCATGCCCATCGCGCGCACGCCCTCGATCATGGCTTCCAGCGCGGGCATGTCGCGGTCCTTGGGGTTGCGCCACGCGGCGCCCATGCAGAACCGCTGCGATCCGGCCGCGCGCGCCTCGGCGGCCGAAACCAGCACGGCATCGATATCCATCAGCTTCTCGGCCTTGACCCCGGTTTCGGCCCCGGCCGACTGGCTGCAATAGCCGCAATCCTCGGGGCAGCCGCCGGTCTTGATCGACAGCAGCGTGCACATCTGCACCTCACCCGCACGGTGCCAGGCACGGTGGGTGCTCTGCGCGCGGAACATCAGTTCGTCGAACGGCAGGTCGAACAGCGCCGTCACCTCCGCGCGGGTCCAGTCGGTACGGGGCTGGTCAGTCCGGGGAACTGTCTGTTGGGTGGCGGTCATGTCCTGCTCCATTTTATCGATAAAAACGGTCATGGCCGACCGCTCGCTCGGCGTGTATGGCGATGCACGTCCGCATGGCACCCGGAATCAGGACCGATTATCGATAATGCCGACTCCAACGACCCAGATCGACAGCGAAGGACTGGTTAGCCGGATTGCGGACGCGCTGGCCGCGCGCATCTTGGCCGGCGAGATCCCGGGCGGCGAGCGCCTGCGCCAGGATGGACTGGCCTATGAATTCGGGGTCAGCCAGGGGACCGTGCGCGAGGCGTTCCGCAAGCTGGAGGCGATCAAACTGGTCGAGGCCCTGCCCCGTCGCGGAGTGCGCGCCACGTTGATCGACGCGGCAGGCGAGCGCGAAATCGCCTCGATGCGCGGGGCGCTGGAACCGCTGGCCGTGCGCAGCATTGCCCGCGCTCCGTCCGCCGCCCACCTCAAGGACCTGCGCGAAATCCTGAAGCGGGGTGACGCGGCAGAAAACCTGTTCGATTCCGAATCGGCCAACCGCGACTTTCACATTGCGCTGGCCCGGCCCTGCGCCATGCCCCGCCTGATTGCCACGATCACCGAGCTGAACCTGGCCTATTCGCGCCATGTGTTCGCCTCTGCGGCGGGCCAGGAGTGGAAGCCGCGCTACAACTTCGATCACTGGCACATCTTCGAAGCCTATGCATCCGGAAAACTCGAGGAAGCAGCTATACTGCTTGCGCGGCACATAAAGTCAGTCGATCGGGTAAACTTGAGACCAAAAGTGGCAGTCTGACGTGTCAGAAGTTCAATTGGACGCTGCTAGGTAACGGGCAAATCAGGATAGCTCTCGATCCGCGCTTCTCCAGTTCGCCGGATCTGGGACGCGGCTTCCTCGAGGTGGAACGCCGCCGCATCGCGCGCGCGCACGGTGTCGCCCGCCTTCATGTAGTCGATGAGCCTCTCGTGCTCAGCGAGCGAACTGCGCGCCTCGTCGAGCTCGAAGTAATTGGCGCCGGCGATCCACACAGCGGGCGGGATGGCCTTGGCATAGCTCGCCCAGGCCGTCTGATTGCCGCCAAGGCGGACCAGTTCGAGGTGGAACTGGTAGTCGAGATATGCGCCGCAGAGCAGGTTCGCAGGCTCATCGGCATCGAGGCCGCGCAGTGCCGCGTGGATCGCGGCGAGATGGCTGAAGTCGCTAGTATTGGCACGCAATGCGGCCTCTGCCGCCGCCATCGCATGGATTGCCCCGGCGAGCGCCAGATGTTCGACAATGCGATCAATCGTCCAGTCGATGATCGTGTAACGGCCATGATCCCTGGCCAGAAGGCCAAGCTCGAGAAGTTCCTCAGCGAGCGAAAGCGCACCCGTCTCCTGCAAATCGTCAAGACCGGGTATCTGGTTTGCCTGGTCGAATCTGCGCCGTTTGCGGGGCTCGCGCAGCACGGCAAAGACGCGCGGTGCAGGGCAAGTAATCCTTCCAAGTGGCCTTGGCTTTGACCTTGTCACCTCTTGTCCGCCCTCCGACACCGCATCCTTCGGATAGTCCGAACCATCCTGATTGGAAAATTCTAAAGGGTTTGTGCTATGGAGCCAACATGCAACGGGGCGGGACTGCTTTCCCCTTGGGGACGATCGATTGGCGAAGGCGCAATCTCTTGTCGAAAGGATTTTCCTCGAACTGAGGTTCGGGGTGCTTGCTGCCCACTACCTGCCTGGTCAAATTATCAGCAAGGACCAGGTGTGCAAGGTATACGACTGCCGCCCCGTCATGGCCGCCGACGCGCTCGGCGCGCTTGTCGCGGAAGGTTACCTGTCCCGGCGCGGACGCGGTGAATTCACGGTACGGACCTGGACAAGAGCCGAAATCATAGACCTATATGACATGCGCGCCTCGCTCGAGGCGATCGCAGCGGCCCGCGCCGCCGAACGCGCGAGCGAGGCGCAGATTTCCTGGCTCCAAAGCGTGGTGGGTAATGCGGGGGATGTATCCGCGACCGATCCCGACGATCTCGAGCGCGTCACGCTTTCAAATCTCGCGTTCCATCTTGAGGTCAGGAAAATGGCGAGGATACCGCGGCTTGCGGAGATGATCTGCCTCGTCCTGCCCAATGCGCTCCACCGGCTGATCGTCTGGTCACAGCATGGCGAAGACGGCGAACATTCGGCGCGCACTCACCGCAAGATTGCCGCAGCGATTGCCGAACGCTCTTCATGAGGGCATAGCGTGGAAGGTACGCTAAACAACGCTAAGGGAGAACAACCGAGGAACGCTTAGGCGGCGAGGCTGTCCGGCGGAAGATTGAGGGCCTTGCGGCCAGCGGAAGCGGCGGCTCGATCCCAGAGGAAATCGCCGGAAAAGGCAATATGCTCCCAGCCAACCGGCGACGTATGGACAAGCAGATCATCGGGGACCGGGGCCGCTGCCGATCGCAGATGCTGGGCGGCGTCGGCCATGTAGATCGTGTTCCAATAGACGATCGCCGCGATGACTAGGTTGAGGCCTGATGCCCGATATTGTTGAGCTTCATGGCTGCGGTCGATGATGCGGCCCTGGCGGAAGGTGTAGATCGCTTGCGTCAGGGCATGGCGCTGTTCGCTGTTGTTAAGGCCGGCATGGCATCGCCGGCGCAGATCGGGATTTTCAAGCCAGTCCAGCATGAACAGGGTCCGTTCGATCTTGCCGATCTCCTGTAGTGCGACGTCGAGCTGGTTCTGCCGTTCGTAGGCGGCGAGCTTTCGCAGCATGACCGACGGCGCGACGTGGCCAGCCTTGATCGACCCCACGAGGCGCAGCACGTCGTCCCATTGTTCATTGATGATGTCGGTGCGGATACGCTTGCCCAACAACGGGGCGATGGACGGATAGGCCGAAACCGGCGCGATCGGCGCAAGCCGCCTGTCCGGAAAGTCGCGCAGGCGCGGGCAGAAGCGAAATCCCAGCATCGCGCACAGGGCGA
>NZ_LSJS01000232.1 GCF_001557325.1 Erythrobacter donghaensis
CCCCAGCCGCTGCCGACCCGCTCGACGATCTCGATGCGCTGCTGAACGAGCTGTCCGGCCCTGCCCCCGCCGCGCTCGATCCGACCGCGCCGGCAAGCTGGCTGGTCCACATCCGCCCTCATGCCGGGGCGATGACCAAGGGCAGCGAGCCGCTGCTGTGGCTGCGCGAACTCACCGATCTGGGCGGCACCTGCGAGCTGTGCGACATCGCGCCCGTCCCCACCTTCGAGCGTCTCAAGGTCGAGGAAGGCTATCTCGGCTGGACCTTCCGCATGCCCGGCGACGTGGCGCGCGAGGCGGTGGCCGAGATCTTCGACTTCGTCGGCGACGAGGTCGCGCTCGCCTATGACAGCGACCCCATCCCCGCGCCGCGTGTCGCGGCTTGCGCGGCGGTGCCGGTCCTGCCGGTCAGCGAGGCGCCGCAGCCGATCCCCAAGCCTGAAGCGAGCAC
>NZ_LSJS01000233.1 GCF_001557325.1 Erythrobacter donghaensis
GTGAAATACGTTGGTCTGGACGTGCATAAGGAAACCATTGCGGTCGCTGTTGCCGATGGACAGCGCGGAGGCGAGGTGCGTTTCATCGGAACAGTCGCCAACGAGGACGATGCGGTCAGAAGGCTGGTCAAGCGACTAACGGGACCGGGCGTTACGTTGAACGTCTGCTACGAAGCTGGTCCCTGTGGCTATGGCCTGCATCGGCTGCTGACGAAGCTGGGGCAGGATTGCATTGTCATCGCCCCCTCAATGATGCCGCGACGCCCGGGCGACCATGTGAAGACGGACCGACGTGACGCGATGACACTGGCGCGGCTGCTACGCGCCGGCGAACTCACCGCGATCTGGGTGCCGGACGAAGCGCATGAGGCGGTACGCGATCTCATCCGCGCTCGGCGAAATGCGCAGGACGATGCCATCGGGGCCAAGCAAACGGTGCGCAGCTTCCTGTTGCGTCATGATCGTCGTTTCGGCGGCAAGGCGGCCTGGACGAAAATGTACTGGCGGTGGTTGTCCGAGCAGCGGTTCGATTTTCCCCACCAACAGCTGGCATTCGAGGAAATGCAGAAGCGGGTGCTGGAGGCGCAGGCGCGAGTGGGACGGCTCGAGGCAGCATTGGCCGAAGCGGTGGATGCATGGTGCTTCGCGCCGCTGGTCCGCAATCTGCAGGTCCTGCGCGGTATCAGGCTGGTCAGCGCTGCGACGCTGGTCGCTGAAGTAGGCGATCTCACCCGCTTCGACAATCCTAAGCAGTTGATGGCGTATG
Source organism: Erythrobacter donghaensis (assembly GCF_001557325.1). Classification (GTDB taxonomy): domain Bacteria; phylum Pseudomonadota; class Alphaproteobacteria; order Sphingomonadales; family Sphingomonadaceae; genus Erythrobacter; species Erythrobacter donghaensis_B. Next base: position 767 of record NZ_LSJS01000233.1, read on the forward strand.
TCGGCTTGGTGCCGTCCGAGCACTCCAGCGGCGCCCGGACCAAGCGAGGCCGGATCACCCGCGCGGGCAACGCGCAGGCACGAACCATGCTGATCGAGGCGGGCTGGTCGTATCGGCTGCCCGCTCGCGAGGAACGGCGCTACCGTGAGCGGGTCATCGACTTGCCCGAGGACATCCAGGCAAT
>NZ_LSJS01000234.1 GCF_001557325.1 Erythrobacter donghaensis
ACCCCGCCGCCCGCTCCGGCCGAGCCGGGGCTCACCGGGGTCAGCGGGCGCGGCGTGCGGGCGCGGGTGTTCGGGCGCAAGGGGCTCTAGCCGCCGCCTAGATCTGCTTGTCGGGCGAAGGGTCGCGGCGGTGACGCTCTGCCCTGCCCAGCACCCGCTCGAGCCGCTCGGCCATGGTGTTCGCTGCGATCCGCGCCGCGGCGTCGACATCGGCGGCCTTGCCGGTCACGCCGATCGGGCGGGAGCCGCGCGGGCGCGCCTCGATCGTGCAATGCTTGTCGTCCGCGCCGTGCTTGGCGCCGTTGACGTCCGAGACATGCACCTCCACCCGCGTCAGCCGCTCGCTGAACCGCGCGAGCCGCTGGCGCACCTGTGCCTCGATCCTGGCGGCGACCTCGTGGGTGCCCATCACCGAGCTGTCGGTGTTGAACTGGAACTGCATGGTGCTCATGGCACTGTTCTCCTTGTGCTTTGGGTCACCCTGTTGCCCGAGGAGACAATGCGCCCCGCCCGCGCCGCTTGCCAGCCCTATCCGACGGAGCGTTCGTCCGTCAGGTCGCTTGCCGCCCGGCGCGCGGCGCGTTCGCGTTCGGCCTTGTCGCGCTCCACGATCGTCTTGCGCGCGTGTTCGGCAAGGCCGCGCCAGGTCTTCTCGGAGCGCAGCTCGCGCTCGCGCACGTTCTCGAGCGTCGCCTTTTCGGCGAGGGCGGCGGCCTCATCGGCTCGCTCGCAATAGAATTCGTAGGTCTGGGCCATCGGGGGTGTCCTGCCATGGGAGGGGATAGGCGGGAGGCGTAGGCGTAGGAGGTGTGGGAGCGGGACGCAGCCAGCGCCCCGCTTCCGGTATGCGATCAGGCCGAGGCCAGGTTCACGGCGCTTTCCTTGCCGTTGCGCCCGCGCTCGAGATCGTAGCTGAGGCGCTGGTCCTTATCGAGGCTGTGCATCCCGGCGGCCTGCACGGCGGTGATGTGGACGAAGCTGTCCGACGAGCCATCGTCGGGCTGGATGAAGCCGTAGCCCTTCTCGGTGTTGAAGAACTTGACGGTTCCGGTCTTGGTGCTCATGCGATGTTCCTTTCAAGAACAAGGGGTTGCCCACAGGCGGGATGCCTTGCGGGCCGTGCGTCGTATCGTCCGATGAAAGGAAGTCGTCGTCTGGGAGTCGCCAAACGGCCGGAGCCGGGTGGTTGAGCGCAAATTTCGAAGTCCGTCGCAAATTTCGACGTCAGCCCGCGCTCCATAGCACCCTTTCCACAGATCGCCTAATCGGCCCGTCGCAAGATTGCGAGCGCGCCCCCGTGCGCTCGCGGCCCTGCGGGCCGAAGTCAGCACGACCCGAGCGGAGAGCGCCGATATCGGTCGCGCCAGCGACCGCAAGCGTGAACGCGCGCCCGCAGCGACGCGCCCGCAGGGCGTGTGAGCGAGGATTTCGCAGCCCGCAGGGGCTGCGGAACACAAAACAGCGAAGCGGACAAAGCGGACACCGTGTCCGCCTTACTCCTTCCAGCCAACCTTCTGTAACGCCTGCATTATCTCTTCGTCGGTGAAGCCGGACGGACAGGCAACCGCGTCCTTTTCCGGGATGCTGGAAAAGCCGCGCCGCAATGCCTCGATCTCGCCGGGGTCCTCGGGCGAGAGCGCGCCGGTTTCGACCGGCCTCGCGTCCTCGATCTGCGCCAGCAGCCCTTCGAAGTCGCGCGCATGGCGCTCCGCCGAGGGCCCGAGCCGCCCGAACAGCGGATTGCCACCGGCGCTGAAGCGGTGCAGCAGCGCCACCGTGAGCCGCTCGTCGAAGCGCCGGTAGCTGCCGACCTGCTCGCCCTGGAAGAACACCGGCACCTCGACTCCGTTGAGCGCGCGCTCGAGCGCGGTGTGGGCGAGCACGTCATAAGAATGATGGAACGCCACCTCCCACGCGAGATCGAAGGGCTGGCCCTTGAGCCGCGAGCGCAGCCGATAGGCCGACTGCCGCGACCGCCCCACCGATTTCGCCGCCTCGGAGACGGAATGCGTCGCCGAGAGCGCGCGGAGGAATGCGGCCTGCATGTCGAGCGGCCAGCTGTCGTGGCGGGCGGGGGGTCTGGACGCGAGTCATCGGGGGAGGATGACTCAGGGTGGGGGCTGTAGGAAAGGGGTTTCAAGGCTAACTCATTTAAGAGCAAGCGTCTTGATTCTTGGACGGAATTGGCGTCAATTGGGTTCATGGGGAACCCAACGCTACCAATTGCCGACATGCACATAAGGCATCCTGGCCTCACTCAGGCAATTGCGAGAACGTATTATGAGGCGGCGACGGTCTGCTTGGATCGTCATCACCCGAGCCCAACCACCTTTTGCATTGAATGGTCGGACGGTATCGCGTTAACGGATTTACATTGGGAGCCGGCTGGTCCCTCGACGAGGGCAGCGTATGCTAACACTATAGATGTCACAGAAGCTGGCGCATATGGTGTTTGCTTGGCCGCGCTTGAGCAAGTTGCAGACCTCGTGGGACTGTCAGGATTTCCGTGTGCGGCCGGGCGGTTGATCATCAGGCCGCCATGG
>NZ_LSJS01000235.1 GCF_001557325.1 Erythrobacter donghaensis
GGGCGAACGGGGCGAAGGGGGCGGACCACATCGCGGTGCTGATCCCGTGCCACCGGGCGATCGGCGCGGACGGCACGCTCGGGGGGGTATGCTTATGGCTTGGCGATCAACGCCGAACTGCTCAGGCAGGAGGGGCGTGCGGTCTAGGCGGCCCGTTCGATCACGCTGACAAGGTCGGATGCCTTCGCGGCGATGTCGGCAACCGCGCTGTCGCTGAGCGCGATGCTCTCCAGTCGATTGCGCAAAGCATCGGATTCGTAGAAATCGCGCACCCGTGCCGCGTCGGCGGTTTGCCAGAAATTGGTCGTAGAGACGTATCCATATGCGCCGAACCCGTCGCACCAGTCCTGCCACAGTCGCCCGACGATATCTTCGTCCGGCATCGCGAGCACCTGTGCCAGCAGATCATCCAACTGCCAGCCCCCGCGGCGGAACATGCATAACGTCTCGTCTAGCGCGTGGTGCCGCGATGGGGCCGTGTTGAGGAATTGGCCCCGGAACCGGTCAAGCACGCTCCATTGCGCGGCAGACCAATGGCCCGGGTTGCCGGTATCAAAGCGCGAAAGCGACAATTCGATGCCGTTGACGTCGGGCTCTTCGCCCATGGCGATCACTTCAAGCGTGCGGGGCAAGAGGTAGGCCCAGATAAGCTGATTGACGCCTCCTGCTGGGTAGGCTGCACCGAACCATTCACGCAGATAGTCGAGCGGGAGTTCGGCAATATTCGGGCGGAAGAAATCCTCCGCAGTCGCTTGGGTCATGCAACAATGGGTGCAAACGTCCACATCGTCGGGCTTGGGTCCGGCGAAGACGAGGTAAGCCTCTTCGATGAGGTCATGGAAGGGATGCCCCGGTGGCACTTTCGCCCCGGGGTCTTTCTTCTTGTCCTGCCGTTTCCACCCCATCCGCGATCCTCAATCCAGCTTCGGCGGCATCCCCGGCTCGCACTTGGCCATCGCGCGCTGATATGCGGGCCGCTCGCCGATGCGCGCGAGATAGGCCTTGAGGTTGGGCAGGTGGTCGATGCTCATGCCGCTCATCGCCCGCGACGTGGTGAGCTGGAAGCCCATCATGATGTCGGCGGTGGTGAGCTGGCTGCCTCCGAAATAGGCAGCCTCGCCGAGGCGCTCCTCGACGATCGCCCAGCCCTTCTGCACCCGGTCCGCGACGAAGAAGGGCAGCTCGGCCGCGCCCATGAACTGCGCCACCAGCGCCATCATGCCATTGGTCATGAAGGTCGCGTTGGCCCAGTGGTAGTAGAACAGGTGGTCGGCATAGTCGGGGTGATCGGGCGAGGGCACGAGGCCGGTCGCGGCGGCCGTCTGGGGCGCATGTTTCGCGACGATGTAGTCGATGATCGCCCCGCTCTCGCCCAGCACCAGATCGCCGTCGGTGATGACGGGCGCGATGCCCATCGGGTGCAATGCCTTGTATTCGTCCGGCGCGAGCCGGTTGTCGGCGCGGCGGTCGTAGAGCTTCAGGTCGTATTCGAGCCCCAGCTCCTCGGCGAGCCAGACGATGCGTTCGGATTGCGACAGGCGCAGGTGGTGGATGGTCAGCATGGTGAGGCTCTCTCCCGGATGGAAGCCATGACCCTAGTCCAGCAGGTCACCTCGCGGAAGCCTCGCCTTGCGCGGTTCTGCGGAACATCCTGTGCTGGACGCGCTTGGGCCTGGTTTCGAAAGGAACGCCATGCAGCACGCCAAAGCCGACGCGCACAAGGGCAGATGGGCCACCTTCGCGGCCATGATCGCCTCCTCGATCGTCACCATGTTCGTGCTCAAGTACTCGAATGTCTACGAAGCCGATCACGTCTATTTCAGCCAGACCCGCATGTGGATGGCGCTGATGATGGGCATGGCGATGATCGTCATCATGCTGGGCTTCATGTGGGGGATGTACCGGACGCGGGCCGTCAAGATCGCGGTGATGCTTGCCGCCGTCGCCGGATTTGGCCTGTTCCTGTTCCTCGCGCGCAGTCAGTCGACGGTCGACGACCGGGCGTGGATGAAGGCGATGATCCCGCACCATTCGATCGCGGTGCTGACCAGCGAGCGGGCGAGGATATCCGATCCGCGGGTGCGCAGGTTGGCCGACGACATCATCGCCGCCCAGGTCAGGGAGATCGAGCAGATGCGTCTGCTGCTCGGCGAGATCGAGGCAAATGGCGAGCAGGGCGATGGCGAGCCGCTGGCCCCGCGCACGGCTGCGCTGACGCCGGAACTGCGCGCAGCGGCCCGGGCGGGCGCCGGCTTGTCGGAGCGCTGATCGCTATTCGGCGCGCGCCCAGCCGATGCGAGCGGGCTCGAGGCTGGCAAGGAAGGTCTCCGCGCTCTCCAGATATTCGCGCTGCCTCGCCTCGCCCATCCTGTCCCACGTGGCATAGATGCGCCCGATGCGGTGGTTGCTTTCGAGCTTGTCGCGGTTCTTCGCCATGAAGTGCCAGTAGAGCGGGTTGAAGGGGCAGGCGTCGGGGCCGGTCTTCTCGGCGACCTTGTAGCGGCAGCCCTTGCAGTAGTTGCTCATCTTGTTGATGTAATTGCCGCTCGCCGCATAGGGCTTGGTGGCGAGCTTGCCGCCGTCGGCATAGAGCACCATGCCCGCCACGTTGGGCAGCTCGACCCATTCATAGGCGTCGGCATAGACGGCGAGATACCAGTCGGCGACCTGCTTGGGGTCGATCCCGGCGATCAGGCAGAAATTGCCCAGCACCATCAGCCGCTGGATGTGGTGGGCATGGGCGTCCTCGCGGGTGGTGCGGATGCAATCGGCAAGGCAGCGCATGTCGGTTGCGCCGGTCCAGAAGAACTCGGGCAGGGGCCGGTGGGCGGCGAGTTCGTTGGCCTCGGCAAGGGCGGGCATGGTGTACCAGTAGAACCCGCGCACATATTCGCGCCAGCCGATGATCTGGCGGATGAAGCCCTCTACGGAATTGAGCGGAGCCCTGCCTCTTTTGTAGGCAGCCTCGGCGGCGCGGCACAGTTCGAGCGGATCGAGTAGCCCGCAATTGAGGCTGGTCGAGAGCATCGAGTGGTAGAGGTCGTCCTCGCCATGGATCATCGCGTCCTGATAGGGGCCGAACAGCGAAAGGCGGCGCGCGAAGAAGGCCTCGGCGGCTTCGAGGGCCCCGGCACGGGTGACCGGCCAGCCAAAGGGTTCGAGATCGCCGAAGTGGTCGGCGAAGCGTTCGCCGACCAGCACGATAACCTCCCGGGTGATGGCGTCGGGGGCGAACTTGGGAGCCGGGGGCGCTTTCAGGCCCTGCTTGGGCGGCTCGCGGTTCTCCGCGTCGAGGTTCCAGACCCCGCTCACGGGCTTGTCGCCTTCCATCAGCAGGCCGGTCTTGCGCCGCATCTCGCGGTAGAAATACTCCATCGTCAAGTGCTTGCGCCCCTCGGCGAAGGCGCGGAACTCGGCGTGGGTGGCGATGAAGCGGGTGTCGGGGAGGATGCTCACGGGGCAGGGGAAGCGGCCCTCCCATTCCAGCATGGCTCCGTGCACCCGCCACTCGCCGCTTTCGGTGACGCGGATTTCGGACGGCGCGTGGCGTTCGACGGCGCGGGCAACCTCGCCGGTGAAGCTGCCGGTGTTGGCGGGATCGTCGAGGCGCACGTAATCGACCTGCCAGCCCTCGGCGCGCAGTTCCTCGGCGAAATGACGCATTGCCGCAAAAATGAGCACGATCTTCTGCTTGTGGTGCTTCACATAGGTCGCCTCGTCCCACACCTCCATCATCAGGATTCGGGTTTCGGCTGGCGTCAGGCCTTCGAGACTGGAGAGATTGCGCGACAGCTGGTCGCCGAGGATCGGCACGAGAACGGGACGGGTCATGGGGAGGATACGCGGTGGCCTGCGCTTTGGTTTCGCGCTCAGACGAAGGAGTAGGGGTCGATATCGATCCCCACCCGCACCCCGGGCGCAAATTGCACCGCGCCGATCCAGTCCCGAAGCACCGCTTGCAAATTCGCGCTGCGGCGAGCGTTCACCAGAAAGCGATAGCGATAGCGTCCGCGCAGCAATGACAGTGGAGCAGGGGCGGGGCCGAGGATCTGGACGTCCCCCAGCCGTGGGCGCACGTCGCCGAGCCGCTGGGCGGCCTCGCGCGCTTCCTTTTCGTCCTCGGAAGACAGGATGATCGCAGCCCACCTGCCGAACGGCGGCGCCCCCGCATCGCGCCGCCCTTGCGTCTCGGCGGCGTAGAAGGCGTCGCGGTCGCCGTTCGCGAGCGCGGCAATGACGGGGGCATCGGGGTGGCGGGTCTGGATCAGCACCTCGCCCGGTTTCGCGCCCCGCCCGGCGCGGCCCGCGACCTGCGCGATCTGCGAGAAGGTGCGCTCGCCCGCGCGCAGGTCTCCGCCTTCGAGGCCCAGGTCGGCATCGACCACGCCCACCAGCGTCAGATCGGGGAAGTGGAAGCCCTTGGTGACAAGCTGCGTGCCGATGATGATGTCGATCGCCTTGCCTTCCGCCTTTGCGATGAATTCCGCCGCGCGGTCAGGGGTGTTCAAGGTGTCGGAGGTGGCAACCGCGAGCCGCGCCTCGGGGAACAGCTCGGCGACTTCGGCCGCGATCCGCTCGACCCCCGGCCCGCAGGCGACGAGGCAGTCGCTCTCCCCGCATTCGGGGCAGGCCTCGGGCACGCGCGTCTCGAAGCCGCAATGGTGGCAGGCGAGGCGGGCGGAGAGGCGGTGTTCGACCAGCCATGCGCTGCACGAGGGGCATTTGAAGCGGTGCCCGCAATTCCTGCAAAGCGTCAGCGGGGCATAGCCGCGGCGGTTGAGGAACAGGAGCGATTGCTCGCCCTTGTCAAGCCGCTCGCGCAAGCTCTCGATCAACGGCCCGGCGAGCCAGCGCTGGCTGCCGGGCTTCTCCTCGGTGAGGTTCACGAGGCGCACGGAAGGCAGGCTCGCGCCGCCAAAGCGGGCGGGCAGATCGAGCTTCGTGTAGACCCCGATTTCGGCCATGTGCAGGCTCTCGAGCGCGGGCGTTGCGCTGGCGAGGATCACCGGCAGGCCTTCGAAGCGCGCGCGCATCACGGCGACGTCGCGGGCGTTGTAGCGCACCCCGTCATCCTGCTTGAAGCTGATCTCGTGCGCCTCGTCGACGACGATCAGGCCGAGCTTCGCATAGGGCAGGAACAGCGCCGAACGCGCGCCGACCACGACCTGTGCCGAACCATCGGCAATCGCCCGCCACGCCCGCCGCCGCTCGGTCGATTTGAGCGAGGAATGCCACAGCACCGGCTTGGCCCCGAACCGCGCCGCGAACCGCGCGAGGAAATTCTCGGTCAGCGCGATTTCAGGGAGCAGCACCAGCACTTGCCGCCCCTGCCGGATCGCCTCGGCGACGGGTTCGAAATAGGTCTCGGTCTTGCCCGATCCCGTCACCCCGTCGATGAGGAAGGGCGCGAATTTCTCCGCGCGCACCGCTTCGACCAGCGTGCCGGCGACCGCAGCTTGCGCCTCCGACAATGCGGGCTGGTGGAAGTCGGGATCGGCGGGCGGGTAGGGGCGGTCGATATTGACCGCTACCGGCTCGATCAGCCCGGCCCCCGCCATCCCGCGCAGCACGCCTTCCGAGACGCCCGCCAGCGCGGCGAGCTCGCGCATGGTGCCCTGCTCGCCTGACAGCTTCTCCAGCGCCGCCTTGCGCTGCGCGGTCAGCCGCACCGCGCTGTCCGCTCCGGTCAGCCGGTATTCGGTCATCGTCGCCGGCCCGCCCAGCGCCCCGCCGCTCGCCAACGCCATGCGCGCGGTGCTGGCGAGCGGGGCGCAATAGTAGTCGGCGGTCCATTCGATCAACCGTCTGAGCGCCTGCGGCAGGGGCGGGACGGGCAGCACCTCGAGGATCGGGCGCAGACGCTCGAAGGCGATCTCCTCGCCCGGCAGGCGGCCCTCGTCCCACACGATCCCCATCACCTTGCGCGGGCCCAGCGGCGCGACCACCACGCTGCCGGGAGGCGCGCGCACGCCGTCGGGCAGCCGGTAATCGAGCGGGCCCAGCGCGGCATGCAATACAAGGAGGCGAACCCGGTTCATCGCGCAGTTATATGGGGCGGTGCAAAGGGCGAGGGCAAGTTGGAGACCGATGAAAATGGCCGCGATCACCACCTTTACCACGGCCCGTCCGCATACGAGGCGCAGCCTGCTTGCCGGAGCCGCCGGGGCGGGCGCCATGCTGCTCCTTCCCGCCTGTGCCAGCACCGGGGGCGGATTCAGCCTGACCGAGGCGGTGCGCCGCCTGCTGCTCGTTGCGACCGAGAACGCCTTTGCCCGCCTCACTGCGCCGGGCGGCTTCTGGGACGAGCAGGTCGCCCGCATCGGGCTTGGCGATGTGCTCGGCTCGCGCGGGGATGTGCTGGGGCGCATCCTCACCTCGCAGGCCTTCAAGGACCGGCTCGAGGAGCGCTTTGCCACCTTCGCGATCGACGCGAGCTTCCGCGCCGCGCCGGTGGTGACCGACGCGATCCGGGTGATCGGGTTCGAGAACGCGCTCGCGCTGGTACGCGGCGGGCCTTCGGCGGCGAGCGATTACCTGCGGCAGGAGGTCGGCTCCGCCCTGCTCGATGCCGTCGTCCCCGAACTCGGCGAAGCGCTGCGGATCAGCCGCGATCCGCTGCTCGGTCAGGCGCTCGCGGCGCTCACCGGGGTGGATGTGTCCGGGGTCGCCGACCGCTTCGGGCGGCAGATCGACGATGCCATCTGGGGCGAGATCGCGCGCGAGGAAGCCGCGATCCGCGCCGATCCCGAGGCGACCCGCGATCCGTTGCTGATCGGCGTGTTCGGGCTCGGCAGCCGGGTCTGATCTGTCTCAGAAACGGTAGGTGACCGTGGCCTGGGGAACGTGGGTGATCCGGTCCGGCCGGTCGCCGTTCGGGACCAGGATGAACAGGTAGTTCGCACCGACCTCGAAGTTATTGCCGAGGCGGTGGAACAGCGAGAGCTGCGCGCGCCATTCGGCCGAATCCGGGACATCGCGCCGACGGGACTGGACGATGCCGAACCATTCGCCGTGCAGGGTCGCGCGCCAGTCCCGCGCGAGCGGCTGGTTGTAGAGGACGCGCTGCCGCAGCCGCACCTCCATCCGGTCGGCCCGGTCGAAGAACCGCTCCTCGATTCGCGATCGCAGCGCGAAGCGGCCGAGCGTCACCACCGCCTGCTGGTCGAGCCGGAATTCGCTGAGCCCCCCGGCCTCGAACACTGCCACTGCGCCGCCGAGCGCCAGCCGCTCGGCCACCTGCTGCTCGACCAGGATGCGAATCGTCTGCTGCTCGTCACCGCGCGCCGCGCTGCGCCAGCGCTGCGAGGTGTCGATCGTCAGCCGCGTGTCATCATCGAGCGGGCCGGTCGCCGACAGGAAAACCCATAATTGTGTATCCTCTTCCCCGGCCCGCGCGATCGACGGTTGCCAAGCCGCCGACAGGGCGGCAAGCAGCATCGCAATTCGTGCTGGCAGGCGTGTCATGCGCCTGCCCCTAAAACGATGGCAGCCCGCTGCCTATTGGAAAAATCTGGAGCGACCCTGATGAAATTTTTCGTCGACACCGCCGATATCGCGGCGATCCGCGAACTTGCCGCCACCGGATTGCTCGACGGGGTCACCACCAACCCCTCGCTGATCGCCAAGTCGGGGCGCGACTTCAAGGAAGTGACCGCGGAAATCTGCGGGATCGTCGACGGGCCGGTCAGCGCGGAGGTCGTGGCGCTCGATCACGAGACGATGATGAAGGAGGCCGAGGTCCTCCGGAAGATCGCCGACAACGTGTGCATCAAGGTGCCGCTGACGGTCGATGGCCTCAAGACCTGCAAGGCGCTGACGTCGGACGGCACGATGGTCAACGTCACGCTGTGCTTCTCAGCCAACCAGGCGCTGCTAGCGGCCAAGGCGGGTGCGAGCTTCATCTCGCCCTTCGTCGGCCGCCACGACGACAATGGCTTCGACGGAATGGATCTGATCGAGGACATCCGCCTGATCTACGACAACTACAATTTCGCCACCGAAATCCTCGTGGCGAGCGTGCGGCACACCACCCACGTGCTCCAGGCCGCCAAGATCGGCGCCGACGTGATGACCGCGCCGCCCAAGGTGATCCACGACCTGTTCAAGCACGTCCTCACCGACAAGGGGATCGAGGGCTTCATGAAGGACTGGGCCGGGACGGGGCAGAGCATCCTGTAAGACTGCAAGACGCATGGCCGACCAGTCCCCCCTCGACCGTTTCAAGCAGGCGCTCACCGGCGCGAGCCGGGCGATTGCGCGCGATGCGGAGGTCGAGGTCGCCTGGAGCGCGGATGTGCCCGGCAGCGCCGGCAACCGCTTCCGCGTGCCCCTGCCGGGCCGCGACCTGCCCGCCGACCAGGTGCGCGAGGCGCGCGGCTTTGCCGATTCTTTCGCCCTGAAGCTGCGCCACCACGACGCCGCGCTCCACGCCAAATCCGCGCCGCCCGAACCGATCGCGCGCGCCTGCTATGACGCGATCGAGCAGGTGCGTTACGAGGCTTTGGGCGCGAACCGCTTCGGCGGCATCCGCGCCAATCTCGACGCCGCGACCGAGCTGCGCACCGCGGGCGACAAGATCGTGCGCGCGCAGAACTCGGCCGAAGTCCCCTTGCAGACCGCGCTCGCGCTGCTGGTGCGCGAGGCGCTGACCGGCGAGGCCGTGCCGCAGAAGGCGCAGGGCGGGATCGAGCTGGTGCGCGACTTCCTCGAGGAGAAGGTCGGCGGCGATTTCGCCGGGCTCGCCGAGAAGATCGGCGATCAGGAGGCCTTCCAGAAGCTCGCGCTCGACATGCTGCGCGAGCTCGATCTGACCCGGCCTACCGAGGCCCCCGACGAAAGCGATTCGGACGAGGCCGACGATGATGACGGCCCCGACGACGACAGCGAAGGCGAGGACGACAGCCAGGGCGAGGGCGATCCGCAGTCCGCGGAAATGGCCGGCGACATGGCCGAGGGCGAAGGCGAGGGGGAGCAATCCTCCGACACCGAGACCGACAGCGACATGGCCGAGGGCGATCCCTCGGACGACAGCGACGCCGCCAACGCCCCGGTGCGCCCCAACCGCCCGCAGGCCGAGGTGCCCGCGAGCGTCGACTACAAGGCCTTCACCACCCGCTTCGACGAGGAAGTCGCCGCGCCCGACCTGTGCGACGCCGAGGAACTCGACCGGTTGCGCGCCTATCTCGACAGCCAGCTGACCGGCTTGCAGGGCGTGGTCACGCGCCTCGCCAACCGCCTGCAGCGCCGCCTGATGGCGCAGCAGAACCGCAGCTGGGACTTCGATCAGGAAGAAGGCGTGCTCGATGCCGCGCGGCTCGCCCGCGTGATCATCTCGCCCGGCACGGCGCTGTCCTACAAGGTCGAACGCGATGTCGAGTTCAAGGACACCATCGTCACCCTGCTGATCGACAATTCGGGCTCGATGCGCGGACGGCCGATCAGCATCGCCGCGATCAGCGCCGACATCCTGGCGCGCACGCTCGAGCGCTGCGGGGTCAAGACCGAGATCCTCGGCTTCACCACCCGCGCGTGGAAGGGCGGGCAGAGCCGCGAGGCGTGGCTCGCCGATGGCAAGCCGCAGAACCCGGGGCGCCTCAACGATCTTCGCCACATCATCTACAAGCAGGCCGACGAGCCCTGGCGCCGCGCGCGCCGCAACCTCGGGCTGATGATGCGCGAGGGGCTGCTGAAGGAAAACATCGACGGCGAGGCGCTGATCTGGGCGCACAGCCGCCTGCTATACCGCCCCGAAGAACGCCGCATCCTGATGGTCATCAGCGACGGCGCGCCGGTGGACGATTCCACCCTGTCGGTGAACAGCGCCGGTTATCTTGAGGCGCACCTGCGCAGCGTGATCGAGTGGATCGAGAAGGTCTCGCCGGTGCAACTGGTGGCGATCGGAATCGGCCACGATGTGACCCGCTACTATCGCCGCGCGGTGACGATCATGGACGTGGAACAGCTCGGCGGGACGATCATGGAGCAGCTGGCGGAGCTGTTCGAGGATGAGAAGAAATCTAGAGGTTAACTCTCACATTCTTGATTTTCTTTCGTGCGTCAGCCCGCATATCTTTGAGGCTTCTCCAATGTTTTTCGCCCGGAAGAAGTGCCTCCCAGTAACGCCATCCATCAAGCTGGGTTTTCTTGCCATCTTTGGTGACGGCTAGGCTGCTTGCGGCTCTCGACAGTGTGTCGAATTCTTCGCCATTCACGACTAGTTTACCGTCCGAAAAATGGCCTTCATAAATTTGACGGCCGTAGTTGTATTTCATCCGAGCTTTGGTGCCGCTAGGGATTTCGACTCCGTCGTCGCGCCAGGGGATACCGTGATCGTTCAAGGGAATCTTCATTTCCGAGGTCTCAGCTTCATCCAAATCAGGGAGACCGAGCAAGCGCCGCAAGGCTTTGTGTGGGGGCTCATCAAACCCACGCTGTTCATTGACGATGGCGCGGTGGATGTCCCAGTCTATCTCGATAGTGTGATATGGCATAGTTGCTCTCCATAGTTACTCAGTAAAGTAACTTTATAGAGTATGTTGTCAAGCTCGATTTTCCGGGATCACTCGCATTGCTCCAATCACACAAAGTATGATATTCTCATACCCATGAGCAAACTCGAACGCATCACCGTCACCATGCCCGCCGAAATGGCGGCGAAGCTGCGCGCGGCGGTGGAGGCGGGCTCCTACGCCACCTCCAGTGAAATCGTGCGCGAGGCCGTCAGGGCGTGGGTCGACAAGGAAGAGCGGCGCGAGGCGGCGCTCTCCACGTTCCGCGCCGAGATCGAAAAAGGGCTCGCCGGCCCCTTCCGCGACGGTGAGACCGTGATGCAGGAACTGCGCGATCATGTCGCAAAGCTGGTGCGGGAACAGACCCACGACGAAGCTGCATGAAATACCGCATTTCTGACGAGGCGCAGCGCGACCTCGCCGGTATCGGTCAGCATATTGCGCAAGATAACCCTGCAAGGGCCTTGTCATTCCTCGACGAATTCACGGCGAAATTCCGCCTCATTGCGGAGCGGCCGTTATCATTTCCGTCGCGCGAGGAATGGCACCCCGATTTGCGCTCGGCCTTGCATCGATCCTACATTATCGTGTTCCGCGTCGCTGATGATCATGTCGACATCTTGCGCGTTTTCCACGGTGCGCGAGATATTCCGAACCTTCTTTGAAAGTCCTCCCAATGACCGTCACCGAAGCCGTCACCACCCGCCGCTCGATCCGCGCCTTTCTCGACACGCCGGTGCCGCTCGAGACGCTCACCCGCGTGATGGACAAGGCGCGCTGGGCGGCTTCGGGGTGCAATTACCAGCCGTGGGAAGCCACCATTGTCACCGGCCAGCCGCTTCGCGACTTGCAGGCGAAGCTCGCCGTCTCCCCGCCGCAGAAGGCCGAATACGACTGGACCGCGCCCGGGCAGGAGCCCGCCTATACCGCGCGCCTCCATGCCGTCTCCGCCGGCATGTTCGGCGCGATGGGGATCGCCCGCGAGGACGGGGCGGGGCGCATGGCGGCGATGATGAAGAACACCGTCAGCTTTGGCGCGCCCGCGGTGATGTTCGTCTACTTCCCGCGCCTGATGAAGGAGCCGCAGTGGTCGGACACCGGCATGTGGCTCGCCACGGTCGCGCTCCTGCTGCGCGAGGAGGGGCTCGACAGCTGCTTCCAGGAATACATGGCGCTCTATGCCGACGTGATCCGCGACCACCTCGGGATCGACAAGGAACGTTACATGTTCTTCTGCGGCATGGCGATCGGCTACCGCGACCCGGAGGCGCCGGTGAACAATTTCGAACGCGAGCGCGTGCCGCTCGAGGAGCACGTGCGGTTCATCGGCTGGGATTGACCCGCGCGCAGGCCCGACGCAAAGCGCGCGCATGACCGACGCGCCGCTCAAACTGTTCAACTCGCTCACCCGCCAGCTCGAGGTGTTCGAGCCTGTCCACCCCGGAGAGGCGCGCGTCTACACCTGCGGGCCGACGGTCTACAACTACCCCCACATCGGCAATATGCGCGCCTATGTCTTCGCCGATGTGCTGGGGCGCACGCTCACGTGGAAGGGCTACAAGCTCACCCACGTCATCAACATCACCGATGTGGGCCACCTCACCGATGATGCCGACGCGGGCGAGGACAAGATGGAGAAGATGGCTGCGGCGAAAGCGCAGTCGATCTGGGACATCGCCGCGCACTACAAGGAGGCCTATTGGGCCGATGTGAAGGCACTGAACATTCGCCAGCCCGCGCAGTGGACGGTGGCAACCGATTACGTCCCGCAGATGATCGAATTTGCGAAGGGCATCGCGGACAAGCACTGCTACGAGCTTGAAAGCGGGCTCTATTTCGACGTCTCGACCGTCGCCGACTATGGCCGGCTGGCGCGCGCGCAGACCGAGGAGGGGGAGGGCCGGATCGAGGCGGTCGAGGGCAAGCGCAACGCGGCCGACTTCGCGATCTGGCGCAAGACTCCGCCGGGCGAGACGCGGCAAATGGAATGGGATTCGCCATGGGGCCGGGGCGCGCCCGGCTGGCATCTCGAATGCTCGGTGATGAGCGGCGAGGTGCTCGGCTTTCCCTTCGACATCCACACCGGCGGGATCGACCACCGCGAGATCCACCACCCCAACGAGATCGCGCAGAACCAGGCGCATTGCTGCACCAACGGGCTGGACGATCCGAGGAATTCCGGCGCGCGCATCTGGATGCACAACAACTTCCTCGTCGAACGCTCGGGGAAGATGTCAAAATCCTCGGGCGAGTTCCTGCGGCTGCAATTGCTGGTCGACCGGGGCTACCACCCGCTGGCGTACCGGCTGATGTGCTTGCAGGCGCATTACCGCAGCGAGCTGGAATTCAGCTGGGAGGGCTTGGGCGCGGCGCTGACGCGGTTGAAGCGGATGGTGATGGGGGTTGAACATCTCAAAGCCCGTCATGCTGAACTTGGTTCAGCATCCATCGCCGATCTGGGAACGGAGCCTGCGGAGGGATGGACCCTGAACCAAGTTCAGGGTGACGAGGCTGATGGTTCCATCGAGCGGCGAGTAGGGACAGAACAATTCGACAGGGCACTGAGCGAGGACCTCAACACCCCTGAGGCGATAACCTCGGTGGAATGGGCATTGTCGCTCAAGGATTGGCCACCCAAAGCCAGGCTGGACGCAATAGCCAAAATGGACTCTGTTCTCGGCCTCAACCTCATGGGCCTCACCCGCGCCGACCTCCGCATCCGCCCCAAGGCCGCACGCCTCACCGAAGCCGAAATCGAAGCCGCGCTCGCCCGCCGCAAGGATGCGCGCGCCGCCAGGGACTTTGCCGCCTCCGACGCGATCCGCGACGAACTTGCAGCGCAAGGCGTCGAGGTGATGGACGGCGATCCGCTCGGCTGGGAGTGGAAGCTCGGCTAGGCCGCACCCGCGGGGCTCGCCGCCGCGGGCGGACGCACGAGCCACGAGACCAGCGCGAAGCGCGCATCGGCAAAGCGGTTGCCCGGCACCTCGACGGGGAGGATCTCGTGCGGGGCGAAGGAGGGGATCGCGACCAGCCGGTCGGCGCGCGGCGCGATCACCTCGTGCGCGTCGCCGATCATCGGATAGATCACGAGATCGCCGCCGGTGAACGCACGCGGCTCCCGGTTGAAATAGTAGATCAGGGTCATCACCCGGTTGTTCACCGGCGCCGAGGGGGTGGGGCTGGTCTGGGTGTCGATGTGGCGGCCGAGATATTGCCCGTCGCGATGCGCGACCATGTGCAGCTCGGTCGGGTTCCGCTCGAACAGGCCCGTTCCGAGCCTGGCGGCAATGCGGTCATAGCTCTCATCGAGCCTGGCATGAAACGGCGCCATCTGCGGACCGAAGCTGCCTGAAAAGGTGAACGAATCGCGCAGGCCCGTCTGGATCACCTGGCGCTGTTCGCGCGTATGCACCCGCGACGGCGCGAACGCGGCTTCGTTGTCGACGGCGAAGGCGTGAAGGCGCGCACAGGCGTCCGATCCGAGGAAATCGTCGATGATGCAGACCGGAAAGCGCACGCCGTCAGATGCCGCCCGCCCGCGCCGCCTGTCAAGCAGGTCGGCGCGGGCCGCCGGGCCGGGGCCCGGCGGCGAGGGGGTGGACAGGCTCGCGGTGCTGGTGGTGGGCCTCAGCATGGTGAGCTTCCTGGTTCTCTACTGGCAGGCCGGGTCGCCGCCCGCCTTGCGCAGGATCGCTCATGTCGACCTTGCCGGCCTGCCTGTTCTGGCAGGGGTGGCGTGGCTCGCGTTCCGGCAGTAACGCTCGCGTCATGACCATGCGACCGATCACTTTGGCCATCTCCGGCCTGATCCGCCCGATGCTCGAACCCCGTCTGCCACAGGGCCTCGACGTGCGATGGTTCATGTCGGCCGAGGAGGCCATCGACGCGGTTGCCGAAGCCGAGATCGGCTGGTTCGACATGAACGACAAGGAGGCGATGGCGGCCACGCTGGTCGCGGCCAGGAAGCTCAAGTGGCTCAACTCGATCTATGCCGGCCTCGACTTCCTCCCCATGGACGTGCTGATCGAGCGCGGCATCACCGTCACCAACGGGGCGGGGATCAATGCGGTCACCATCGCCGAATATGTCGTGATGGGCATGCTCACCATCGCCAAGGGTTATCGCGAGGTGGTGCGCGCGCAGGATCGGCACGAGTGGCTTTTCGACAGCCCCGGCAAGCGCGAGCTGGCGGGATCGAAGGCGCTGCTGCTGGGCTATGGCGCGATCGGGAAACTGATCAAGCCGCGCCTTGAAGCCTTCGAGGTCGACGTCACGGTGGTGCGCCGTTCGGGGGGTGAGGGCACCCTCGGCCCCGACGAGTGGCGCGGGCAGCTCGATAAATTCGACTGGGTGATCCTCGCCGTCCCCGCCACGCCCGAGACCGACGCGATGATCGGCGCGGAAGAGCTGGCGGCGATGAAATCGGACTGCGTCATCGTCAACATCGCGCGCGGCGCGGTGATCGACCAACCGGCACTCGTCGCGGCATTGCAGGCCAAGCAGATCGGCGGCGCCTTCCTCGATGTCACCACCCCCGAGCCGCTCCCGGCGGAGGACGTGCTGTGGACCTTGCCGAACGCGCATGTCACCATGCACCTGTCGGGCCGCGCGCAGGACAGGATGTTCGTCCGTAGCGCCGAGCGTTTCCTCGACAATCTCGCCCGCTATTTGCGCGGCGAGCCGGTTGCCCCGGTGTTCGACCCCAGGCTGGGCTACTGAGGGCTGCGCACCGCCGCGAGAATCGCACTGGCGATCTGGCGCTTTTCTGCAATACTCGCGAGCCTAAACCGCCCATCACGGGGCGGTCACACAGGCGCGCTATCGCCCGGGGAGGGGCATCGCGCGCTTGCCGGCCGGGGGGCCGCGACATGCAGGGGGGAACGACATGAGCGACACCAAGAAGGCATCTGACCTGTTCATCGAATGCCTCGAGGCCGAGGGCGTCGAGTACATCTTCGGCGTGCCGGGGGAGGAAAACCTCGATTTCCTCGAGAGCCTCTCGCACTCCAAGAAGATCAAGCTGATCCTCACCCGCCACGAACAGGGCGCAGGCTTCATGGCGGCGACCTATGGCCGGCACACCGGCAAGACCGGGGTGTTCCTTGCAACCCTCGGCCCGGGGGCGACCAACATGGTGACCGCGGTCGCCTATTCGCAGCTGGGCGGGATGCCGACGTTGGCGATCACCGGGCAGAAGCCAATCAAGAAATCGAAGCAGGGCCGCTTCCAGATCCTCGATGTGGTCGCGATGATGAGCCCGATCACCAAATACGCCCACCAGCTGGCGAGCGCCGACAACATCCCCAGCCGCGTGCGCGAGGCGATCCGCTTGGCCGAGGAGGAAAAGCCGGGCGCGGTGCATCTCGAATTCCCCGAAGACATCGCCGAGGAGCACACCGCCAGCCGGCCGCTGGCCGCCAGCCTCGCGCGGCGCCCCTCTGCCGAGGCCAAGGCGGTGCGCCAGGCGGTGCTCGCGCTGGAGGCGGCCAGGCACCCGCTGCTGGTGATCGGCGCGGGCGCCAACCGCAAGATGACGGGCCGAATGCTGCGCCAGTTCATCGACAAGACCGGCATTCCCTTCGTCACCACCCAGATGGGCAAGGGCGTGGTCGACGAGCGCCACCCGCTGTTCCTCGGCTGCGCGGCGCTGTCCGCCGGAGACTTCGTGCACCGTGCGATCCAGGACGCCGATTGCATCGTCAATATCGGCCACGACGTGATCGAAAAGCCGCCCTTCTTCATGCGCAACGATGGCGAGGGCGCGGTCGGATCGGACAGCCCGCCCACCGTCATCCACGTCTCGACCCGCACGGCGGAGGTCGACCCGGTCTACTTCCCGCAAGTGGAGGTGATCGGCGACATCGCCAACGCGATCTGGCAGATCAAGGAAGACATCGTCCCGCAGGGCAAGTGGGATTTCAAGCGGATGCTCGAATACCGCGCGGCGGAAGTGGCCCACACCGACGGGCTCGCCGCCGACACCCGCTTCCCGATCTTCCCGCCGCATCTGGTGCAGCAGGTGCGCGGCGCGATGCCCGAGGACGGGATCATCTGCCTCGACAACGGGGTCTACAAGATCTGGTTCGCGCGCGGCTACACCGCCTACCTTCCCAACACGGTGCTGCTCGATAACGCGCTGGCGACGATGGGGGCGGGGCTGCCGAGCGCGATGATGAGCGCGATGCTCTATCCCGACCGCAAGGTGATGGCGATCTGCGGCGACGGCGGGTTCATGATGAACAGCCAGGAGATGGAAACCGCGGTCCGGCTCGGCCTCAATCTCACCGTGCTGATTTTGCGTGACGATGCCTATGGCATGATCCGCTGGAAGCAGGCCAACATGGGCTTCAAGGACTTCGGCCTCACCTATGGCAACCCCGACTTCGTCCAATACGCCGAAAGCTACGGCGCGATCGGGCACCGGGTGACCTCGTCCGAGCACCTCACCGACCTGCTCCAGCACTGCCTCGACACGCCGGGGGTGCACCTCATCGACTGCCCGGTTGACTACACCGAAAACGACCAGATCCTGAACATCGACATCAAGCGGCTGTCGAAGGAGCTGTAATCACATGTCATCCCCGCGAAAGCGGGGACCCAGGGGCGGCCATGGAGAAGACGTATCATGTCTACATCCTCGCAAGCGGTCGCAACGGGACGGTCTATGTCGGTGTCACTTCCGACCTCGCTGCGCGCATGTGGCAGCACCGGTCGGGAGCTACACCGGGCTTCACGAGCCGTTACGGCGTTTATCGCCTTGTCCATGTGGAGGCCTTCTCGGACGTCAACGAAGCGATCCTGCGCGAAAAGCGGTTCAAGAAGTGGCGCCGGGCGTGGAAGCTGGAACTGATCGAACGGGACAACCCGCAATGGCTCGATCTTCATGACCGGATCATCGCCTGATTTGAGCCGCTCTGGGTCCCCGCTTTCGCGGGGATGACAAGTTTTGGAGAATGCGCGTGCAACTCAAATCCACCTACCCGCTCTACCTCAACAACAAGGCCGTCCAGCCCAACACCGACCTCGAGGTGACCGACAAGTATACCGGCGAGGTCGCCTTCCGCACCGCGCTCGCCACGCCGGACGTGATCGAGGAGGGGATCGCCGGGGCGGTGCGCGCTGCCGAGCCGATGGCGCGGCTTGCCTCCTACGAGAAGCAGGACGTGCTGATGCATTGCGTCCGCCGCTTCCGCGAACGCTTCGACGAGCTCGCCTATGCCCTGTGCGTCGAGGCGGGCAAGCCGATCAAGGATGCCGAGGGCGAGGTCACCCGGCTGATCGACACCTTCCGCATCGCCGCCGAGGAGGCAGTCAGGAATTACGGCGAGGTCCAGCCGCTCGACATCTCGCCGCGTGCCAAGGGCTATCAGGGGATGTGGAAGCGCGTCCCCATCGGCCCGTGCAGCTTCATCTCGCCCTTCAACTTCCCGCTCAACCTCGCCGCGCACAAGATCGCGCCCGCGATTGCGGTGGGCTGCCCCTTCGTGATGAAACCCGCCTCCAAGACGCCGCTCGGCGCGATCATCATGGGCGAGGTCTTGGCCGAGTGCGACATCCTGCCCGAAGGTGCCTTCAGCATCCTCCCCGCCAGCCGCGACGGGGCGGACCTGTTCACCGAGGACGAGCGGCTGAAGCTGCTCTCCTTCACCGGCTCGCCCGGGGTGGGCTGGGACTTGAAGGCCAAGGCGGGCAAGAAGAAGGTCGTCCTGGAACTGGGCGGCAATGCGGCGGTGATCATCGACAAGGATGCGGACCTTGCCGACGCGCTCGAACGGGTGATCTTCGGCGCCTTCTACCAGTCGGGCCAGTCCTGCATCGGGGTGCAGCGCATTCTGATCCACGATGACGTTTACGATGCCTTCAAGGCGATGCTGGTCGAGCGCACCGCCACGCTGGTGGCGGGCGATCCCAAGGACCGCAATACCTTCATCGGCCCGATGATCTCGGACGGGGAAGCCAAGCGCCTCAAGGGCTGGATCGACGAGGCCGTGGCGGCGGGTGCGACCCTGCTGTGCGGCGGGGGTCTGTCGCGCGGCAACATGCTCGAGGCGACGCTGCTCGAAGGCGTCCCCGCGGACGCCAAGGCGCGGAACGAGGAAGCCTTCGGGCCGCTCGCGATCCTCCAGAAGTTTACCCACTTCGATGAGGCGCTCGAGGAGGTCAACAACTCCAAGTTCGGGCTTCAGGCCGGCATCTTCACCCGCGACCTGTTCCAGATGTTCGACGCCTGGGACCGGCTCGATGTCGGCGGGATCGTTATCAACGACGTGCCGAGCTACCGGGTCGACAACATGCCCTATGGCGGGGTGAAGGATTCAGGCTTGGGCCGCGAAGGCGTGCGCTTCGCGATGGAGGACATGAGCGAGATCCGGAATCTGGTGATCCGCAGAACCTGATCCTCCCCTTGCAGGGGAGGATTACCCCTCCTCCAGCAGCAGCAGCACCGCGGTCACCTCGAGCCGCTCCATTGCGCCGAAGCGGTGATCGACCTTGGTGATGGTCGCGTCGGCGACCAGTTGGCGGGGGATGGTGAATTCGTGATCGGGCAGGCGCTCGATCAGCTCCTCTCCGGCCGCGACCGCGTCGGCGCCGCAGAATTCGAGCACCACCTCGTGGCGGGTGCCGGCAAAGGTGATCGAGGCCCAGGCCCTTTCCTCGTGCGCCAACACCGTGCCCGCGCCGCCGGTGATCTCCATCAGGCCGGCGCGCACCCGGTCGGCGAGCGTGCGGCGCACCCGCAGCCCGGAGGGCGCGCCGACGGGGAGGGCGGCGGACTTGATCTCGACCTGGTCGAAGTCGGCGGTGAGGTGGGCGAAGGGATCGCGCAAGCTTTCGGTGAGCATCAGGCCATCTCCCCCGGCTTGCCATGTTCCGCCCCGGCCGCGCCCGCGGCATAGCCCTGCATCCACGCGCGGGTGCGCATCTCGGTCTCGCGGCGCGGGGTGCGGCCCATGCGCAGGTCGAGCACGAAGCGCGGATCGTGGTGGGCGAGCCGCCCGAACTTGGTGGCGGGCAGGTTGTGCGTCCGCAGGAAGGTTTCGACGGTCCTTAGCAGCATGGTTTTGCGTCCCTCAAATTGCTGATCTGGGCGATTCGCACCGGGCGACTCGCCCGATGTTCCTGATTTGTTTCACTACATTTCCTACTTGTCTAGGAAAAATCCTTCGCGTAGGATGAATTCATGTCAGAGACCGTCCAGAACCCCCGTGAAATCCCGAATGGCCCCCGCACGCGGCTACTCGCCTTGTCGCAGGCGCGGGGGGTGAGCTTGGCCGCGTTATCCGAGTTGCTCGGGCGCAATCCGTCCTATCTCCAGCAATTCATTCGCAAGGGTAGCCCGCGTAAGCTGGAGGAGCAGGACCGCGCCACGCTCGCCCGCTTCCTCGGGGTGGATGAAGAGGAATTGCGCGAGCCGCAGGAAAATTCCTATGAAAAACTCCCTGGGCCGCGTGCGGCCGCCGAGTGGGTCGGGGTGCCCCGCCTCGATCTCGGCGCGGCCGCCGGGGCAGGGCGGGTGCCGGGCACCGAGGCCGCCTTCGACACCTTCCGCTTCTCGCGCCGCTGGCTCGAGGAACAGGGCCTCGCCCGCGCCGAGCTCTCGGCGATCCGGGTCGAGGGGGATTCGATGGAGCCTCTGCTCAACGATGGCGACGAAATCCTCGTCGACCGCGCGCCGCGCCCGTTCCGCGACGGTATCCATGTGGTGCGTCTGGGCGATACGCTGATGGTGAAGCGCGTGGCGAGTGCCGGGCCGGGGCGGGTGGTTCTCTTGTCGCAGAATTTCGCCTATCCGCCGGTGGAGGTGGCGGCCGAGGAGGTCACGATCATCGGGCGGGTTGTGTGGAAGGGGGGGCGGGTTTAGGCGCGCTTGGAGAAGCTCCATCGAAGTTCGACCGCATCGACGACTTCGCCGCCCATACATTGGATAAAGGCGTCCCTCAGTGCGAGACGTACCGGAGCCCATTTTTCGCGGTCGCTATTCGGGTTCATATCGTCAGCCAGAAAAAGCCAATCGACGAAGTCGTCCGCACTGACTTGCCCCTCCGAAGGGATGAGGTCCGATACGTGCAAAACACGGTCATTCTTGACGCAGCCGCAAAAGCCCCAGCCGGGCCCGGCGATTTCCATCAAGGCGTCGAACCCCTTTGGACTTTCGTTGTCTTGCATTTGCTGAGCGGACCTTCACCGTCGCGCATCTGATCGTCTTCAACACCGATTGTTTAGTCGAAGCAAAGATGTGCCTAACTCGAGGGCAAGGCTAGTGCAATTGTAGGCTTGCAAGGCGCTGTGCCAAAACCCATGGTTTCAACCATGACCGACACCCCCAAACAGCTTCCCCCCATGCGCGCCGCGATCATTCCGGTGACGCCGCTCCAGCAGAACTGCTCGCTGATCTGGTGCACCAGGACCATGCGCGGGGCGCTGGTCGATCCCGGCGGGGATCTGGACAAGCTGAAGGAGGGCGTGGCCAAGGCGGGCGTCACCCTCGAAAAGCTGCTCGTCACCCACGGGCACCTCGACCATTGCGGGCAGACCGGGATGTTGGCCGAGGAACTGGGCCTGCCCATCGAAGGCCCGCACGAGGACGACCGCTTCTGGATCGACCAGCTCGATGATGACGGCCCGCGCTGGGGGATGGTGGCAAAGAGCTTCACCCCGACCCGCTGGCTGAAGCATGGCGACACGGTGAGCGTGGGCGAACTCACCCTCGACGTGATCCACTGCCCCGGCCACACCCCGGGCCACGTGGTGTTCTTCCACGAACCCAGCCGCTTCGCGATTGTCGGGGATGTGCTGTTCCAGGGCTCGATCGGACGCACCGATTTCCCGCGCGGCAACCATCAGGACCTGATCGACTCCATCACCCAGCGCCTCTGGCCGCTCGGCGAGGACGTGATGTTCATCCCCGGCCACGGCCCGACCAGCACCTTCGGGCGCGAGCGCAAGACCAACGCGTTTGTGAGCGACTACGCGCTGAGCTGATCCTCCCCTTCAGGGGAGGGGGACCATGCGCAGCATGGTGGAGGGGCAGGTGCCGCCATC